>JAZTVX010000068.1:0-28598 GCA_045635565.1 Alphaproteobacteria bacterium
ACCCTACAAAAACTTTACCAATATTACACATATCTTTTCCGTCTTCATAGTTCCAATGCACATGAACTCGCTCATCTGTCTTTTCCAAACAAGCCGTCCGTGCATCTATTTCTTTCTCTTATTCACACTGTTTTCAAGAACTCTTCCAACTTCGGCTTCCGTTAACCTTCGATTAACTTTCCCCGTCGCGGTAGAAACTAATCTATCAGAACTAATACCAATTGTCAACACCTTTTTTTACTTTTTTTTGGGTTTTTTATTAAGTGTTGATTTTATGGTGTTTTTTTTCAACAGCACCGACAGATTCTTTTATGCATCCTCTTATATCGCATGATATTTCTTTGAAAGCACATTTCTTATCCTATCATATCTTACCATTTTATGCAAGCATTATTTAGGTTATGTCTTTTTGTTGTATTTTTCTTTATACACCCCACCCTTTTAACAAAAAAACAAACACTTATATATATTTCATGTCTATTTCTTCTTTTGAAATCACCCTATTTATCCCCTCCACATCTTATAAAAGTAATATAATCCACTCCTTTTCACTACTCTTATGAAATTCATTTCTTTGTTAATTCACCCTTCTTTTAAGAGCAATATGTCTCCCAATAAATCCAACGATTCTCTTTTGTCTTTATTTATATGAACAAAAAATATTATCTTTTTTATTACAAAACAATTGGTTAATCAAAAAAAACGAATCGCTGTCCAGATTCTAACAACACCCAAACAATTCGAATGTTATTTTTCGAAAAAACAATATCAGCCTGTTATTGCCCTCAACAACATTAAATCTGCTTAAAAACAATCACCCATTAAATCTATATAAACATTTATTGATAAACATGCCCATTCACAATTAACTTTGTTAAATAAAGTTGCAAACACAAACCGGATAATTGTCCACCGGCACGTTGCTCTGAAATATCATGACCAGAACGAGCCGTCTTATAATATAATTCCCGTTTCGGATTTTGAATTGTACCGCCCCAATCCATCAGCAACCCCTCCATATAGACTTCATCACCCTTACGCAAAACAGAAACACCCTTTTGCACGTTCCGAGTCGCAGATATGACATGAATATTGCTGAAATCCGGTTGCATATGACGCATTTCATATGGCCATGAAACAATTCCCAGATTTTCTTCATGCGAAAATGTCAGTTTTTTAAAAACATCCGGCTGAGCAGCCTGCCCAAAAACAACCAACAAATCATGCGTTGCAATAGCCTTGTATTCTCGGGCATAAATTTTATTCATAGAAGACAAATACCAACCTTTTATTAACGCATCATTCACATCCATGTAGCCAACTCGTCCATACCCTTGATATGTCATGACAAATGTTTTTATGATATCATAGCCGTTAATATACATGTGTGATTTTGGTGAAGCATCTTGGTAAGGCGTATAAATTTCCTGCATACTTTGCAAAGGCACTTTTTCTCGCTGTTTTGAAAATAAGGCATGGTATATCGGTTGTTTGAGCAATGCAAGACCCGAGTGAACAGTTTGCGAACACGTTGACAATTCATTGACTAAAAAAACAACAATGACAACTTTTAAAATGGTAAAAAAATACCGTTTAATGTCTTTTTTAAAAATATACCAATCCAACATGTCAACAAATCCTTTCCCATATGTAGCACTCTATCGTTCTAAACCGATATGATACCTTTACATCTTATTAAGCATATCATCATACAAACATATATGCAACCGTTTAATGTTTTCCCTAATACCATATACCTCAACAATTTTAGGAACAACATACCCATAAATACCCAATATTGATAACAACATCCGTGTTAAAACAACATACCTGCCAAAACGACAAAAAAACCTATCCGTTCAATTAACAAATAGGTTTTTTAATGTCTATTCACATGTATTTTTAATATCTATTCACATGTATGTTGTTGAGAGATACGATAATTTTGTTGATAATAAGCATAACGCCAACCATAACTGTCACGTTTCATCAACGGCTTTGCCAAAGACGGTTCACTTCCCTGTTCCAAGCAAATTTCGGCATAATATCCCTGCATATCAGCAAGTGCATCATTCATCTTTTCCCGATACAGACCTTCCGTTGCTTTTTTGTTTAAATCCCGACAAACACTACCGATAAAATACAAAAAAGCCCTAAATTTTGCCGGTTTTTGGCGTTTAAACGCTTCATAGTCCGAAACAAAACAAGGAGGAATAACAAAATATCTGTCACCATCGCCATTTGAACGTATCAAAGTCCCTTGTTCTGTTTGTTGCACCACTTCCAAATCCGGATGATTTTCACGAATGTTTAGTAAAATATCTACAGTCATCTTTTCCTCTTAATTTCAACATATTTTTCACAATATAACAATATTTTTAACATTTGTCAATATTTTTTGAAAATAAAAACCGTCAAAACAGGAGAGGGTATTTGAAAACAGCAGATATAACGATTGCTGTCAAAAAACAAGCCAGCACAAAACTATCGGAACGAGCGACAATACAAACGCTGATTTAACATGTTGTTTTTGATATAAAAACAAACTGAAAAACAGAGCCATTATTGTCATTAAAATCAACAAGAATATTTGATAGTCTTGTAAAAAACTTTGCATGTAAAACTGTTTTTCATCAACAATCATATCAATGGCAAGATCAGCCTTTCTCAAAAAGCGTTGCACACACATTAAAATCGCTAAACAAACAAAATCCACAACAACCAGAGCGTGATAACCTATTTTTTGAATATTCAACTTCATTATATACTCCTTACACACAAAAGATTAAACAAACAGCACAACAAATGGAACAAGTAAAAACATCAACGCATAGAGATAATACGTTTTACGTAAAATGTAGGCAGAAACAACCAAGGAAAAAAGCATAACAGCCATCGAAGACATATCCAAAGCATAAAAACCAAAACCTTGAGTTGACCAATGATTCAACGATTCAGCTCCCCAAAAGCGAAATGAGGAATACGACCAAACATCATAAATGAAATAACAACCGAAAAAAAGCCACCAAACAGCCAGCATGTAAAACACACTCCATTGAATGCTAAACAAAATTTTTGATTTATCCATTTTCATCATACCACCTACCTGTAATTCACGCACATATAACACAACGAAATCATCGTTGGCACGAAAACAAATACTGTTGCATAATATCGATAAGCCGAACGTAGCAAAACACCACAAATCAACACAATCATTGATACCATCATTATTTCCAACGAAGAAAGAATAACTTTTGCATCCTGTACGTATTGCTTCACTTCCAAAGCCGGCAACTGCGATCCGACATTTAATGCAAACAGGTTATACACCTCATTATACAAAAATACCATCAAACCAATCAGGTAAATTTGACAACCAATATATACCCCCTTATCCAACAAATTCATTATTTTTATTTTGTTCATGATATGTTCCTTTTAAACAACGTAACTGATTGTTACATCTACACTATATACCGTGATGATATTACATTTCAAGAAAATTTGACACCAACTTCACAAAAAATACGTCTTTTTTTCATTTTTTTCGAGTTTCACTCAACCATAAGATGTATTTTTTGAACAACACAACCGATTACAACCGAAAAAAGTCTAACAAGAGTTTAAAATGCACAAAAAGAATAAAAAAAAACGGTACGGCGTAACGCCCTACCGTTTTTTTAAAGTGATTACCACGATTGTTTCGGGTAACCGGCGTTCAACGGAACAATTTCCTGACAGGAATCCATATACGCATTAAATTCAGGCATATGAGATGTAATGTCAATACAACCGGCAGAACCCGGTGTATCACCACCGTGAACAGAAAAACCGTCACGACCAAAAGTATTACGACGGTCTGTCGGATGTAACCAAGCCCGACTGTCACCCCATGCCGAACGACCACCGGACCAACCACCAACACCAAAATTGCTTGCCGCTTCTGTTACGGGATTGATATATTGTCTGCCGGCTTGGTCAACGTAATACATACCCTCCGGTAACGGACCACGATTTTTAACTGTTTGATAATGACGAGCCTGATAACCGTGAGCCCCCGACATAGCAGGAATTCGACGAACCAAACTATCCCCTTGATACAAATTCAAATTTTGACCGTCAAATGTCATAGCACAATCTGTTTGCTGATTCATCACAACCGGTTTTACAGGTTGTGGGAAGGTTGTGTTCACATCCATGGCATATGTTTGTCCACCACTGATACCATGACGAAACGGATTATCAGATGTTGAACGAGATAAAGCCGGATTCGGTTCATCCGGAGATTGAACGTTAATCACATCATCGTCCGAAATCGATTGAAACGGGTCCGAATTGGGCTTTAAATAGTAATACGGTGTTTCTCCCGGTTTTGGATTTTGACGTTTAATGGCCTGACGACCGGCTAAAATTTCTTCATTTAATGTTCCCATTATTTTCTCCTTTGTTGATATGGGTCAAAAAAAATCCGTAAAAGTTTTACGGACACTATCATAACGGCACGTTAGGCAAACAAGTTTTGTTTGCGTACGTTACCAAGCAACACTTTATTTTCAACAAAGTGTTGTAACTGGTTAAATTTAAAAAATTGCTTGAAATGACTATTCATTTACTATATTCTGTAAAAAACAGAGGTGTTCAAATGAAAAAGTTATTGATTATTTTATGTTTGTTGATATCACAACACGTTTGTGCAACCACAACGCCCGATTCGAAGCAAATCGATTCGTTAAAAGAGGAATTACAAACCTGCTACAACCAATTTAACAACCCGAAACATCAAACATGTATTCAAACACGGTCAAATTGTGTCCAAGATGATGAACACATCTTTCAAGCCCATGCTTGTTTTATCGGTGTTGCCGAAAAATTGACTCATCTGTATCTACCGGATTACACAACGATTAAACAGGATTTAACAACACAATATCAAACTTATCCTCTGCATATTAAAAAGTTATATCAGGAAAAACAATCTCCTGTTCATTCTGATGAACCGATGACACCCGAAGATATGTTTCGAGCAACAAAACTGATGTATCAGGAAATTGAAAGCCTGTTTGATGTCTTACCAATGATTCAAAAAATGAAACAGAACCCCGTTTTGACAAAAGAAAATATCTTTGTGAATCCTTTGTTTCATTTAACGATGTATCCTTTTTTAACAACAAGATGGAAAATACGCTTATCTCCAGATACAATCAGCACAACGGACAATCAATCGTTTTACAATTACGCATGTGAATTGATTGAAAACAATTTATTGTCTATTCAATATAAATGTTCAAAAGAATTCTCAACCAAAGACGGCTCACAAATTGATGACACATATTATGTGGATTCATTTCATCAATTTTCTTTATTATTCAGTGGTTGGAAAAATAAAGAAGATAGAACATACATGATATCTCATCTCAAATGGGATAATAGTGTTGTTTTATGGCCTCGTGTGATATATATCGATAAACGAATCACAGATTGATATCTGTGATGTGTTTTTAGAGTTATTTTTATTTTCCTTTCGGAGGTGTTCAAATGAAAAAGTTATTGATTATTTTATGTTTATTAGTATCACAACACGTTTATGCAACCACAACGCCCGATTCGAAGCAAATCGATTCGTTAAAAGAGGAATTACAAACCTGCTACAACCAATTTAATAACCCGAAACATCAGGCATGTATTCAAACACTGTCAAATTGTGTCCAAGATGATGAACACATCTTTCAAGCCCATGCTTGTTTTATCGGTGTTGCCGAAAAATTAACTCATCTGTATCTACCCGATTACACAACGATTAAACAGGATTTAATGGACGGTTACAATCATTATAACCGTTACATCAAATTACCGTTTCAAAAAACACCTGTCGAAAACAATACAGATAAGCCCGTCACACCTCAAGATATGTTTCATGCCACGCAAATCATGTACATCGAAGTCCAAAACATGTTCAAAACATTGCCCCTCATTCATAAAATGAAACAATATCCGAATTTGTTTAAAGAAAACGGTTTTGTCAACCCGTTATTTCATTTGACATTACACCCAACGGATTCAAGTGGGTGGAGCATGCACATGTCGCCAACACAAATGCGTGTTACCGATAATCAAACGGCCTATGTGCATGAATGCCAACTTGTTCAGAATAATTTAATCTCATTGCAATATCACTGCACCTTTGAATACGCAACAAAAAAAGACAACACACTTGCCGAAACACATCGTGCCGAATCGTTTCATCGCTATGCGTTTTTAGCCAGAACCGATGAAACAACACCATCTGATGTGATTGATGTGATGTATGTCAAATGGGGAAATGACATCTTATTTATCCCATTCGTCATTTCTTTGGGCAACTTACTGATAACAAAATAACAAACATAGATAAAAAAGACCATTCGCTTCAAACGGTTCCATGCTGACTTACCAGCCTCCCTTCGAACGATGATACGATTGAGAAAATAAATCATCCAACCGAAAACCGGACGGTTCTTCTTCCGATATTTCAAAAACCGGTTCGGCAAAAGTCAAAGCCAAAGCATCCCCCCTGTCCGGAGAACGCCCCAAACGTCGTTTGATGCTGTCTTTATCTTCTAACTGTAACCGTCCCAATTTATCATATTTTTTGTTGACACATGTCAAGTCGCCTAAAATATAAATATCATCACTCGGCAAACAAACAGGAGCCGGTTCTGATAACCACAACCGAATATTATCCCACATCTCTGCCCGACGATTGACATACCTATCCGACGAGATGGCTTTTTCCCCGAAATATATCCCTCGGACGATACGACGAAATCCCCTATCTTTTAAAATATCATAAACACCGGCTCCCTGCCCGCCGATATCTAAAAAAACACGATCAGGATGTAACGTTTTAATCATATGCGTTGTAATGTTAGCAACTTCAACCGTATCTTTTTTACGGTACGTTTCAAAACGCAGACACATACGTCCCCGTCTGAAACAAAACACAGTTTCATCATCACCGAATCGAGCAATATCTAAACCGATAATCAACGGTCCCTTTGTATCAAACAACGGTGTTTTGAAAGCTTTTTGGACAAGTGTTGCCCCTATCAATTTCGCATTACCTTGTGTGATTGGTTCACCGAGCCAGATATGAGCATAATCTTGGGGTGTTTTTTCCAAACAACGATGGGCTAAATCAATCATTTCTTTCGGGCAAAAAGGATTATCCGTGTAATTCACTTTTTGAATCCAAACATTATCATCCGGTCGGGCTGCCAAAGCAACCCATATCGGGTCATTTTCTTCTTGACGGTTCATTGTAATCCAAATTTCAGAATCAGGTTTTCGAATGGTCGGTTCCAAAATGTCCCACGATTTTTTTGTAATCGTTTGTGCTTCTTCTATCCATGCAATATCAGCCCCTTCCAGTGATTTAATTTTTTGAGGGTCTTGGTCACGCAACCCTTTAAATACAAAAACGGTTCCCGTAATTTTGTTTTCTATCTTGTTATCAAAAACTTTGTAATCCGTCAGCCCATAATAGGAAATACGGTCCGATAGCAACTTATAAACCGAATCTTTAATAGAACTTTGAATTTCACGCAAACAGACAATAAATAATTTTTTCATACGACCTAAAAACAACAAACTGTCAGCAAACGCATATGATTTACCACCGGCACGACCACCGTAACAAAATTTAATGCGTTTTTTCATTGTCAGCAACGGTTTAAATATTTTCGGAATTTGAGCAGTTATTTGTTTCATATGATTTTCTTTCTTAAACATAACGTATCGGAGAAAACGGGACATGTCCCGTCATATCGGCATACGAAAAACAAACATCATCTGCTTCATCAGAAACAAACGCTGTTGATTGCATTGAATAAGCAGAAGAATCTACCGAAGACGAAACGGAACTTGTTTCTATATCTGATGTCAATTGTGTTGAGTCCGGTTTAGTCTTATCGATAAATTCAACGAGAATTTGAGGTAACGTATCCGTGAGTTTCTCAGATTCTTTTTCTTTTTTATCTGAATACAAAGAAAACAACTTACCTTTTAATTCTTCCGAACGCAAAGCGGCCGTAAAATCAGGTTTCGGCAGTTGATTGAGTGCCATTTCCTGAATTTCACATAATTTCAAAAAACTGTCCGTCGTTGTGTAAGTCAAATTATCCGATGACGATATCGACTGATGTGAACAGCCAATCGGATAAAATGAAAAAGTTGATTGTGACATGATTATTCCTTTTGCCGATAGTAACAGCATTGTTCCTTGATTAAACGTAAAAAAACAGGCAATACCCGTTCGATAATGATTGATAAACAGATGATGCACGAGCATCATCTGTTTTGTCAATCGGATGTAAAAAGAAAAGAAAGAAAAAAAATAATGTAATATACTGAAAATGATTTTGTTTTAAACAAAATAAATACCCAAACAAAACATCTGTCCACCTAAAAAAAAATCCAACCCATACGGATTGGATTTTTTTTGGTGGGCGTGCAGAGACTCGAACTCTGGGCCCGCTGATTAAGAGTCAGCTGCTCTACCAACTGAGCTACACGCCCGAAACAGATCTTTTATATCTCATTTTTTTTCAAAAAGCAAGATTTATTTTTATAAGTATCTGTTTTTTACTTTATCATCCCGTCTAAATAACAGGATATGTATCTGTATCACACATTTTCAGACGGTTTTGACAAATCTGTTTGAATGGCCGTAAATGTTTGGTCTAAAACACTTTCAAAAACACGGGCTTGAGGCATTTGAGCAACAACGGTCCCTATCATTTGTCGATACAACGGCAACAATAACGGTTGTGCCGATACCGTCGGAACGGCATCTTTAACCAACTGTGTGATTGTCTGGATACAATTCAAGGTTTTCATAATTTCTTTATCAGCATTAACAACCCCCGTACTTTCAACGTGTATCAACATACCCCGTAATTTTTCCGATTTAAGTAAATGAACAGCCTTATCAATCATTTCGGCAGAATATCCTTCTGTATTATCAACAAATTGAGCCAAATTTTCAGCCGAAAAACACGCACAAATCATTTCGGCTTTCAATCGATACAAATCTGCGATAAAACGTTGCATATCGTTTTGACGTTCCTGATTGCGTAACGTACCGAAATTGGTTTTCTTTTCAACAGCCGTTGCTGTATCTTGTGCATTAGAGTTGCCCCGCATAATATCAGACACACCTGTGATTTCAAAAATACGTTGAATCACATCTTCTCGCCGACGAGCCAATTGTTCCAATGCCGTGACATATTGTTCAATGGGAACAAAATCGATAACTCCCCGAATCCCACCGGCTTCCTTTAACTTATCAAATTCAGACAAAGAAACCAATGTCACGTCTTTTTCAAAAATATCAGCCAACCGATGAAAAGCGTTATCATACACACCACTGACTTTAATCGCCTGTAACGTCAAACGCATTCGGTCGGTAATACCGTTTAATTCATTCATCATTTGCCGAATCATGGCATAATCGGGAACAGGAATTAAACTGTCATTGGATAAAGTCGCAAAAATCGGTTTCGGACACGGGAAAAAACCGGTCAAATGAAACGGGTCATCGGCCACTTTGATAAACGCATCGGGCGAAGACGGTGATATCCAATAAATACGTCGTGTCGTTTTATCCCATACTTCGTATAAACAAATGTGACGTGAATCATCTCCATCTAAACGCAAACGCAACAAATCAACGGCTTGTTGACCAAAATGTTGTAATACGTCATGCGTATTTAAAAAGATTTTTTTGGCAATCCATGTCACATCTTCCCATACACCAACGTGATCCGTATCTGCTAAAAAATAACACGGGTCAACATAATGTGTTTCAACACATTCTTTATCAATGACATCAAGTGTTTTATCATCTTGAATCGATACAGATTGAAATGTCGGACAATATGTTTCAAACAACAAACCACATCCCGAAATCAGATAATCGTTTCGAGCATATTTGACAACGCTATCAAAATCAAACTGCGTTAAATTCCATTCAAGTACCCGTTCCAAAATTTTACAGGCCAACCGTTCAACGGGATTAGCCAACTTGTTAATCCGTTCAATATATGGTTGAGGACGCTTAAAATACAAAAACGGTTTTTGTGTTTCAATACCGGACCAAAAAATATTATAAGCCCCTGTTCCCATATCGCCGTAAATATCTTGGGCTTGCGTTGCCCGATAGGCCTCCCGTGTCTTTTTGACTAATTCATAATACGGTTGATAGACCTGTTCGGCATGCGTTAATTTATCAAGCCACTCTCGCACGGCTTCTTTTTCTGTCATCAGTTGAGATGAATTATTATTTTCAGACATCTTTTTCCCCTTTATTTAACTGACTGTTTCAAATCGCCCCAACAAACTGCGTTCCCGAATGACGACAACATGTTCATCATACGTCGGCAATTCATCAAAAACGTGAAATAAAACTCGATCACCCACATTCACCGAATGAACGAGCGGGCCGACACTTTCAACCGTGCCGACAGTTCGTGTCTGGGGTGTATGAAGTGTGATAATATTCCCTTTTTCGGGCTTATCTAAACGGACAAAAATACGATCCGAAACAGCATTCGGTTTGTTTTTCATATGTAACTCCTTTCAAAACAAGGTGCCGTTACCGACACCTTGTGTGCATGATTAACGGTTGTTCCATTTAAACCATATCCGATGGTTTACCTAATGAGAAGCCAACCGACATTTAATCATGGCTTCTTCCAATAATTCCCGTGTGGAACGACCTTTTGCCGGCATGAGTTGTGTTTCCCCTTTACCGGTCGGTACAAAAGAAACGGCTTTGGCTTTACCGGCTTCACGGGCTTTTTCACGGATTAAGTCGGCTAATTTTTCCTGTATCAGTTTTTCACGAACACATGGATTGCACCAAATGGCCATATCATAGGCTTCGTCAATACCGGAAGCCTGCCCTGTTTGTAATAATCGGATAACCATATCTCGCACAACGGCATGATGTGGAAATTTAAACAGACCGGAACTGTCTTTTTGTGTTAAAACAGAATCGAACCAAGCCTTCGCCATCTCCCGACGACGACGGACAAAATAATCACCGACTGTTTCCGATGCCGATAATGTATTCATAAAACGTTCCCATTTTTCATGAGGTGTCGGATTGATATAAATCCGTTCTAAAACGGATAAGGCTTCCCGTGGATTTGTTTCAAGCATATATTCGATGAATGCCATTTTTTCAACCCAATCTCTCGGGCTTTCCGTTTCATCGGATAATTTATGAAAACACTTCAACTGATGCAGGGAATCAAGCCAACTTTTTTGTGACAATTCCTGACGCAAAGCATCGGCTTCCTGACAGGTTTCCTCATCCAAGGCACATAAATAATCTTGCCATTCTTTGTCCAAACATAAAAATTTTTGGGCAAATTCCGGTGAAAACCGTGATGGGATTTTGATACAAATCATCGTATCTTTAATGGGTTCTGTCTGTCCGCCTAGTGTCATGGGTGTTGACGAAACGGACGAATTATCAACAGACACTCCTTCCGTCGGACATGCAGTACCATCAAAATCGGTATCACACCCATTTTGACACATGGTATCAGTATCAGATGTTGCCGATACAGAAAAAACATCATCATTTATCCCCAGTTGATGTTTTATTCGAGCCATGTTTTGTTCTAAAATTTCTCTTGTTGTTTGTGTGTTATTGTTCATTCCAAATTTTCCTTTTATAGTTTTGAAGAAAAGTTGCCAACATCTCCTGTCGCAACCGTTGTTCTTGTTCTGTTCGAATGTGTTGTAACGTTTGTGATGAATAATCGCTTGACATGGCCAATCCGGTTCGACGTAAATACGAATCGATATCCCGAACAGACGATGCTATTGTACCGTCCGGCAATTGAAATTCATCTAACTGTTTCGATATGTAAGTCATTAACTGCCCTTTTTGTGTTAAAGTTGATAACTTAACCAAAAAGCATGGTAATGACTTTTTCAATCGTTGTCGGATCAACGGCAACTCCCGTAGCAGCAATCATTGCCCCGACAAAAAAAGCCGCAATCTTTTTTTGATTCGATTTAATAAATGTTAAAATTCTTTTAGTCATTTAGTTCTCCTGTTGTGTTTCCATGATGTGAGCCAAACGATAAGCCCGTGTTTTGACTTGTTTTGCCCAAAGGCTGTCAAGCATTTCTTCAGATGCTTTGACATAATCTTTTTGTTTGATGGCTTTCAGCATGTTGCGAAACGTCATTAAACCACTTAATCCCATGTTAAAAGCCATTTCAATCAACACCCGTTTTCTAACGTCATCCAACGTATCAAACCAATCAAATGCCCGAGCACATTCCAATTCAACCCGTCGCAAATCGTTGTCTAATAAAAACAGGGCTTCCGATTTTGAAAGCCCTGTATCTTCTAAATTTCGTCCGACACCGATGGTTAATCGTCCCGTCGGACAGCGATACGGTTTGAGCATCATGCCTTCGTGACGACACAATCGATTTTTGAAATCATCGGTAATTGCCGTTATCATTTCTTTTTATCTCCTGAATAATCAATGTTTTAAGTTCATCAATTTTTGTTTCAACCCGCACCATATCATCTCGCAAAACGTATTGTGATGCTTCCTTGGCAACACGAATTTCAAAAACGGATAATTCTTTTTGAATGTCATTGATTTGCCCCAGCAGATAAAAAACAACGGGTATCATAATCCCCGTAATCATTTTATGTATCAGTTCATAAAAAGTATCTGTCATTTCAGGCATGTATCCTCCTTCATCATTAAGCAAACATTTGATTCAAAAATGAGGAAGAAAATTTCTGCCCGTTGGTGTTATCAGATAATAAACGTGCCTGACGTTGTGCCGGTGTCAACGTACTATCAAAAGTGACCTGAGCCACCTGTAACGCTTTTGTTGGTTCGGACGAAGTCGGAACCGATAAAAAGGAAGGATATGACGATTCCGAATAAGACAAATTCTTTACCCCGTTCGATACAGCATTTATCTGTGATGAATTATCAACCGTATCAGGGATATCTAAAACCGGTTGTTGAACCGGTTGGTCGTTAAAGTAAACACTTTTATCATCTAACATTTTTTGTTCACGCGATTCTTCTAACAGCCGATTTTGTTCAAATTGTTCAGATAAATTCATCGCATTTTGAAATCCCGTAAAAAAAGAATCCGTCAACCCTGTCACACCGGACATATTCAATGGTTTGGGCTGTTGTTGATTGATACGAAAAATGTGATCAACATAATTAAATTTTGACATGTTATTCTCCTTTTCCTACATGGCAAAACCGGCAGCATAGCCGGCCGTATTGCCAATAGCCGACAATGTATTAAACGTATTGTTCAAACTTTGCTGTTGAGCGGCGGCTTTTTGGTGGGCAATGCCTTGTTGCGTTGCGTAAATATTGGCTTGATTTTCGTATTCTGTCGGTGTATTTTGCAACAAGGTATATATTTGATTGATACCGGCTTGTCGGGCGTTGTTGGTAAATGTACCCGCCGTAAGGGCATCTTTCAAACTGTTTGAAAAAGCATCCTGACCTTTTAAAACACTGGTATAGGCTGCTTGATTCAATGCATCATTATGTTGTGCCGTCAAATCATTCATGGCCCGTTGATAGGCTTCCGAACCGACAGATAAGCCTTGATTGGCTAACCGTGTTTCCAAGTCTGCCGTTTGCGTTTGATGTTGAGGCAATAACTTATCCAAATACGCTTGATACGTGGCATTTTCTGCTCGTTGACGTGCCGCATCTGATGCTTCTATACGATAAACCATATCCGGTACGGTTGATAAAGATTGTGCCATTTGATTAGCCTCCGTCGCCATAGCAGAGGAGGCATTATCCGATAAGGTTGTATCGACACTTTTTAAGTATGATAAATAATTTTCGCCGGCACGGGTATTCGCTTTCACGTTTGTACCCAATACCGAACCAACTGCTTTACTCATTTTTTTCTCTCCTTTGTTAAAGTTATGCGTTCCTCCGCCGAGTGAATACACATGTATTCAAAATGTTATAAATATCGACATTCCGACTTCAACATCGAAAAAACAAAGCAATCTTCTTTGTTTTCTCCCAGTTGTCGCAAAATGCCTTCCTGAACAAATCCCAATCCCCGAACGAGTTTAAGTGATTTTTCATTTGTTGCCTGAACCAAGATGCCAATCCGATGACACTTTAAATCACAAAAAGCGACCCGAAACATTTTACGCAACAAACGACGCTGACACCAATGTTTATCAGTGGTGTAAATCGTCCACCAAACATCCTTTTGAGCATATCCGTCATGAAACAACAACGCTCCGACCAATCGTCCTTGCCAAAAAATCGCTAATGACAAAAAAACACGCAACGAATCAGATGGATAGCCCAATCCGTTACATGCCCATTCAATCGTTTCACCCGTTTTATCCCATAAGACATCCGTTAACGGTTGTTGTTTTGCAACAGAAGAAGGAGCAACATCAAAATATTGAACCGTATCCGAATTACAAAATGCCTGTTCCATGTTCATATCTGACCCCTGTTTCGTACCATTCAATCAACGTCCCTTTGGTCTTGGTTTGAAAAACAAGACTCAATTTAAATCCTGTTGCACTGCATCCAATCCATTGTGAACGAATTTTACCCTTCAATGTTGCCCAAAATGTCCCTGTTTTCAACGAAAGAGACGACCATTTCATACCGTTCCAAACAGATGATCCTGTTGTACCTAACGAAAAGACATTATCTTTTGTTTGGGAATCATAATCTGTGTTCCAATAAGTCACTAACGCATACGGCATAGATGATTTTGTTCGGGGATTCATCAATTGTACTTTTTTTAAATAAGGAACGTTAAAGTCTGTAAAGGCTTGTTCCACCGTACCGACAATCGGCTGACCGTTATCAGAATACCCCTCATCAAACAACATAACACCCGTATCTGTTCCAAAATACAAGCGCCGATTGAAAATTCCCCAACAAAAAGAACGAATATTGGTAAAGCGACACCATGCTCCCGTTGTGGTGTTCACTACATGCTGTTCAAATTGCCGAGCAACCGGTACATTAAACAACGCATATCCCCCTCGGGAATAAATAATGCCTTGCCATCCTTCTTTGGTTGCATTCATTTGGGTGCGTTCCAAAACAAGATTTTGAATTTTATTGCTGAACGCTATTTGCGTATTTGTTGCATTTTGCAAAGATAATGATTTCGACAATGGCACATATCCGTCTTCACAAATCACAACTAAATCACCCTGATATGGTATCAGACAGTTATATCCGATAGGACGTCCAATTTGATAAACGCCTTTTAACGTCCAATCACCGGCATTATTGGGATTTGTGCCTTTATAAACCAATACTTCCCCGACAGATGTGATGAAAACAGTTAAATCATCCATGCCTTGCCCACCGTCGGTTGTCCAGTTCCCCACAGCAACCAAATATCCCCCTTTGGAAGCAATCGTACTCACATCAAATGGAAGTAACTTTCCCTGTACTTCGGCAACACCTTCGCTGTACCAAACCGTCAAACTGCCCGATTCAACAAACCAAAGCCGTTGTTTTGATACACCAATGTTTATGATTTTATTTAGATGCAAATTATCGGCTGTTACGTTTAAATCTGCCCAAACACCATTACGCCCGTCCTCATTCGGAATAAACGTTTGAGGGACATCAACCCCATTAACAGCGAATAACCGATTTTTAAATTGACAGACACGCCAGTTGTTATCATGAAAACTTTTTTGCAAATCAATCGGATTTTGTGCTGATGTAATATCATAAATCGTCCCATTACCAAACGCATAAAACCGATTATGCCCCATCGGCGATTGATATTCTGCCAATGTTTTGATGGTATGGTTAAGTTGTACATACGGACGATACCCCTTACGCAAAGAAACCTGTGTATCCAACGGCATATAATTATCCATGACAATGGCATCAGTCACAGCCATTTTATCCAAACTGTCACGGGCATTTAATCCCCCTGTCGGACTGGGTAGAGTCACGTTCAATGATTTGTTGCGTCTGTTAGGTGTGCGATACGACATGAACACCTCCCAATTTATGTAACGGATGCCAATGGCCACACAAACAAATATCTTGTCCGCTTAATCCGTTGCCGAACTTGGCTTTGACTTCTTTTTCGTATTCGTTCATTTCTTCTTCATAGGGCATACCATTCCGTTTGTACCAACGCCATACAATACCCAATTTAACTAAATATTCATCAAAAACGGGAACGTCTGTGTTTTTTGTAATCGTTGTTTTTTCTTCATAAGCACACCCGTCATGTTCATTGGATAATGCCACAACGGCAGACCGATAAAAAAAGATGATTTGACACGTTTGTTGAGGTGGTGTTAAAAAACGCAAACAATTGTTTTGGATTTTAAAACGCAAACCGGCATCACCACCGTTAAAAAAACGGTCCGTCATCCATTGTTCGGGCGTAATGGCACCGATTAACTTTTCTGCCGTATCACGAATGTAAATCGTGTTGTTGATTAACGCATAAAAGTCCGGACAAAAATCCGGTATGTAATAAACCGATTTGTGGGGAGAAACCGTTAAACGGCCTTCCTTTGTCAATTCTTGCCAATTTCCAAACCGACGCAAACTTTCCAGTGTGTCTTTGGCAATGCTTAAAAAAATGGCTGATTGCTGATTATCCGCATCAAATAAATCTGTTGGCTTTTGCGTTGCCACCAAAGAAGCGGCATCTTGACATATTTCTAAAATTGTACTCATATTTCCTCCGAAAACCGCCGATGAGCGGATAATAATTCCTTATTTGTTAATTGATTTTTTTCTTTTGTGACGTATCGGCGACACAACCTGTTGTTTACATAACAGTTCTTGTTTGAGGCGCGTATTTTCCTGTTTCAACGCATCCAGTTGTTGTTGCAAGGCCTGATATTTTTGTTCCCATTCTGATTGTGAAAACGTTTGCCGTGCTAAATTTAAAAACCGTTGTGCCGATTCTTTTTCCGAACAGATATCCAAATCACGGGCTTGTTGTTCCGTCAAACCCACCAATTTTTCAACCGTCAGAATCCCGTGACATTTTAATGTGTTAATTTGTGAAGACGTTAAAAATGAAAAATGTTCCAACGGTGTCCCTTCCTGACATTTTTCTTTTGTCAATTGATACCGACGATAAGCTTCGGGAAAACGGGCAATTTTTTCGGGGGTTGCCGGTTGGTCATAAATATCCGTATTGTTGTTTTTAATCCGAATTTCAACATAGCAGACATCTTTAAAAACAGGTAATCCCGTCTTCGGATTGATATCATGCGTTTTTACGGATTTATCGTAAAAACGGGCAAATGTATCTGTTTCCGTATGCTGTGAACTGATAATTGACTGAAATGTATTAAAATCATCGAACATCATAAAAATCCTTTAAAAAATAAACAAAAAAAGACACGGGCGAAACCGTCCGTGTCTTTTTAAGGTACTGACACATAATTAACCGTTAATCAAAACACCCTGCAAAGCAGCATTTGACATAGTCAAGTTCCCTGCCCAACCGATGATTTTATACATAGCATCTTGGTTGATGGCTAAACGGGACCCTTCAATAACTTTCATGTCCCGTTCTTTATGTGGTCTTAAATACAAATAATCCGTATTGAGGAAATACATATGATTTTCTGGACAATGAGCCCCTTGACCACCGTCATAAATCACATCTGCCCCTTTGAATTTTAATGTTGAAAAACCACTATCAGCAATTTTCGGGTCCGTAAAACGTTGTTGAGGTAACAATGATTGCTCATACAATGAATATAACGCATCATCTGTCACAATTAAGTCCGGCTTATCCGTTCCACGGGTCAATGATAAATACATTTTATTCATTTCCTGTGCAATGTTATCCGGTGTCAAAGCCGTACTTGTTGATTTATTACGCCAAAATTCATTACCGGCTGTTGCCCGATTGATACCACCGACCGTACCACTTGTCGGTGCATCGGCAACCAATAACCCTAACCCACCGATTTCTTTACCGTTTGAACCCGTACCATCGCTGTAAATGGATTTAGCCATTTGATTTTTCATTGTTTTAACAGCATTATCAATGCGTTTTTCAAACAAATCCAAAACTTGTTCTTTTCCCATGTTTTTCAACAATTCTTCACCTGAAACGGCAACCGGAACGGCACACAATTTCAATTGATATTCGGCAGATGTAAATAATTGTTTCGGAGAATAGGTAATCGTATCATAACCGGAATACCATACAGCATCACCGGCACCATATTCCAATTCTTCCAAAATTTTAGAACCACCCGTAATCGGACGAATGTTTTTTTTATCTTTTAAGCGATTTAACAACGCATTGTTTTCACTGACGTTATCAGCCAAATCTTTTGTTCGGCTTTCCAACGTCAACGTGAATACATCATCAAAATATTGATTAGCCATAATTTATCCTTTATAAAAAATTGATTTTAAATCCTATTAAGATAACAGTATTCATCATTATCTGACGGCTATCTGTCCGTCAAAAGCCCTCTATTGAGCGACACATGTGTTTTGTCTAACACGGATATGATAAAAACAGATAACGTTTTTTTGTTATCCAAATAATGGAAGTAAAAAAATGTGTTAATACAAACTTGCCCGATAAACATGAATGATGGCAGTGATATATACAAACAAAAATCGGGCAAAACAAAATACCCTTTTCGGGCATCAAATTCATTCATGCAATAAAGATGAAAGATGACCAATGACATCAAAAAAACGAGGACAAACCCCGTTTAGATATAAATCAACTGATCATACCCTGTTTTATACTCTTTTTTAGGAAAAAACGGAAACACGATTTTCGGAAAAAATCGGCATTTATCGGCATACATCGGTAAAGGTTGGAAAAATACGGCAAACAACGGCAACACCAATCAGCGTTTTGACCACCCTTAATCATTTTAAACACCATTTTAACAAAAAAACAGGCCGTTTTGAATAATGATTCGTTTTATAACCGATTCGGATTTATTTTTATTTGAACAACCGACTTTTCATAAAAACAATCCCAACCGATATGAGAGTTGTTTTTAAGGCAAAACAACAATCACCGTTTCAATAAAGAACAAAACACCCGTATCACAACTTCGTTTTTACTTAAATAACATCAAAAACCGTGTCAACCCATATAAATGGCACCGAAATGCCCATAAAACCAATCGTTGATACCAACTCAACAAAGACACATCCAAAATCCCTTCCAAACGCATGTCCGAAAAAATCAGGCAGGCTTTATGAAATAATTGCCGTCGCAGTTTTTTATCACGACAACGACGAACAGGCTTTAACCCAATCATGCGATAGGCATCTTCGGATAAATCTTTGCAAAATTCCGTCAATATCCGTTCCGGCAGACGTTTACCTTTAATAAAATAATCATATGTTGCATAAATACGTGCCGTACAAGCATCTTGATAACGTTGATAATTCACAGACCGTGTCAATGATGACGGATTGAGCCGATAATAATAAAAAGCATAATTGACAATGGCTTTGGATGACATAATCGTATGCAGTTGTGAATTATAAAAATAATCATCTTCATAGGATAATTTTTCATGAAACCGAACCTGTTTGATTTTATCCCAAACATACAATTTACATTTATTGATCCACATAGCACTCAAATTCTGTCGTGTCCGTTTCAATAAATAGACACTTAAATCCGTCAAAACCGTCACATCTGTTTCATGCAAATGTATCGGTTGAAAATAACTGTCCGGCTTTTTATCCGTTACACGAACACAACTGCCTTCAACGGCATCAACCTGTGTTTTTTGTTGAATACGAACCAATGTTTCAAACGTTTGCGGATGGATATAATCATCCGAATCCAAAAAGTAAATATACGTTGTTTGCGTATCAACCTGATTGAGTAACGCATTACTGGCCGTTGTGACACCGGCATTTTTTTGTTGAAAAATGCGAAAGCGTTTATCCTGTTTGGCATAGCGTTGCATAACATCATATGTGTTATCCGTTGACCCATCATCCATACATAAACATTCCCACTCGGTATATGTTTGCTGTAACAAAGAATCAAATGTTTCATGTAAAACATGTCCGACATTATACGCCGGCATGATAATGCTGATTTTTTTTTGTTTTGTCATACGTTACCCCTCTTTTGTGGGTTGAGCATACCAAATTATCCCCTAAAAGGCAAGCCTTTATTCAACAGATACTTACTGAAACGGATACAAGTCAGCTAATGGTTTTTTCTTTTTTTTCACACCCGTTTTCACATCACGAACCGTTTGATGTGTTACTTCATAACGGACAATCCCAACTAAAATCAATACCAAGACAAAAACAAGCCCCATTAAAATCAATTCGAACAAACCAAACAACCCGTAGGTCTGCTTAATAAACGCCATAATTTGTTGATGTAGTGCTTTTGGTTTTTCCAAAACACCCGAAGTGGCAGTTGATTGTTCCACCCCATCAGAACGAACCCGCGCTTCTTGTTTTTTTAAAATATCAGAAGTATTGGTTTTGTGATTTCCGGTATCAGAACGAATCTCTGCTCCGGTTTTTTCTGATTTACCAGCAGGTGTCCCTTGACCGTTTATGCTATCTGTCGGGGTTGATGTATCAGATAACATTTGTGTTTGTGACGGATAAACCCGTATTGTTTTAGCCGGTAAAACAGCCGTTTCTTTTTGCCCGGTTTTTGTGTTAAACCAATCTACCCGAATTGATGGAATCACAACATCTCCACTTTCAATCGGCACCAAAACAAATGTGCGTTCTTCATACGCAACCGGTCCGTCACTCGTTGGTACAACCGTTCGTTTTTCGGGATTAGCATAGGCTTTAATTGACAAACTATCTCCCTGTACAATCAACGGCAGTTGAGAAGCATCAACCCGTAAAGCCTTTAACTGCACATGTCGTTCAATCGGTTGACCGACAACAACTCTATCTGGTATTTGATACTGTTCCGATAAGGTCACTTGTCGGCTGGGGAACCACCATCCTTGCCAATCAGTCGGTTTGCCTTTGACAACTAACGAAACGGGCTTTGCTTGGGCAACGACTTCTTCTGTGGGCGTATCAAAAGCGATATTGAAAAAATCATCTTGTCCGAAAAAATCCGAAAAAGGGGATAACCGACGTTGGGGCTGACGATTTGCTATAAGCCCGATAACCCCGCCTGATACGGTCATGACACCATCTCGACGAGGCGTAACCAAAAAAGACCGTTGATAAACCCGTACAGACTGATTATCCGTTGTTTGTCGAACGGATAATTTATCTTGTCCAAACGGTTCAATTGTATAATCAGGATTTTGTGATGTTTCAATCTGTGCTTTTAACACACCGATATTTTCCCAGAATTGAAAAGTCAACAACGCACTTTCACCGATATAAATTTCCGTCGGGTCAAGTTGAGCCGTTACCTGAAAAATCCCCGTTGAATTGTCATCAAGTGAAGTCAACTTTTCATCGGGTAAATCTGATGTTTTTACCGATGATACGGTTGAAACTCTTTGACGGGGCACGACTTGAACATCAATCGGTTGAATTAGCGTTTGTTCTATCGTGAACGGACCAATGGATAATGTTCCTTCTTTTTTGGGGTACATCGTCACCACAATTTGATATGTATTTTGAGTCACACCATTAACAGATGAAACCTGTTGTTTTTGAGCCATACCTCGAACGGTAAAATCTGATGATAACACCGTTAAATCCGGCAACGTCAAAGGCTTGTCATTTGAAAATATAACACGAACGGCTTGCCCGACGGCAACCGTTGTCGGTGTTACCGTCATTTGTGGAACAGCGTGAACGATACAACAAAAACCAATACTCAAAACGAATACGAATAATCGGGTCATTTTCTTCCTCATCTTATTTATCTTGTTGATATTGTTGATACAATCGATATCTTAAAATCCGATATGGGTCACGAGGCAAACGATTGATGATTTGTTGTGTTTCCTGATCGGGTACGTCTGACATCATGATTTCCGATGAAGCACCTGATAATGTTTGTGGTGTATCGGTTGAGTTTTGTGTCGGTTCATTCGGCAAATTGGTTTGTTCATCTTGTTTATCTGATGAATCAGACAAAAATGGTTGAACCGGTTTATCTTGTTGTTGCGAAGTTAAAGCATCAGATTGTTTGTTTTGTTGCTTATCCGACATATCGGACGATATTGATGATTGCTCTTGCCCTGTTTGATTATCGGTATTATCCGATTGATTGGTACCATTTGTATTGTTATCCGTCTTATCCGAATTATCCGAACTATTCGATGACGGTGTATCAGCCCCTTGATTTTCTTCGTTCGAATTATTCGAACCTTCTGAATCATTTGAATTATCTGTATGGTCTGATGATGTATCACTCTTATTTGCATTCGAATTTGACGCTTGTTGAGGCTGTTGTTTCTTTAATTGTTCTTCCAAGTACGTTTTGTTAAATAACGCATCATGATGACGGGGATTTTGTTGCAACACTTTATCATACAGAGCAATGGCTTCCTGATATCGTCCCAAATGAGCCAACGCATTCCCCTGATTAAACAACGCTGTTTGAGAGGTCTGTTGTCCATACAACGCAAGGGCTCGTTGATAATCCTGCCGACGATAAGCTTCATCGGCTTGTTGCATTTGATGATAAGCGTGCTGGTCCGGACGTTGCCATAAATCAGCCCGTGCCGATACCGATACCGTCAATACGCCCCATAAGATGATAAAAAAGATACCTTTTCGAAACAAATATGCTAAAAAAGGAATAACCAAAACAACAATATAAACCCCTAAATCTCGCCAAACATCAGCCTGAACAGCCCCAAACGGTGAATCACTTTGAAGCACAAAAGGTTTATCCGACGGTTGCGTTGCCTGTAATAAAGCGGGAATTTCTTGTCCTGTCGGCGTGGAAGAACGATACGTTCCCAATTGTGATAAAACACCTTCGTTCGGATGGGACAAAACCAAATTGCCCTGTGTATCTCGCAAAAAAGAACCGTTTTTCATCACAATCGGAGTAGCCACCGCTCCGTCTTGTATCCCCAGTACACCAATTTGATACGGTGTTTTTTGAATCAAAGGTAACGCTTTTGAAATATCGGGTGTCCCCCCTGTAATCAGCAAAATCCGACCGCTTTTTTGATGTGTATTTTGCAATAATTCAATGGCTTTTTGAAATCCTTCGGCAACATCATTACCGACGGACGGCAATACCGATACCTGCAATGACGGAATCATATCATTCAAAACGGCTGTGTCTTGCGTCAACGGTAAGGCAACATATCCCTTTTCATCATACAAAACCAACCCGATTTGATTATCTTTCAACTGACGAATGATATCATACAACTTCACATGCATTAACGTTGTTTTTGACGGATTTAACGTATTTAAATCAACAACCAGTACTGTCGCCGGATGTTGATTGATGGTTGGGGTCGGCCATTTATCGATGGCCGGTCCACTCAATGCTAATGTCATGACCCCCCACACGAACCAGCACATCGACTTTAAAGATGTTTTTGAAAGTCCTGCTTTTTGAACAACAGTTAAATACGGCAAAAAAACGGCATCAACATATTTCTGCCATGGATTCAATACCGTTGTTTGCCGACGCATCCACATCAACACTATCGGCACAAACAGCAACAACAACCAATACGGACGTAAAAATATCATTTTCCCCTCCGTCTATACCAAGCCGTGAAAAAAAACAACAAACTCAACAACAACGGGATAAAAAACAATTCTTTACGGGGACGAAATGTCTGTCCGTCTTTATCAGATTGTTCTAACGCATCAATGGCTTGATAAATATCGGTTAATTCATCGGCTGTCGTGGCTCTGAAATATCGCCCACCCGTTTTTTGAGCAATGTCTGTTAATGTTTTTTCATCTAAATCAGCACTCGGATTGATAACACGGGGAAAACCGAAAAAATCCGTTTCTTGTCGGGGAGATGAACCAATACCAATCGTATAAACTTTGATGTTGTTTTTTTGAGCCATACGCACGGCTTCTTCAACCTGTACCACACCGGCGTTGGCATACCCGTCCGATAATAAAATCACGATACGAGATTCAGCCGGTACGTTCGTAATATTGGCAACACTTAACGCCAACGCATCACCGATAGCCGTTAATTCACCGGCAATCCCGACAAAAACCTCTTTGAGCAAAGATTGTATAATTTTGTAATCATATGTCAACGGTGTATAAGTATATGCTTCACTACCGAAAATGATGAGCGAAATATCATCCCCTTTCCGTTTTTCCACAAAATCATGAACAACGGATTTGACAATATCCAATCGTGTCACCGGTTTATTTTGTTTGGTAAAATCTGTTTCAGCCATTGAACCGGACGTATCCAACGCCAATACGACATTACGGGCATTATGTATAACTGTTTGACCATCCCCGTACCATACCGGTCGAGCGACA
Source organism: Alphaproteobacteria bacterium (assembly GCA_045635565.1). Taxonomy (GTDB): domain Bacteria; phylum Pseudomonadota; class Alphaproteobacteria; order CAAHEQ01; family UBA3637; genus RGIG4140. The sequence continues at coordinate 24,480 of JAZTVX010000068.1, forward strand.
GCACAAATACAAAAAATCCAAGCAAAAACAAGAGGCCATTTTGTTATTGGCACAGATGTTTGCCCATTACCGGAAGACAAACCGACCACCGACACATAAAACGGCACACGCAAAGCGACTATTTTGGATTGTACATTTGCATCCTGATTAACACGAGGCAACAACGCACGGACCACCAACGGGACCGGCAACAACAAAAATGCAAAAGGCCAAATAAATATTTCCATACCGTGTAATATAAGCCCAAAAAACCGTGAAAGCAATCCTAAAACACATACAACACTCTTTTTTTAAGACATGAAGAAAGTTATCCGTTATCTGTTACTTTTTTCTGAATCAATAATCAATCAAACAATTAACAAATACAAAGAAAGGCAATCATAACGACTGCCTTTCCTTCATAATACAAATAAAAACAAAAATTAAGAAATTACAAATGTTCTGATAATGCCTCACCCCCTAAAATATGTGCGTGTAAATGAGGGACTTCCTGCCCGCTGTTTTTACCGGAGTTAAAAACAAGACGGTATCCCCCTTCAATTAAACCTAACTTTTCAGCCGTGCGAACAATCGCACGCATATAACCTTCAATTTCCGTTGCATTGGAATGTTCCACAAAATCTTCAAAATCAACAACCATTGCTTTCGAAATAACCAAAGCATGTACTTTGGCTTTCGGGGCAATATCATAAAAGGCCATGGCAAATTCATCTTCGTAAATTTTTTCGGCAGGTATTTCCCCCCGTAAAATTTTAGCAAAAGCATTGTTTGAATTATATTTCATTTCAATAAACCTTTTTCTTTTTAGTTGATTTTTTCGTTTCTTCTGCTACAATAACACAGAGAATTAAAAGATTCAATAAAAAAAAGGATATTTTATGAAATTTTTTTTTAAACGACTAGCCTGTCTGTTTTTTATATATGGGTTCATGGGTGTTCTTTCGGTTTCGGCACAAGATTTATTCGTTATGACGAATATTCCTGTGTCGGCAGACGCCGAAACAGCTCTTTTGGCACGAACGCAAGCCATTACCAACGGTGAAAAACAAGCATTTACCGAATTATTGGATAAAATCGTTGCTCCGGCAGACAGAAATCGAATCCCGACTGTCACAGATGAAATGATTACCTCTTTTGTACAAGACGTATCCGTTGCTCATGAAAAAGCCGGTTCAACTCGCTACATGGGAGCATTAACCGTTCGTTTCAAAGCCGAACCGATTCGGTCGTTTTTAGCAGAACAGCATGTAACTTTTTTATCCCGTCTGCCTCAACCGGCTTTGGTTTTACCCCTCTATCGGGAAGGAATACAAACCATATCCATTGATGATAACAACCCGCTTTGGCAAGCCCTGCGAGATGATTTTCCGGCAAGTCGGCTGTTCCAATTTAAAATACCTGTCGGTGATGATGATGATAAACAATTAGCCGTTGAAGCCGTTATTCAAAACAAAGCCGACGCATATAAACAATTGGCTCAAAAATACAATGTAACACAAATCATGATTGTGGATATTTATAAGCAAGGCACACAATTTACCGTCAACACCCGTTTTTTACCGAAAAACAGTGCACCCGAAGCCGAAATTCAATTAAATGTTTCCGATGATCGGGAATCTTCCGTTCGGATTGTGCGTGATTTATTGAGCGATACCATTCGTATGATGTCTAAAAAATGGCTGTATCTGTCACAAAATTCATCTCAACCGATTCAAGCATACGCTGTTGTTGTGCCGATTGAAAAAATATCGGATTTGTCACGCATTCGTCAAAAACTGCAACAACTTAACTTTGCTGAAAAAGTGGATATTAAAGGCTTTGCCAACAAACAATTAAACGTCACGTTCCATTATCGGGGTAATGTGTCGGAATTGGGTGAAAAACTGCGATTAAATGATTTGATTTTAACGGCTGTCCCGGATGAAACCGGTCAATTGATTTATTTATTATCCGAACCAAATGTGTTGAAAAACATAACCGAACAACCTGATAATACTGTTCATTATTAAAGGATAAACACCATGGAACACTTGAAAAAAAGATTTACGCAAACCCATAAAACATTGTTATTATTAGCCCTTATCGTCGGAATTATCGGATATTTTTTCTATGCCATATCCGGTATTTTACTGCCGTTTGTATTGGCATTTGTTTTTGCGTATTTTTTGCACCCTGCCGTTTCAGCATTGGAAAAACGACACTTATCCAGAACAATGGCGACAAGTCTTATCATGACATTATTTATCATCTTCATCTTGGGTGTTATTTTAATCATTGTACCGATTTTACAAGCACAGGTTATGGCATTGTTTGCCAAAGTACCGATTTTAGCCGATACGTTAAAAGAACAAATCCAATCTTTGATTGTGTATGCCCGTCAGACGATTTCGCCCGAACAACTGGCTGATATTTCCAACACTGTTTCCAAATCAATCGGGATGATTTTAAAATCGTTTGCCAATGGTTTATTGAACATTTTAACCGGTGGTGTCGTTTTATTCAATGTTGTATCTATGTTGATGATTACCCCGATTGTATTGTTTTATGTCTTACGTGACTGGCAAGGAGTTGAAAATCAAATGAGTGATCTTATTCCCGAAAAAAACAAAAAAAACGTCATACCGATTTTACAAGAAATCAACACAACTCTATCCGGTTTCATTCGGGGACAATCCATGGTTTGTTTATCATTGGGATTATTTTACGGTATCGGTTTATCCGTTATCGGATTAGAATCAGGTTTATTGGTCGGTTTGTTATCCGGTATTTTATCATTTATCCCGTATTTTGGTTTCTTAACCGGTGTGATTTTGAGTGTCTTTTTGGCTATCACAACACATGCCTCATTCAACCTATGGATAGGGATTGGCATTGTCTTTATTTTAGGACAAATTTTAGAAGGATACGTTTTAACACCGAAATTAGTCGGGGATAAAGTCGGACTTCACCCTGTTTGGGTTATTTTTGCCTTATTTGCCGGTGGGGCTTTATTGGGCTTTATTGGTGTTTTGTTGGCTGTTCCCATTGCTGCCGTCATCGGTATCTTCATGCGTCGATTGATTGGCTGGTACCGAACAAGCGTTATTTATAAAGGAAAAAAATAACACATGCAAGAACAACTTTCCTTGAAACTGCCCTATCGACCATCTTACGGACGAGGAGATTTTTTAGTTGCTCCGTGTAATTTTGAAGCCGTTCAATGGATAGACCATTGTGATTCGTGGTGTACACCGGCTATTATTATTTATGGGGAATCGGGCTGTGGTAAATCGCATTTAGCAACAACATTTTCACCTGTCTGTTTAGATGCCCGAATGATGGATTTATCTCAATTGCCGACAGTGTGTCCGAAACACACGGTCATTGAACATATTGATGAAACCGTACATGAAGAAACATTGTTTCATTTATACAATCGTATTACCGGGCAAGGGTCAAAATTATTGATGACCGCCCGTCAAATTCCGCAATTTCGATTAAAAGATTTACAATCCCGTATCAATGCAACACCAAAAATTGCCATATCAACACCGGACGAAGAATTGATTTATGCCGTTTTTTACAAAGCATTTCAAGATAGGCAACTCATGATTGAACCGAAAGTAATCGAATATGCTGTTTTACGGATTCCCCGTTCTTTTGAAGCCGTTAAAAAGGTGTTTGAACAGGCAGACAGTTTGTCATTAAGCCGTGGACAAAAAGTCACAATTCCGTTAATGAAATCAGCCATTGAACAAGCCTTATCAAGTTGTTAAAATACCCGTTTTATCAACATTTATTCATAAAGACACTTTTGTTACTTATCAGGTGTTATAATAGATGATATGAAAACATGATACATTTTCGATGTTCTGATGTTTACCCATCTCTATTAACACCTGATAGGATAACAATCCCTACCCTTTTTGGCAATAAACCTTACCTGTTTCATTGTCTTTCGTTGGTGTTCGTGACGCATTCCGACATAATTGTGCCGACAATTCATCTATGCCGATTTCGTTACTGCCGACATCAATTTCAGAACCCCAACAATCACCGTTGATATCTTGCCATTCTCCGGCATCACATGTTTGAACACAATATTTTAACTCGTCAACCTTCATCATTATCCGACGGTTA
>JAZTVX010000069.1:0-23855 GCA_045635565.1 Alphaproteobacteria bacterium
TATGGCTGACTGTGTAGGAGGCGAAGAAAAACCGGGTAAAAATGGTCACGTTTATTGTATCAGTAATCAAACAATGAACTGGTGGAGTGCATTTGCTTGGTGTAAGGCTAACAAACGGCATCTGGCAACATTGGATGAAGCGTGTAATAATCAAAGTTGGTCGGGTGGTTGTACAAATATGAGTATTGGTATAAGTAAAAGTGCGTGGACAGCGATAGCGTCAGGGGACAGTTCCGCCTATAACGTTTATCTTGATAGTGGTTATGTGAGCACGAGCACTCGAACCTCCAGCAACCTCTACGCCCTGTGTTATTAACCCCGCTTTTATAACACTCCTTTCAGGGATTTAAATCCACCCGAATGGGTGGATTTTTTTGTCCCTTTTATTTAAAAAAAGGGACATATTTGTATCCGATTTAAGTCCTGTTTTTTACTGTCATGCTGACTGTCACCCCTACCGTCATGCTGAACTTGTTTCAGCATCTCATGGAGTTATGGCAAGGTGCTTTATCTCGAAAAGACCCTGAACCCAGTTCAGGGTGACGTAGAGGAGAGGCAGAGTGCTGTGTTGTTAAAAGACGCACTCACTTTTCGTTATGATGAACGTCACCCTACCGTCATGCTGAACTTGTTTCAGCATCTTATGGAGTTATGGCAAGGTGCTTTGTCTCGAAAAGACCCTGAACCAAGTTCATGGTGACGTAGAGGAGAGGCAGGGTGCACTGTGGGCGTTTAAGGTATTGTATCAATGAAGTCTAATGCCATACTTTATTCGTTCTTTTAATAAGATTATCAAATCGTGTTCACAATAATAATCCGGCAATAGCCGCCGATATATATGATGTCAATGTGCCACAAATCAACGCTTTATACCCCAATTTGGCAAGGTCTGTGCGTCGGCTGGGTTCTAATTCACCGATACCCCCGATTTGCATGGCAATGGAACCGAAATTTGCAAATCCGCAAAGTGCAAATGATGCAATAATCATCGATTTTGATGATAAGGGCGTTTCCAATCCGGTCATATGTAAATAAGCGATAAATTCATTGAAAACCAATTTTTCGCCCATCAATGAACCAACCGTAACAATTTCATGCGATGGTACGCCTAATAAAAAAGCAAAACCGGCAAATAAAACGCCCAGCAATCCACTCAACGACAAGTTGGCAATGTCTAATACACCGATGGTATTCGGTACATGTAATACATTTACCAAAAATGTTCCAAGTAATCCTAATCCATAATTAAACAAAGCAATTAAGGCAATCAATCCAATAATCATGGCAATAATGTTTAATGATACCTTTAATCCGACACAAGCCCCTTGTGCAATTGAATCAATCAAGTTAACGGCTGTCTTATCATATTTTAAAGAAAATTCATCTTGTGTCACGGTTTTATTTTCTTCCGGAAAAATAATTTTTGATACGACTATTGCCCCCGGTGCAGCCATGAAACTGGCGGCTAACAGATATTCAGCAGGTACGCCCATACCGATATACACAGCCATAATTCCACCCGAAATACATGCCAAAGAACCTGACATGGATGATAATAATTGTGATAAAGTCATCTTTTTGAGATGGGGTTGAATCAACATTTGTGCTTCGACTTGACCGATAAAGGCACTGGCAATATTGGACATGGCTTCGGCCCCGGTTATGTTCATCAACCGATACATCCCTTTGCCTAAAAATAAAATTATACGTTGCATAATCCCCCAGTAATACAAAATATTAACGAGAACCATGACAAAAATCAAAACGGGAATTAACGTTAAAGCAAAAATAAAATCAGCCCCACTACCCAATACATCAACTAATTTTTCCGGTCGGTCTGTTAAAAAACCAAAAACAAAATTTCCACCTTCGGTCGCAAAATTTAAAATTTTTTGAATGCCACCACCCAATGCCGCAAAAATGGTTTTTCCGATGTGTGTTTTTAGCACAAAAAACGCAATGGAAAATTGCAAAATCAAGCCGACAATAATTGTGCGATAATTGATGTTTTTTCTGTTGTTGGATAATAAAACACACAGCCCTAAAATAAAAATAATTCCGATGATACCCATTTTGTTACCCCATATTCTTTACATGAACATATTGTATTATTTTTTGTATTTAAGTCAATTAAAAAGAAGAAACGAAAAAGATAAATTTTTGTTGGACATTTGACGAAATGTCGTTCATAATGATTACCATAAAAAAAGGAAAAAAATATGTTGGATATATTGGCAGTCGGCGATGCAATTGTTGATAAAGTGATTTCGTTTGATGAAACGGATGTTGTTATGAACAAAATATTGCCTGTAAAAGGATTGTTTTTTGTTGCGTCTGATGAAGAACACGCCTATTTGCGAAATAAACCTGCGTTGTCATATTATGCCGGCGGTTCTGCCGCAAATACAGTCAGAAATATGGCATTGCTTGGTCAAAAGACCGGTTTTATCGGTATGGCAGGTCATGATGCAGATGGTTCTTTTTTTGAAAAAAGTTTAGTGGATTATGGTGTTCGGTCATATTTACTGAAAACAACTCAAAATAAAACAGGTTGTAGTGTTGTTATGGTTCATTCGGATAAAGACAGAACTCAATGTGCTAAAGGTTGTGCTTCCGAGTTGTTGGTTATTCAAGATGTTAAAGACGAATATTTAAAAAATGCGTATTCTGTTTTAACGGAAGGATATATGCTGAACCGGTGTCCCGATTTGGTGGAAAATGTTATATGTCGGGCTAACAAATATGGTGTTAAAAATTATTTGACTTTATCAGATGTACACTGCGTACAAAATAAACGTGATTTAATCATCAAATTATTGCCCTATATTGATATTTTGTTTGGGAATAAATATGAAATGCAGGCTTTGGATATTGATGTTTCTATGATGAATGGTACTTTATTTGTTAAAACATGTGGTCAAAACGGTGTGCATGTTTTTTCAAAAAATCAGCATGCGTTTTTTCCCGTATCGCCATTGGATACATTTGTAAATACAAATGGGGCAGGAGATGGTTTTGCTGCCGGTTTTTTAACGGCATTTCATCAACGCAAGTCAATGCAAGCATGTGTTGATTTAGGGCATGTTGTGGCATGTGGGGTATTAAAAACGGATTTAAGTTACTTGCCGGAGCGTTTAAAATGATTGAAAAAATAACTTTTGATAGTGGTGTACAAGGCAAAAATATATTGATTTTAGGGGCTGTTCATGGCAATGAAGTAGCCGGACCAAATGCTATTTTTAAAGTGATTGATGATATACAATCATATCATTTGAACTTGGTAAGCGGGCGTCTTACCTTTGTCCCTATTTGTAATTTAAATGCTTATCGGAACGATGTTCGTCAAATTGATGAAAATTTGAATCGAGTGATATGTTATCATGAAAATCCGACAACATATGAACAATGTTTAGCCAATGAAATTGCAACGTTAGTCGAACAACATGATATATTGTTGGATTTGCATTCAACTCATTGCAAAGGGGATGTTCCGTTTGTTTTTTGTGATTATCCGACACCGGAAAATTTAAGTTTGATTGAAGCCATCAATGTTGATTATGTTTTGTTGGGATGGCCACAGATTTATGACGGACAAACAGATATTTCGGATTATTCAACGGAACGATGGGCTCACGAATGTCAAAAAACAGGTGTGACACTGGAATGTGGTTATCATAAAGAGCCCAAAGCGACGGATGTTGCATATAATGCCATTATAAACACGATGATAAAATATCATATTGTTGATGGCAAAGTGAATGACTTGCCATCTAAAACAGCCATTCGTTTAACGGAATATGTGGTTAAAAAGAAAAGAGGACGGTTGTGTCAGGAGTATAAGCATTTGGATGCTGTGTCAAAAGGTCAAAAAATTGCTGAATATGATGACGGAGAAATTTTAACGGCTCCACAAGATGGTTATATCTTATTGCCCAATATGTCTGCCGATATTGGATCAGAATGGTATTATTTAGGGATAAAAGAGTAGGGCTATTGCCTCTCATCATGTTGTGTTTTTGGGAAAAACACAAATTTACGACGAATGTCCTGTGAGGCAAGCCATATCGGTTTGTCTCTTAGATAAACGCCGTTTTTGCAATCAAACCGTTCTAATGACGGTAATTGTTGCAGATCTGGTATCTTGGGTAATTCCGGTGCATAAATGTATCGCAATCGTCGATTGTTACAGACTGATGTACAACGTGGTAGTGATTGCAGTTCAGGGAAAGACAATTCTTCAATCATGTCACAATTAACAATGCAATTGCAATCAATATGTATTAAATGGGGAAAATCCATTCTTTCCAAACTCGAACAGCGAATCAGATTGGCATTTTCGATGCGTCGAATGCCATGACCCGATATTTCTTGAAGGAAAAACATATCCATCAATAACATTGGTTCAATGACGGTAATACTGTCCAAAAAATGAATACCGATTAAGTGGTTGTTTTGAAATTTTAAAAATGGTTTATTATTCGCATAAATAGTGCATTCGTTTTCCGTTTCGGATACATTCAAATGATCAATGCTATGTGTATGGCGTTTGAGAAATTGATATAATTTAAGTGGTAAAATACCTTGCGAGATAAGTTCATGGGTATTTGTGTTAATCCCAATGCCTAAAACAAAGTAAATACCTTGTTTCTTTAACAAAGGAGCATCTATTTTGGCGGATATACCTTTAAAACAATTACTGCCTATTTGTTCACAACGAGGTAAGTGAATAAAGGATAATTGTGGGCAATTCGATAAACTGTCAGTACCGAGTTTCACAACAGAATATCCGTGTAATTCTTCAATATGTGGATGATGACTTAACAGCGAATCAACATTGTCTGTTCTTCTTAAATGTAGTGTTTTTAATACTCCGTTTTGAATGGATAAAATTTCTTTGGTATCAACAAGTAAGACATGACGAGTTCCCTGTTTTTGAATTTGCCATACGTTACCGATTGTTTCTGCTTGAAGTATTGGCAAAAGTGGAGAAGAACTGTTTGACGGATTTAAAATTTGTCTGTTTTTTAAATCAAAAATAAATTCATCAACAATAATTTGAGAATCTGTATCAATCGGATAAACGATGCCGTCTTTGAAATAAAAGGTGTTGCCGATAAAATAGTTATTTATTTCATGTTCATATTTATATAAACTCCCATTATGATAAAGAAAACCATCCGGTGTTCGAACATGATGAACCGTGAAATCAACTTCAAAATAATTTTGTAAGGCGTGAGACAGCCCTGGGATAATATTATCAGGGTTAGCATTAAAGGTATTGTCGCAAGACGGAACACTGTGATTGTAGCGATTGGTAATTTTAATGAAACCACCCGTTTTTAAAATTTGAATGGAAATAACGGAAGTACCGTATATATCTTCTCGCACCTCTTTGTTTTTAAAATCGGAACGGTTGAGTTTTTCGGCTCCTTCTTTAATAGCATGGATAATATAATATCTTTTAAAACGGTTAGAATCAGTAAACGTGCATAATTCCTCTCCCTCGGCAAAATAGGGAGCAATTGCATTTTGTTTCTCAAGCGTGTCGGCATAAAATGCCCGATAGCCAGCTCTTTGTAGCAAAATAAACGGATCTATTGTATCAGCACGTCGGCTTTGTTGTGTGGTTTTAAGACTTTCTAAAAAACGAAGTAATGGTAACGGATTGCGTCCGGCATACCTTAAAACCATCGGTAAGTTATCAATATTAAAAATATTGCTGTCATAGTTGCGAATGGCTTGTGCAAATGCTTCACCATTTTGTCTTTTGATAATATCATACATTGATTTTGGCATAATCACCTCTGCACCAAGAATATCACAAAATCTGCTATTTGTAAAGGAAAACAAGCACAATGACTGTTGTGTTTCGGTATAATCAAAACAGACAGAAATTATCTGCCTGTTTTGATTTCTATGATATTGTGTTACATAACTTCTTTTTGTTGTTTTAAGCCGTTTTGATGACTTTCTAAAAGTGATTGAGTCATTTTTGTTTTTGTATTGTTATGATATTCGTAACCGGCAACAGCAATGCTGTTTTGGAACAAAATTTCCATTTTTAATTGTCCGTCTTTCAGATAAGTACGGGCAATGCCGTTTGGGCGACCGTTTTGGTAAATGGCTTCACTTTCCAAAGTGCCGTTGTCATAGTATGTTTTTGCAATACCTTCCGGTTTTCCGTTTTTATAAACAATTTCACTTTCCAGTTTTCCGTTGAGATGAAATGTTTTAGCTAAACCTTCTTGTTTCCCGTCCTTGTAGTACCATTCGCCGTGCATGTTACCGTTTCGGTAATACCCTTTCAGAAATTCTTTTCCGTCTTTGATATAGCCTTCCGTTCGAATTTTTCCGTTTTTGTAATATGTCTTTGTTAAGCCTTCCCGTTTACCATTATTATAGTATCCGATTTTTTTTAAATTGCCGTTTGGATAATAGAATTTGACAATGCCGGTAATCGGTTGATTGTTGGTATCACATAAAGATTCATTGGCACATGGTTGAACGTCATCACCCGTATATGTATTGGCAAAAACAGGTGTATTCCACATGATAACAGAATTTAACAAAAGTACAAGTGCTAATTTTTTCATCATATTCTCCCTTTGGGAGAGATTTTAAGTTTTATTGTCAGGTCTGTCAAGTCTTATTTGTTATTTTAAACAGGGTTTTTGATAACTCGATTATTTGTTTCACTTTTTGACATATTTGAAACAAAAAAAACAGGACGATGTGTCCTGTTTTTGTGTCATAACCTTTGTGTTTATTTATATGTTGTAACTACAGCACGACGGTTTTGTTGGCGACCTTCAGCTGTTTCGTTAGAAGCAACCGGATCGGATTCCCCGAAACCTCTTGTAGAAATGCGATCGTAAGAAACACCATTGGAGGCTAAGTAAGCAGCAACAGCATCAGCACGACGTTGTGATAATTTCAAATTGTAGGCTTCCGGACCTGTGCTGTCTGTGTAACCGGAGATTTGTACTTTTTCTGTTGGTTCAGCATGTAATCTGTCAACAATTGGAGCTAATGCCTGATCGGCAGCCGGTGTTAATGTGGCTGAATCAAAAGCAAATAAAGCAGAAGATGACGGTAAAACGACTTGAGATGTGACTTCGCAAGAACCGTCAGCACATTCATCACACCAGTTGGCACAACCTGATAATAAAAGTGTCGAAGATAAAACGACTGTAAGAATTTGTTTTTTCATAGTGAAACTCCTTCAATAAAATGAAATACAGCAGTAGTATGGCGATATTTTTACAAAAAATCAAGAGAAAAATATCCGAAAGTTTGTCTTTTTGTGAAAAACATTTTGAATTAAAAGTTTTTTTATATTGATACTTATTTACAAGATAATGGTGGATACATTTTGAGATGCCATATTGTGTTGAATGAGCACTTTTTTAGTCGTTATAAAGGGTGCAGTGTTAAAACAAAAACAGCCATCTTTTTTTGATGGCTGTTTTTGTTGTTTTGGAGGATTAGGCTATTCCTTTCCCATTATCTGGTAGTGTCTTTTTGTTTGACGATTCATCGTCTTTTACAGGTGTACCAATCGGTTTTTTTGGTGTGGAAACAGCCAGAGCCGTGTTGTCGGTCTTTTCATCTGTTGTGATGGCATCATCCTTGTCAGATGATGTTGTTTTGTCCTCTTTATCATTTTTGGCGAGTGCTTTCTTACCACCTCCTGAATTTTTCCGTTTACCGCTTTTTTTCTTGGGTGTATCAGTTTTTCCTTCAGATGAGGCTAATCTTTCATCAATTGATGACGGTTTTCCATCAGATGAAGCCGTATCTGCTGCCAATGTTTTATCTGTATGGGTTTCATCGGGTGTTTGTCCTGCTAACTCGGCATCGCGTAAGCGTGTTGTCAACTTTACTTCATCAGAATGTGCATCAGCGGCGGCCATGGCTGCTTCTGTTCCTTGTTTGTCAGATTGCCGTTTTCTTTCGTTTTCGGCAGAGGCTGCTGCGACATCTGGTGTTGTTTTTGTATCGACTGTTTGTACCGGTTCCGTTGGTGTAATATACTGGGTGCAATCAGTACTACGAATGGCATTCATTTTTGGATCATGACTTTGTGGTGTTGTTGGCAATCGATGTGATGGATCGGAAATTCCTTCTGCATCAAATGCTGCCCAAGCCCAGTATTTTCCAGGATCGGCTTTTCTGCCAGGTGCGATGTCTGAATGACCGACAACAGGCATTTTTATCAGGTTGCCATTAACATCTCTGACCGGACCATGACGAACTTGAATGTCCTTACAAAGAGCCATTGTTGATGCAACTTGTTCCGGTGTTTGTGGTTGTCCCGGAGGGCATTCAATTTCGATACCGATTGATTCGGCGTTACAACAACCTTGAATACCTAACAGTGCAAATTTCGAATCTCCGGCATGCCATGCTTTGACGCCTTCCGGTAAATATTGCATAATTGTTCCGTCCGGCTTAATGACGTAGTGTGCACTAACGCCGGAAGACCGACTTTGAAAGGTGTTCTTTGTTGCTCCGTAATGAGGGCTTTCCGTTGTATGAATAACAATCATTTTGGGGCGTTTTCCACAGCGACTGGAAAAGTTGCACGATACGTCTGCTGTTGAAACTTTTAATGTTTTTGAGTCAGGTGTGAATTTATTGGGACCAATGGCTTCCGGTACATAGAAAGATGGTGCTCGATAACTGCCTGAACCATACGCACCGGCACGACCATTGGACCATGAGCGACCTTCAATACGGGCTTGGTTCGCCGGTGAATTGAAATCCGGTATTGGTTGTGTTCGTGGATGATAATGTTGATTTGGATTTAATTCGGGAATGTATCCGTTAAATTTCGGTGCCGGTTGTTGACTACCGATACCTGCCGTTCCGGAAGCAACATTTTCGAAGCTAAGAGCAAATCGTTCAATTTCTTCTTCCGGAACCTCAATGCCCCATGCGGCCATGCAACTTCTGTATAACAAAGCCAATTCATCTTTGGTCAATTCGCAATCTGTTCCGTTCAACTCGGCGTAACGGGCAATCATTTCATTTGCTAAAATTTGAGCGACTTGTCTTGGATCGGCATTCGGATAAGACTTCTTGACTTGTTCAATCATCATACCCATTTCAATAGCACGACCCAGAACGGCTGCTGCTTCTTTGTTAGGTGTGTTTGTAATAGCTTCATGAACACCCATCATGTCGCCATTATTTGCTGGATCTTGAATGGATTTCCATGTTCCTTGAAATGTAGTATATAAGATGGCTGCTTGGTAGCAAGGTAGTAAATTGTCAAAATCTTTAAATTGTCTTCGGCACATTTCATTGACTTTGTATGCCAATTCTTGTTTTGCAAAATCAATGGCTTGTTCTTCCGTTATCTTGCCGGAAGGAAATGGAATAACACTATGTCCTTTCGCTAAACCATAACCAATAGTTGGCGTTCCTATTACGGGCGAACCAGAACTTAACGGTTTGCCCGTTGCATCATCATATGCTTCTTCATAGCACGTTCTGGTATGTCCTGCTTCGCATCGTTGAGGTATGTAAAAAGCAAAATCAACAAGATTACCTGTCATAATATTCCTCCAATATAGTTTAAAAGATATCCTTTCTACCAGTTTATCATATTTACAGAAATTTTCAATCATTTTTTTGTAAAATTTTTCATATAATTGAAGTGTGGAAAAATATTCAAATTTTTCAAAAAAATATCTTAAAAGGTTAATAAGAGGTTAACGAACTGATTTTTTTGAAAAAATATCAATTCATGCTTGCACTTAGATAAAAAGTATGGTAAAACACAAAAAAATGCTTTGTCCAAGGAGGTCAGATGAAAAGCCGTTTTTTTCGTTCGTTATGTTTGTTGTGTACGGTGTTTTACTCGCCGGTGTTGTTGTCACAAACGGTTGATGCACAAGTTGAATTAAACAAAAATAATCCGACTTACGTCAATACTGGAACGATATCAACCAAGGACGGTTATGGCGTCTGGGTGAACGGGATTGACAGTTTTGCCGGTGAGTTGATTAACAGTGGTGTTATCAAAGTAACGGGTGAAGGGTATGGTGTTTATGAAACACCTTATCAAACACGACCGGTTAAAGTGCATGTTGTCAACACAGGTACAATCCAACGTGTTCAGTTGGAGGAAACAGACGGGACGTTAATTGAAAACGGTGAAAAATATCAGTCAAGTAATGCTTCAATACAAGGGTCTGTTTTATTGGGTGTTAACGCTCGTGTATTTAATGATTCAGGCTCTTTTTCCAATTTAGTTTCTGACGTCGGTCGTGAGAAAGGTAATTTAATTTCTTTGGGGCGTAACGGACAATTTTACAACGGTAATGTTTTTATGAGCCGATTAGATGTCGGATTGGGTGCATCATCAGATGCTTCTGATGTATCAACGATGTTGTCATTGTACAGACCGGTTTATACAACGGCAGAATTAACGACGGATAATGTTCAATTTGCACAGGGCGGTTATTTTGATAACAGAAGTACGGTCAATAATCGTTCTTTTGTTTTTGGGGATAGCGGTACGTTAAGAAATACAGCCATTGCATATGAAGAAACAAATTTGGCTGATGAAGTGGCTTCGGTGTTAGGTACAAATTCAAATCAAGCAACGTCGTCAGTATCAGAACCGACAACATTTACGACAGGCACATTATCTTTTGCTAATAATGGCACTCTTTTGAATGAAATGGGTACGACATTGACAGCTGATAATTTGATAATGGGTTCTCGTTCAACTTTGACAAATGGGGCTGATTATTCTATTACAGGTATGTCACCGGCTGATGCATTTTATAAAATGTTAGAGATAACACGTACAGATGCTACAGGTAAAGAAACCATTGAACAATATATGTATAACCCTATTCCTCAAACAGCAAAAATGAATGTTAAAAATGCACAGTTGGGGGAATACAGTACGGTTAATCTCAACAACAATAGTGAATATTCCGGTGAAAATTTGGTCCTAAAAAGTGGTGGTACATTGAATTTGAACGGTAGTCAGTTGAATTTATCTAATAACAGTCAAAATGCAACGCTTCATATGGGTACAAATAGTAAGATTGTTTTAGAAACATATGAACACGGTGATATTATACAACCCAAATTTGCATTGGATACAACGTTGACGGGCAGTAATGCCAATGTTGGAACTCTGGTTGTTGAAGAAGAAATTGTCAAACCGTCAACTGTTTATGAACCGACATTAAAATCAGATGTGTTATCGATGGATACCGGTGGTGAGATAGAAGTTAATGCCGGTACGATTGATACCAAACAAATGTTAATGAATGGTAATGCACGAATTACAAATAAGGCAAACATTACGGCGACGGATTATATGTCTTTGGGAGATGGTAGTTTGTTAACGAATACCATATTTGGTCAAGTAACAACCAAAACATTACAATTTGGTAATCAGGGAACATTGATAAATGGTAATCATCAATTGAATGCCGAAAATATTGTTATGGGTGATACGGGAACAATTAACACGTCCGGTAATATTCAGGGGCATGTTGCCGTCGGTAATAATTCGGTAGCTACTTTTACAGGGGGTGGTTCGGCTTCATCTGATATTGCTGACAAATCACAATTTGAAACAGCCGGTGCTTTTACAGGTGGATTTACCAAACGAAATGCAACAGACAAGGTTCAGTTAATTTCCGACGTTGGTTTGAAGGATGAATATGGCTATTATCACGGATGGTTAGCTGGTGGTGTGAATGTTGATAGTATTTTGGTTAAACAAGGGGAACTTTGGGCACAAGATGATGTTAAAGGACAAATTGATATCAGTACGGATGCTACATTGCGTCTTGTTGGTACAGATGTAACCATTCATGACCCGATACGCAAAGTTGCCAATGCAAAAAATACGAAGTTAATTGTTGATTTAGACGGAGATGACCATTTTTATAATACGACAAATGCAGTTTCGGTTGACAATATTGTTATGCTGGGTGGGGGATTGCAAATCCAAAATCCGGTAGAAGCCGAAAAAATCACGTTTGGCTCAAATACAACGGTTCGTTTAAAAGGAAACCATTATGTTGGGGATATGGTAGAATTGGGAGGAGATGCTGCCAATACCACTTTAGATATTGATGCTGGTAAAGGTAAAAGTATTGATTCAACAGGTGTTATTCGTTTAGATAGGATTGTTGTTGAATCTGGTACATTTAATGTGAAACATGCCGTTGAAGCCGTTTATTCGGCAGATAATGCTGTTATGCCTAGCGCCAATGAACAAGGGTTAGAATTGGGGACGGATACAACAGTTAATATTCAATCGAAAGATGTGAAAGTTAATCGTATCGTTCGTAATCAATTGGCATTAAAGCAAGGGGAAGATGTAACCAATACAACTGTTAATTTAACAGGCGGTAATTTGCAGATCGAACGGAATGCTGATTTTGATAAATTGACGGTTCAGTCCGGTGTGTTTGAATTTTTGAATAAGGATACCGATAATGTCATCAATATCGGCGAACGTGTACAAGTTGCACATGGCGGTCATTTGTCCGGTGATGGTGTTGTCAATTTAAAACGGGGTTCGTTGGATATTGAAACAGGTGGGCGTTTGTCAGTTTCGACACAATTAACAAGTGATAAAGGTATCGGTAGGATGAAAGTTGTTCAATCTGAACAAACATTTTCGGATGCTAATGATATTACGAATGGTGGTAACGCAACTGTTAATATGCAAAAAGGCAGTATTTTGGATTTGCGGGCGAATGGTGGTGAATCGGATAAGGTTGAAGTATCCGGAACAGTTAATTTAGCAGATGGGACACGTATTATCGTTCGGGATATTCAAACGAATAAAGAATACGAATTGATGAGTGCAACACAATTAAATGGCAATATGGACACACTCAGTACATCATTTTTATGGACGGATAAAGAAATTAGAAATCAAGATAATACATTGACTTTAAAAGTCGGTGGTATTCAAACATTGAATGAAGGGATTTCCAGTACAAAATATTCTAAAAACGTAGGACATATTGCACGGGCGTTATCTCAAATCAATGATAGTGTCGCATCTAATACGATAGATCCGTTCTTGGATAATGTGTTCTATGCACAAACGGCAGACAGTGCTGTTCGTACGATGGATGAATATTCACCGGAAGGATATTTAAATGCACAACAGGCCGTCTTGCGAACAACAAGAGCCTTTAAACAAAGTGCTATGAGTGAACTGGATGCCATGCGGACATATCGTGATGTTGAAAACCTGTATCAGAATCGCTTGCCGGCTGTTTATAATCCGAACTATTATGGACGACCCGGGTATGAAGCATATTATGCTAATTGGAGTAGTTCCAACGCCAGAAGACGTCAAACACGAACGGACAAAGGTGGTTTGTGGGCAAAGCCGTTTGCTGTGTCTGTAACGCAAGATGATACGGAAAATATGTCCGGTTACGATATGACCAATTATGGTATTACAGCCGGTATTGACCGTCGATTGGGGGCATTATCACTTGGGTTAATGGGTATGTATGCCACGGGTTCAACGGAACAAAACAATAAAGTTGTTGATACAGATATGACAACATATGGTGTTGGTATTTATGGTAACTATCGCCCCAGAAAAACAAGACGGTTTTTCGATTTTTATGCGTTGTGGACACAAACTAAAAACGAATCAACACATAAGGTTAATTCTTTGGTGGAAAGTGCTAAAGCAGACTTTGACGTAACGTCTTATTCTGTCGGGGCTGATATGGGATATGATATGCCTTTGACTCGAAATATCATCATTACACCTAAAATCGGTGTTGACTATACAAAAATTGAAGCCGATGAGATTGTTGAAAAAGGGAAAGGACTTTCTTTATTGCGTGTTAAATCCGATGATATGACATCGATACAAATGCCGGTTGAAATCAAAGCAGCCTTTAACTATGGTAATGGTTTTTATAAATTTAAGCCGGAAGTCCATGCTCGTTGGACACATGAATTCGGTGATACGGCTGCCAGTGGTCGGGGATTGTTTGTGAACTACAATACACCGTTTGCTGTTACAGGTGTTAATGTTGACAAAGATGTCTTTACATTAGGTGGTTCATTGCTGTGGTTATATAACGTATCTGAATTAGAATTACGATATGATTATGATTTTAGTTCAAGCAGTACGGGACATGCTGTTAATGTCGGTTATAAATATTTGTTCTAGATGGAACAGATGTCTGATCAAAATATCCGTGTGTTGGAAAACAGACGGATATTTTTTTTGTATGGCATAAGGATATATATACGGTCATGCTTGTTTTTGTTTGTTCCGGGAATTTATGTGATAAAACATATTGATATATCAGTACGAAAAATATAAGCGGTATGGGTTGAACTGATTTGTCTAACATTGAATGAACAAATGGGATAATACGAAACAATGTTAAAATGAGTATAATGAGTAAGTGTGTATTTGTTTTGTAATTCCATGGTCTATAAAATGCAAAAAATATTTGACATTATTCAAAACCGTTCTCATTTCCACAAAGGAAGGAGCGACAATGAATCGATATTGGATAATGTTTGTTTTGATTTTATGTTTGTTTATTATTTTTCTGTTTGCCCCATGGGAAATAGAAACCAATCAAACAACAAAACAGCCTGTGACGGCTTCTTCGTTAACTGACTAAATTCTCTTTAATAAAGTATCTCATCGATAAGAGGTCATTTTTGAATGATCTCTTATTTGATTTGTGTCATTTTTGAATGAGTTATAAAAAAATGAAAAAAAATAAAAAAAATGCTTGCTTTTTGAAAAAAAACAGTGTAAATATAATTTTGTTGTTCCAGCGTAGCTCAGTGGTAGAGCAATCGGCTGTTAACCGATCGGTCGTAGGTTCGAGCCCTACCGCTGGAGCCATTTCAAAAAGCCCTTCAGGGGCTTTTTTTTATGCATTGAATAATATTTGTCTTTCATAATGATTTAGTGTTGAAAATAAAGTGGTAGAAACAGGGTTTGGTATAGATTGCTTGAAATGATAAATTGATAAATATACTTTACTTAGAGTAGAATGATGTTTTTTATTGATGAGATTTATTTGTTTAAAATATGCACGTTCTCATTGAAAGAAAAAACCCCTGAAAAGACGATAATTGTTTGACAGATTGATATCAATGTGATATCATAAAGTCATTATCATGTGAGCTTAATGGTCGTTTTAAAAGGAGTGATGTGCGATGAGTAAGTATGATGAATTTATGAGTGCTTGTGCTTTTGGGAATGGGAAAAAGGCTTTAGAAGTGCTGAAAGAAGGATTCGGTGTTCCTGTCGTGAACCCAGATCCAGTATATAAGAAAAATCTTAATCGAGCTTTGGTTTGGGCGATTGAGGTTGGTGATAAGGAATTAGTTAAAAAGTTATTGGCTGCTCCGTATAATGCAGATGTTCATCATATTAGTGGAGAGAAACAGCCCGCAAAAGAAGGAGGCAAACCGACCAAAGATAGAACAATGCTTCAGGTTTGTTTGGATAGAGTGGATCTAACAAAACAGGATGATCCATATACCGATATAATGTTTAGTTTGCTAAACACAATGGACGATGTCAGTCGAGTTGCCCCTCGTGATTTAAAGAAGTGTTTCTTATTGGCAGCACGTGAGGGTCGTTCGGATATTATCGACAAAGTTTTGTTATCAGGTCGTGTCAGTGCCAATTGTCAGGATAATGCCTCATCGACAGCCTTGATGATTGCGGCAAGAGAAGGACATACAGAAGTTGTGAAATCCCTTTTAAAACGTCAAGATGTTTTGGCAACATTAAATGCTCAAAATGATAAAGGTATGACGGCATTGATGTTTGCAGCACAAAATGGACATGGAGAAGTTGTTACACAACTCCTTGGATCTGGGGCTTTGACGGATGTTCAAAATTGGGATGGTAAAACAGCACAGGAATTGGGGACAGAAACAACACCACAATTGATTGCAGACCATATTGCAACACAGGAAGCAAAGAAACGAGAGGCAGAAGAACAAGTTCGGCGGGAAGCAGAGGAAAAAACAGCTATGCAAACCAGAATTGCACAGTTGGAAGAAGAGAATAAAGTCGAAAAAGACAAGGTTGCTGAATTGACACAACGGGTTGTTCAAGTTACGGCTGAAAGAGATGAAGCGAATCAGAAAATTGAAACATTAGAAAACAGTATGGCAGAAGTGCTTAAACGTCTTGAAGCGTTAGAACAAGAACGAAATGCTCAATCAACCCGGAAAACAGAAACTGTTGTCGAAACGGTAACATCGGTTGTTGAGCCAAAAGATCCTAATGCTGTTGGAACAGAAGGAGAGGGTGCAGAGGAAGTTGATCCAAAAACATCTGCTCCTGTTGTCGAAACGGTAGCACCAGTTGTTGAGCCAACAGGTCCTAATGCTGTTAGAATAGAAGGAGAGGGTGCAGAGGGTGTTGATCCAAAAACATCTGCTCCTGTTGTCGAAACGGTAACACCGGTTGTTGAGCAAACAGGTCCTAATGCTGTTAGAACAGAAGGAGAAGGTGCAGGGGGTGTTGAGCCTGATATTCCTGAACCCATTGTGTCAGAAGAAAGCGTTGCAACAGAACCAAACGGTCCATATGCGAATGTTCGTCGTCAATTCGAATCAAAGGCAGGGAAGGGTGATCATAAATCCATTATGAAACGGGCTAAAAAACATAATGGAAGTGATATTCGTAGCAAAGGAAAACATACCAAAGGAACATTCCGTAGTGAAAAAGAATATCAAAAGGCATTAGCAACTATTCAACAAATGGAAGAACAAGGTTTGTTGCCAAAAGGTCCAAACGGTGAAAGTAATGCTGAATTTTATCTTTGGAAATTGCGTTTGGTTTTGAAATATGGTTTAGATGAAGGTGATTTGAAGAAGTCTGCTTTGGAACAAGTTCCAGGTGTTCAAGCTATGAATGGTCAATATTTATCGACGGAACATTTAACTTCTCCAGGGGCTGTATTTAGTGCCTTGTGTACGGAAGAGATGAATGGAAAAGATTTGGAAAATGTGGCGCAAGTTTTGATGAATACGGAACGGGTGACGACGGCTCACGGTGGAAAATCACGTCAATATGTTAATGGGAGTGAAACGAAAACGTCTGTTCAATGTGTTCAAGATGAAACAGTTGCTTCGCCTTCGTTACAAACACGTCTGGAAAGTGCAACACAAGCGGGTCAAGTAGCCGTTGCTGAAAAAACTGGTTTGAAAAGTCGTTTAGGTTCTTCCCGTGTTGATGATATGGAACAAGAAACCAATTTAACGGCAGGCTTATCAGGTAACACTCGTCTTGTTTAAAAACAATTCTGTTACTGATACAATGAAAGTCATCGGTTAGTCCGATGACTTTTTTTGTATGAAACAGTTTTGTTTTTTGTTATTTAAATATTATTAAACGAATAATTTTTGACAAATAATTGTTTGACAGGTTGGTATCAATATGATATCATAAAGTCATTATCATGTGAACTTAATGGTCATTTTAAAAGGAGTGATGTGCGATGAGTAAGTATGATGAATTTATGCGTGCTTGTGCTTTTGGGGATAGGGTAAAGGCTTTAGAAATACTGGAACAAGGATTCGGTGTTCCTGTCGTGAACACAGATTCAGTATATAAGAAAAATCTTAATCGAGCTTTGGTTTGGGCGATTGAGGTTGGTGATAAGAAACTAGTTGAAAAGTTATTAGGTGAACCATATAATGCCGATATTCATCATATTAGTGGAGAGAAACAGCCCGCAAAAGAAGGAGGCAAACCGACCAAAGATAGAACAATGCTTCAGGTTTGTTTGGATAGAGTGGATCTAGCAAAACAGGATGATCCATATGTTGATATGGCGTTTAGTTTGTTATCCAGAATGGAAGATATCAGTCGAGTTAATCCCCGTGATTTGAAGAAGTGTTTCTTATTGGCCGCACGTAAGGGGAATGTGGGTGTTGCTGAAAAAATCTTATCATCACAGCGTGTTAGTGCCAATAGTCAGGATGATGCCTCATCGACAGCCTTGATGATTGCGGCAAGAGAAGGTCATACAGAGGTTGTGAAATCCCTTTTAGGACGTCAAGATGTTTTGGCAACATTAAATGCTCAAAATGATAAAGGTATGACGGCGTTGATGTTTGCAGCACAAAATGGACGTGGTGAAGTTGTCACAGAACTCCTCAAGGCTGGTGCTTTAACAGATGTGAAAAATTGGGATGGCAAAACAGCACAGGAATTGGGGACAGAAACAACAGCAAAATTGATTGATAATCATATCAAAGAACAGGAAGCAAAGAAACGAGAGGCAGAAGAACAAGTTCGGCGGGAAGCAGAAGAAAGAGTTGCTTTGGAAAACAAAGTGAAACAATTAGAAGCAGAAAGAGGGCAAGAACAGCTATTGTTAGAACAAGTCGCACAATTAACGGCTGAAAGAGATGCGGCAAATGAGAAGGTATCAACATTAGAAGGAAAGGTTACTCAATTAACTACTGAAAGAGATTCGGCAAATAAGAAAGTTGAAGCATTAGAAAAAGGCATGGAAGAAGTGCTTAAACGTCTTGAAGCGTTAGAACAAGAACGAAATGCTCAATCAACCCAGAAAACAGAAACTGGTGGCAAAACGGTAACACCGGTTGTTGAGCCAAAAGATCCTAATGCTGTTGGAACAGAAGGAGAGGGTGCAGAGGAAGTTGATCCAAAAACACCTGCTCCTGTTGTCGAAACGGTAACACCGGGTGTTGAGCAAACAGGTCCTAATGCTGTTGGAACAGAAGGAGAGGGTGCAGAGGAAGTTGATCCAAAAACGCCTGTTCCTGTTGTCGAAACGGTAATACCCACAGAAGAACCAAAAGGTCCATATGCAAATATTTGTCGTCGGTTTAATGTAGATGCTGGTCAAAAAGGTGATCATGAATCCATTATGAAACGGGCACAAAAACATAATAGAAGTGATATTCGCAAAAAGGGGAAGCATGCCAAAGGAACATTCCGTAGTGAAGAAGAATATCAAAAGGCATTAGCAACTATTCGACAAATGGAAGAACAAGGTTTGTTGCCAAAAGGTCCAAACGGTGAAAGTAATGCTGAATTTTATCTTTGGAAATTGCGTTTGGTTTTGAAATATGGTTTAGATGAAGGTGATTTGAAGAAGTCTGCTTTGAAGGAGTCTGCTTTGAAGGAGTCTGCTTCGAAAGGCTTTTCAGATGTTCGGCCTGTGTATAAACAAAATTATTTATCGACGGAAATGTTAACTTCTCCAGGGGCTGTATTTAGTGCCTTGTGTACAGGCGATATGAAAGGGGAAAGTTTGGAAAATGTGGCGCAAGTTTTGATGAATACGGAACGGTTGACAACAGCCTTTGGTAATAAATCCCGATCTTATGTTAGAGGAAGTGATACCAGAACATCTGTTCAATGTGTTCAAGATGAAACAGTTGCTCCGCCTTCGTTACAAACACGTCTGGAAAGTGCAACACAAGCGGGTCAAGTAGCCGTTGCTGAAAAAACTGGTTTGAAAAGTCGTTTGGGTGCTCCTCTTATCGGTGATGTCGGAAAAGATGCCGATACTGCAAAATTAACAGGGAACGAATATTTGGTTTAAAAAGGAATGATGTTATTTTTGCTTGTGTTTTGTGTTTAAGTAAGGTAATATGAAAATACGTTAATATTTTTAAGAGAGGTAAATATGGCAGATAAAAAATTGAAACCGATAACGGATCTGAAGGATGGTCAGCCCCTTCCGGAAGGAAAATATGGTGTTAAAAGAGGGACGTTTCAAATCATTGATCAAAAAAACAGTCCGAAAGATTACGATGCGGCTGCCAAAGGTCGAAATGCGAAAGATCGTACGGCTTATTTGAAACAATTAACACCGGAAGAACAGGCTGTCGTAAAACGAGCCAATGCCGAAGGTAAGGGTGTTTTATGGAATATGGGAAACGGGAAAAGTTATCTGTTTGTTCCGTCCGAAGAAGAAAAAGCGAAAGCACGTCAAAAAGCAGAAGAGGATAAAAAGAATGCGGCTGCTCAAGGTGAAGACGAAGGATTAGGTTTTTGGAGTAAGTTGGGTATCGGTATAATAATTACGGCTATTGTGGGTTACTTGGGTCTAAGGCTTTTTAAAGATAAAGATAAAAAAAACAACGTACCAAAACAAACGAATAACGCAAATACTGGAAATCAGGCAATAACTGATACGACCAATACGCAACAACCGTCTTTGATGAATGATGGTTCGGCTTTAACACCGGCACCGACAGCAAATGCTTTGGGAGGTAATTCCGGCGGTGGTTTAATCAATACAATGAAAACGATTTCTTCGGGTACAGTTAATACATCTCCTGCACCGTCAGTTAATGCGATGCGTGGTCCATCCGGACATTCATTGTAGAAGAATGATATATAGTTGATAAAGAAAGGATATGTGAGAAACATATCCTTTTAATTTTTTGATGATAAATAATATTTTTGTATATTGTATTAAAAGTAAATGTTTGAAAAATAAATTATTTTGTTTAAAAAGTAAAAAAAAGGTAAATAAAATTCATTTTTTGCTGGATTTTTATTTTGATGAGTGCTATAATGACAGCAGTATTCCGTAGTATATAGACGGAAGTTGTCATAACCTTAGGGAGGAAAACATGTACACACGCAAGGGTTTATATGCAATTTTATTGGGAACGACGATCATGACGGTTGTCAGTTCGGGTGTCGTTGCTCAAACGTATGCTACGACGTACGAAAATAAAACAAACGCCAACGGAAATGCAGAATATCCGGCAAATGGTGGTGTTGCCCGTGTTGAACAAGGGCAGTCGCAAACATATGATAATGTTCAATTTAAAAATAATACGGCAAATGGGGATGCTTCTGGTGTAACGGCAAATGCTTCCGGTGGTGCTATTCATAATGAAGGTACTGTTACGATGAGTGGGGCGACTGATTTTACAGGGAATAAGGTTGTTCAAAATAATCGTCCTACAGGTGTGACGGGTGATTTAACCCAATTGGGCGGTGCTGTTTTAACTACGGGTGGCAGTCAATTAACATTTAATGGAGATACGACATTTACAAATAATACAGTTACCAGTGGCGTGTCTAATAGTGGTGGTAGTTATGGCGCGGCCGGTGGTGCTTTGGCAGTTGGGGGTACATCTATTGTTTCACCCGCAACGGTTGATTTTAATCAAGGTGTTACATTTACTGGAAACGAAGCAACGGCTACAAACGGTAGTGCAATCGGTGGTGGTGTTGTTGTTGCCAATAATTCAACGGTTAATTTTAAAGGTAAGACAGATTTTGTCGGCAATAAAGCCACAGGTACAACGGGTAGTTATGGTGGTGGCTTGGCAGTTCTTGATGGTACGGTCAATATGGCAGGCAATACAACACTCACGAGCAATACGGCTCAAGATGGTGGTGCCATTTATAACTTAGATACCGTCAAATTGACAGGTGCTTCCAATGAATTGTCATCCAATACGGCAACGGCTAACGGTGGTGCTGTCTTAAATATGGGTAATATTGAAATCAACAATGCAACCTTGTCCAATAATACCGCTGGTGAAGTTGGTGGTGCTATTGCGAATGCTGGTCGGACAAATACCAATCCGGACGGTGGTATTGTCACATTGAATAATTCAACAGTATCAGGCAATAGTGCACAAGAAGGTGCCGGTATTTACAACGTCGGTACGGCAGTTGTCAATAATGTCACTCTTTCTGGTAATAAGGCAACAGGTAATGGGGGTGCATTATATAACCGTGGTTCAATGTTTGTTACTGGTAATACTCAAATCAAGGGAAATACGGCAGATTTGGGAAGTATTGCTTACAATGCTGAAAATGCACAAATGGTATTTAGTGATGTTCACGACGATATCGATTTGGATTACAATCCCTTCACAAATGAAACACTTCCGGCAAGTGTCAGTCAAATTTTTGACCAATCAGGTGATATTTACAATGCTGGTAACTTGCGTTTTACAAATAGTGAAATTCAATTGCATAACGGTATTAACTCAAAACGACAAAATAAAACAGGTAATGTTACATTAAACAATGCAACGATTGACTTGGGTGGTTATGGCGTTGATGGTGCGGGTGTTATTTATGCAGACAGTGTTAATGTCAACACAGGTTCTGAAATTCGCACACATGTTAATCGTGACACGGATAAGTATGGTAAAATCGTTGCAAATGAAATTACTGTTAATCCGACAGATACAACATTGAAATTACATTACAGCATACAAGACGCCTTAAAACCGGGTGAATCATATATTTATAAAGTTTTAGATGGAACAACGGTTATCAGTGATTTTGAACAGGCTTTAACAAATCAAGGGATATATACCGTTGAAAAGTTAGGCAATGGTGAATATAAGGTTTCTTATCCGGCAACACCTGTTGATCCGGATAAACCGGATAAACCGGATAGAACGTTATTGTGCCCCGGATGTGATGCCAATGAAACAAATACGGCCGAAGGTTGGGATATCTATGATACACCACTTTATTTCATGCCGGAAGGAACAGAGGCTCGTGAAGTACAACAAGAATTATGGGAACAGGCTGTTGGAAATCCGTCAGGTTATCGGGATGCTTTGGATGGTTTAGCTCCGGATGTATCTCCATTGATTCAGGCTCATGCAACGGAAATCACACGTCGTTTGTCGGCCATTGTTTCTGAACGTTTCTATAATTCGATGGAACGCACAGGTTATGTTCATAACGGTAAACGTTTCTATCGTTTCCCACGTCACGATTCGAACTTATGGGTACAAGGTTTATATGGTAAATCAAAATACGATGTCCGCAAAGGTTGGGATATGGATACACATGGTATCGCCGTTGGTTTTGATGGTCATGTATCCGAAGCATTAAGAATGGGTCTTTCCTATGCTTATACGAAAGCAGACGGTGATTCGGTTGGTCGTGAAACGGAAATTGATTCACATACAGGTATGATTTACGGTGAATACAATCCAAATCGTTTCTATGCAAACTGGTTGGCTATGTACACACGTTCTCAATATGATGAAACGAAAAAAGTATTTAATCATCGTGTTACGGCCAATTATGATGTAGATGCTGTAGGGGCTCAAATCATGTTGGGTCGTAAAATGGGGCCATATGTATCAGGTAACTGGGCAAGTGGTGTCATTAAACCGGAATTGGGTTTGCGTTACTTGTACACAAAACAACATGGTTATACGGATTCTTTAGGTCAAAAAGTCGGTTCTGCTGACGGTCAAACATTGACAGGTATTTTGGGTGCTCAATATACAATCGGATATACATTATCTCCGTCATTGTCTTGGTATCCGGAATTGCGTGCTGCTGTTACATATGACTTTGTTGAACCAGATACAAAAACACGTGTTAACTTGTTGAATGGTAAAGTATATGAAGTAACAACAGAAAATATGGATAGGTTTGGTATTGAAGTTGGTGCCAAGGTTGGTTTAGATATCAATCGTAAGGCTGAAATTGCTCTTGAATATGAAGGTTTGTTCAAAGGCGATTATACGAACCATACAGGTTTGGCTAACTTGAAATACAAATTCTAATTCGGTAGGAATTTTATGAAAACCACCCTTTGTAAGAAGGGTGGTTTTTGTATGGATGGATATTTGTGAGTATGTTGTATTCGACGTGCTGAACGCCAACTCTTACCGTCATGCTGAACTTGTTTCAGCATGACGGTAAGGGGGGAGTGTTCGGCATGTCGAAATGTGTGGTTTCTACGTCACCCTGAACTTGATTCAGGGTCTTTTGACGATACAGCACTTTGCTACAACTCGATGAGATGCTGAAACAAGTTCAGCATGACGGTAAGGGTTGGCGTTCAGCATGACGGGAAGGG
>JAZTVX010000070.1:0-47801 GCA_045635565.1 Alphaproteobacteria bacterium
CAGCCGATTCTTTTAT
Organism: Alphaproteobacteria bacterium; assembly: GCA_045635565.1. Taxonomy (GTDB): domain Bacteria; phylum Pseudomonadota; class Alphaproteobacteria; order CAAHEQ01; family UBA3637; genus RGIG4140. Next base: position 17 of record JAZTVX010000070.1, read on the forward strand.
CAATGTTGATGGGGTGGAAATAGATTGTGATGAGCCTTCCAATGTAGCCATTGGGATTGATACACAATCGGAAACCTTTTGTCGCAATTGTAACCGAACACCGTCAAACGGTGTGTGTTTGGCACTATAGTTAATGTATCATTGAATACGTAAAATATGTTCAAATAAAAAAGCCTTTCCAAAAATGGAAAGGCTTTTTATACAAACAAATAAAATCAATCTTCTAAATCATGCTGAACAATAATGCTATACAGAGTATCAACATCATTTTCTTTGCGTAATTGATTGGCAATATCTTCATCTCTCAACAAACGAGATAAACGAGATAATGCTTTCAAATGATCGGCACCGGCTTCTTCAGGTACAAGTAACACAAAGACCAAATCAATCAATTTGCCGTCAACAGATTCAAAATCAATAGGATTCGTCTTCACAAAGGCACAAAAAATCTTATCAAGACCAATCAACCGTGTGTGAGGCAAAGCAACACCATGCCCAACACCTGTTGTGCCAAGACGTTCCCGTTCAATTAAAGCATCTAAAATCGTACTTTTATCAATCCCAACCAACGGTGAGGCAATATCAGATAATTTTTCCAATACCTGTTTTTTGCTTTCAACCGTCAAATTAGGCACAATTGACGACTTTAATAAAATATCACTGATTTTCATCGTCTATCCTATTTGTTTTTAGGATCAACCCAGCCGATATTGCCATCGCTACGACGATAAACCATATTCAAACCACCATGAGCCGTATTTTTGAACATCAAAGCAGATAAACCTTCTAAATCCATTTTCATCACGGCTTCGCTAACCGTACAAACAGGTAATTGCGTTTGCATTTCAGCAATGATAATCGGAGCATCAGCGACTTCTTCAACTTCGGCCGGCGTTTCAATAACAGACATATCAACCATTTCAACAACCGGAACTTTATGTTCAACCAAACGGTTTTTATACTTTCTCAATTGACGGGCAATACGTGAAACAGCCCCATCTAAAGAAGCATACGCATCAGCAGATGTTGCAGATGAACGAATCAAAGCCCCTGTTTTCGGATGAACGGTAACTTCCGTTTTGATTTCAGAACCGTCTTTTGTTACTTTAACATCAGCACTGACGGCTTCATCAAAATATTTTGAAACGGCTGCGTCCAATGCCCCTTCCGCATAAACACGGAAATTATCACCTAAATTGATTTGTTGTCCGGAAATTAATATTTGCATTTTTGTTTTCTTTCCTGTTATAAATTAAACCTAGGCTCTTATCCTATCTTTTTTTAAAACAAATGTCAAGAGGTGTTATGAATCCTTTCGCTCAATTATTCGGATTATATATTCATTGGCCATATTGCTTATCAAAATGTCCGTATTGTGATTTTGCAAGTGTTGTTTGTTCTCAACCGGATTATAAAAAACTTCTCAAAGGATATCAACGTGATATTGATATTTTTAAAGCAAAAACATCATCAAACAAACCTCTGACAAGTATTTTTTTTGGAGGTGGGACCCCCTCTTTAATACCAAAGGAAGTTTTTCATCGGTTATTTGCAATAATTGAAAAAAATTTTGTGTTCTCATCTGATATCGAAATTTCCATTGAAGCCAATCCCGATGCCATTACATACGAAAAAATGCTGTTTTTTCGTGATATGGGTGTTAATCGGATTTCCATCGGTGTTCAGTCGTTAAATGAGCCTGATTTGAAATTTTTAGGGCGTCGTCATACATTAAAACGAGCATTAGAATGTATCGAAGAAGCACAAAAAGTTTTTGATAATATCAATATTGATTTAATTTATGCCCGACCACATCAAACAATAGCCGATTGGGAAACGGAATTAAAAACGGCATTAGGACTTGGGTTGAAACATTATTCATTATACCAACTCACTATTGAAGAAAACACCCCTTTCGGTCGGCAAGGTATTGAAACAGCAGATGAACAACGAGCCGTTTCCTTATATCAACAAACGGAAGAAATGATGCAGATGCATGGAATCCCGTCTTATGAAATATCGAATTACGCTCACGCAGGATACGAATGCCGCCATAATTTAACATATTGGCGTGGATGTGATTATATGGGCATCGGTCCGGCAGCACAAGGACGGCTTAATTTATGGGAAACAATCAATCCACCTTGGATTGACGAGTGGATAAACACTTCTCCATTATGCACACAATTAACGGCAGAAGAAAAAAACGCAGAACGTATTATCATGGGATTGCGATTAAAAAACGAGGGATTACCTATCAGTATATTCAATCCGAATGGTGTTCAAAAAGCCATTCAAAATGGTTGGGCAACCATTCGACAAGACAAGTTTTATCCAACTGAAACAGGTTTTTTACTGCTCAATCAATTGATTTTATTGGTTACCCCTTAACAGTCAAACAGTTCTAATACAAAAAAACTTGCAAGTCCTATAAAAAAAATGATATAATACAATCGTATCACTGATTAAGGAGGTTATATGAGTGAAGAAAAATACATTCGTCCATCATGGGATGAATATTTTTTGGAGGTAATGCATTCATTGGCAAAACGGGCAACTTGTCCTCGTGGTCGGACAGCCTGTATTATTGTCAAAGATAATCAAATCGTTGTTTCCGGTTATGTGGGTTCACCTCCGGGATTGCCTCATTGTGATGATGTGGGGCACTTAATGAAAAAAATGGTTAATGAAGACGGTTCTATTTCGGAACATTGTGTGCGTACGATTCATGCTGAACAAAATGCCATTTGTCAGGCCGCAAAACGGGGAGTTTCAATTGACGGGGGGACTATTTATTGTAAACTGGCTCCGTGTCGTACATGTGCCATGTTGTTGATTGCTTGTGGCATCAAGAGAGTTGTTGCCGAATACAAATATCATTCGGGTAGCGAAGCCGAAGAAATGATGAAACAAGCCGGCATTCAAATCGATTATGTTCATGATGAAGTGTTAACATATAAATAAATTTATTCATAAAAAAATCCCCGAAGATGATATCATCATTTTCGGGGATTTGCTTTATTCAAACAATTAAACCGTTTGTTTCTCAGATGGACCCTCTGAAACCGTTTTAATATCAAAATATCTCAATAACGGAACCGCTGTAAAGATAGATGAATACGTTCCTAAAATTGTTCCCCAGACCATTGCCCGTGAAAAACCTTGTAACGTTTCACCCCCAACAAACAACAAAATCAATACAACAAACAATGTTGTCAAACTGGTTAAAATCGTACGAGAGAATGTTTCATTGATACTTTTGTTCAAGATCACATCAACCTGTTCCTGACGGAACTTTCGAATGTTTTCACGAATACGGTCATACGTAACAATGGTGTCATTACAATCATACCCAGCCAGAGATAAAATACCGGCAACGACAACCATATTAAAGTCCCACCCAAACAGTGAAAATAAACCGATAACAATGACTAAATCATGTGCCAATGACACCATACAACCAATAGCAAACGGCCACTCAAACCGAAACCAAATGTAAATTGAAATCGCCAATAATGCTAAAATTGAAGCCAGCAAACTTTTTTGTTTTAGTTCTTCCCCAACTGTCGGACCGATAACTTCAACACGTTCATATGTGTAATTTAAGCCTAATTCTTTTTTGATTTGTTCGACAACAACAGTCCCGTTTTCGCCTTCCCGAGGTTGACATTGAATAATAATCATATTACCGTCAACACCGGAAGATTGAATTGTAAAATCCTTTAAGAAAGATAAACGGGAACGCATTTCTTTCATGTCAAACGGTTTATCTGATGAAACTTCAACCAAAACACCGCCCTGAAAATCAATTCCGTAATTCAATCCCTTTGTGCATAAAGAACCAATACTGACAATCAACATAATTGCAGACAAGATATATCCCAAACGACGCATTTTCATGAACGGGATATTAAAATTTCTTTTTCTGAATAATTTACTCATAACTTACTTCCTTATAAATCAATCTTTTTCGGATTACGAACGGCAACCCAAGCCGTCAACAAAACTTTGTTGAAAGATAAGGCACAAAACATTGTTGTTGCCAAACCCAATCCCAATGTAATACCAAATCCGCGAACCGGACCGGAACCCAACATAAACAGGAATAAAGCAGCAAATAATGTTGTCAATTGTCCGTCTAAAATAGCAGAAAATGCACCACCGAAACCTCTTTTCAAAACTTCTTTCGGAATGGTAATTCCATTTTGCATTTCTTCTTTCATCCGTTCTAAAATGAGAATATTAGCATCAACAGCCATGGCAACCGTCAATGCAATACCGGCCAATCCCGGCAATGTCAATGTAGCACCTAACAAACTCAACAATGCCAATAGAAGAACACCGTTAACAATCAACGTTATGTCTGCAATGATACCAAAGATACCATAAACAACAACCATAAAAATTAAGACAGCGATCAAACTGATAACACAGGCAACTGTACCGGCTTTAATGGAATCTTCGCCCAATCCGGGGCCGACAACCCGTTCTTCGGCAACGACCAACGGAGCCGGCAAAGCACCTGAACGCAATAACATAGCTAAATCATTAGCACTTTTAACCGAAAAATTACCGGTGATAACACCTTGTCCACCCGTAATTGCCCCTTGAATAACCGGAGCACTGATGATTTTTCCGTCTAAAACAATAACCAGTTTACGACCGACATTTTCCCGTGTGGCTTTGGCAAATTCCTTGGCTGCATTAGCTTTAAATGAAAAGGCAACAACAACTTCACCTTTATCCCCGTAACTGACTTTGGCCGAATCCAATCCGCTACCGTTAACAATAACACGACGTTTCAAAACCATATAACCCGTTTCATCACCACTCATCAACATAGAATCAGCAGGCAATTTACCCATTTGTGCTGCTTGTGGCGAAACACTGCTATCTTCCAAATGAAATGACATTTTAGCTGTTTTACCCATAATGGCTTTGATTTCGGACGGGTCTTGAACCCCCGGCAACTGAATAACGATACGATTTGTTCCTTGTGCCTGAATTTGTGGTTCTTTTGTACCCATTTCATCAATTCGACGACGCACAATTTCTAAAGATTGTTCAACCGCCTGAGCCGTCATTTTTTCAACGGCTTGTGATGTGTAAGAAACAGTTAAAACGGAATCTTGATTTTCAATATTTAAACCTTCTTTTTCCTGACTGCGAATCACTTCACGAGCCGCATTAACATCAGCTGAATTTAAAATACGAATACGCATTGTTTCACCATCAACGTCTAAACCTGCGAACCGAATTTTTTTTGCTCGTAATTCTGAACGGGTTAAATCTGCCAACGTGATTAACTTTTCTTTTAATAAGTCTTTGGTATCAACTTCCATTAAAAGATAAGAACCTCCTTGTAAATCCAAACCGAGCGTAACAGGTTTAAACCATTCTCGCAAACCCGATGGCAGTTGTGATAAAACTGTTTTCGGCAAAAAATTAGGAATGGCAAAAATAAAGCCGAGCACAACAACGGCAACAACCATTCCGGTTTTCAATTTTGAATATCCAAACATTTCCTATCCTATTTTTTATTGTTTTTTGTGTTTTCAATAACTTGCGATACATAATCCCGAATAACGGTAATCGTCACACCCGAAGCAATTTCAACTGTTAATTCATTATCTTTAACAGCCGTTACTTTTCCGACAATACCATTCACAACAACCGTTGTTCCTTTAACAATACCGGCTAACTTGGCTTGATGCTCCTTCATGCGTTTTTGTTGAGGACGCAATAAAAAGAAATACAATACAATAAAAATCAATCCGATTTGAACAAGAATCTTCATGCCATCCGGTACCGGTGCATTATTGACTTGATTTGCGGTTTGGGCTGTTTGAGCCATTGCTTCTGAAATAAACATGTTTTTTCCTTTTCTTCAAATTAAATAAACATATGTCAAGATACTATAAAGATTTATCAGAAAAAATCAATCTTTTTTTCAAATTATTTGACTTTACAGCAAAAATTTTATACGTTTAAAAAAATTTTTTAATATAGAACATAAGGTAGGAATACAATGACAGTACAATTAAAAATTCAATATTTAGAACATTACAATCCTGATTGGGAAAGAATACATTATAAACATTCCGATGATTCGGGTTTTGATTTGCGGGCTGCTATTTCGGAAACAATTATTTTAAAAGCACATGAAATTAAATTGATTCCCTGTGGCATTAAAATTGAAATATCCCACGACAATGAAACACCTTATTTTTATGAATTACAAATCAGAGCCCGTTCTGGTTTAGCCACTAAACACGGCATTGGGGTTGCCAACGGACCAGGAACGGTTGATTTCGGTTATCGGGGTGAAATCATGGTTCCGTTAATCAATTTCAGCGATAATGATTTTATTATTGAGCCGGGAGACAGAATTGCCCAAGCCATTATTTGCCCTGTTATTCAGGCTATTATTACATCGACTGATAGTGTTTCCAATAATTCAACTCGAGGTTGTGGAGGTTTCGGTTCAACAGGTTGCCAATAGTTATACATGACATAAAAAAAACGAGTCATCAATCTAACATTGATGTCTCGTTTTTTAATTTTACTTTTAGAACATCATTTTATCATTCGTTATTACAACACGCCAATTCCAAGACTATATTCACAAATTGCAAGTGGATATAAAAACTAAAAAAAAAACGATTCGTTTTACACGTTGAAATATGATTATTTCAACAAAAAAGACCTTTGCAAAAGCATAAAACCTGTTTAAAAATAACGTTTAAAAATCAATATATTCTCAACGAAAAACGTGTCAAAAAAAGGTACGTTATTTTTCCCATATTATGATGTAAAATACCCCTTGTCAACTAAAAAATGCAATCATCTGATTTTTATATCTTTTTTACTTCCGTAGCAACACACGTCGTCCATCAAAAAAAAGCGTCAAAAAAACGTACCTTTTTTTGACACGTTTTTTTAAGAGAAGATTTTGATTTTTTGAGATTATTTTAACGGAGGTTTTATGATTCGCAAATTGCCTTTTTTACATCGTTTTTTGAACAAAAACATACAAGAATCCGGTCGTAGTATGGTTGAAATCTTGGGTGTTTTGGCTGTGATTGGAGTGTTATCAGCCGGTGGGATTTATGGGTATTCTTTTGCCATGGATAAATATCGGGCAAATGATATTGTTAATGAAGTCAACTTACGGAATCGGGATACATGGAACAAATATCAAGATAAAGATTTACCGGAAGCTGATGAACTTGATGAATGGGCTGAGGTCACACAAACAGGTTTCCCGATTGGGGTATATCCTCGTTCAAACATTGTGTTTGATGTACAGGTCGATGATGTGCCATCTCGGGTCTGTAAGCAAGTGCTCAATATGAATATTGAAGGACCGATGTTTATATGGACACCTGCCGAAGACGGGAAAAAACAAATTTTTAACGGTAATGCGTCCGAATTATGTGGTGACGATATTGAAACATCAATTGTTTTTACAACATCTCTTGATTCTTACGGACAAGATGAAGGATTACGGACTGGAGCAACCGATGAAAACGGGCGTCCGTTACGGTATTGCGTTGATGATAGCGATTGTTTAGATTGCCAAAGTTGTGATACCGGCAGTTATAGATGTCGTTCAACATGCCCCGATAACACACCAATTTGCCATTCAGAACAGCAACAATGTGTTGAATGTGAAATAAATGATGATTGTCCGACAGCGGGTACTGTTTGTTCAGAATTAGAAAATAAATGTATTGTTCCCCCAAATTCTTGTGAACCGGAAACTCAATACCGTTCAGCGAATGGGGCTTGTATTTCTTGTTCAGACATCAATGTGGTTAAAATCAGCGAGGATTCGTTTGAACTAACCGATTTAGGGATTAAAGATGAGTTAACTGGTGTTGAACAATGCAATGCCTGCAAAAATAAACCGCATAATGTATCTAAAGATGTGGACAATGGCATTTCTTACTGTTCTGTTTCTTGTGTAAAAGGAATTAGTTATGAATCAGCAACCGAAGGATGTATTCCTTGTAAAAATCCGGATGGAACATTAAATACAACTGAACATGTCATTCCGAAAAATAGCAAAGCGTTAGAATTATGTCGTGCTTGTGGGCTAGATTGGACAAAATATTATTATGAATGGACATGTGGAACATATCCGACATGTACTGAAGGCGAGTTTTTGGCTTCATATATGAATTTGGAACGATTAAAATGTAAAAGTTGCACATTGAATGAAAATGTCGCACTGTGGGGATGGAATAATCCGTTTTCCAGCAAATACACAGCATCTGATTTACAGGATATGTGTCAATCTTGTCCTGAATACACAAATGGCAAATGGACAAAAAGGACAATAAATGGTTCAAATTGTGTTCCAATATGCAAACAACCAGCCGATGAAACAACATCAATTACCGCTTGTAAAGCTAATCCCAAAGATACCACTAATTGTCAACGCCAATTTCGAGGTTCCGATTGGAAATGCTATTCGTGTAGCGAAACAAAAAGTATTTCCGTTGGTTCTAATGCCGATTTAAAAACCTTGTGTGAAAATTGTGGCAGAAGTGTTTTAAACGGATATTGTGTCATTGAAGAAACATGTTCAGTTGGTCAGGTCAAAGGTATTGACGGCAAATGTTACCCGTGTACAAACAATCGCATTACAGTTTTGGGAGAAGAAGAATCCGGCTGTCAGGCAAATTGTCGAAAATTAACGGAAAATGCTTCAAAGTATGATATATCCGGAACGATTGAAACACGGTGGTTATTCACAACATCAAATGGGACAAAATATTGCTATAAAAAGTGTCCGACAGGAAAATGGCAGGATAGTGCCGGTAATTGCGTAAATTGTAATCAGGAATATTGGCGTTATGCATATGATTTATATGCTATTGATGATGCACATTGCGGACAAATCTGTTCAACAGGTTTATACAAACGCAAAATTTTAAATGATAGATGCGTATTTGATGAATGTCCGCCTGCTGATGACGGTACGATTCGATATCGTTCAGATGGTCCGGGAGATTGTAATCGGTGCGATCAAACCAATCCTTTTGGAAATGGTTATGGTGGTGATGGCGGCTGGATTACGGCCTCACAATGTGCTCGATGTAATAATCGGGTGCACGACGGTGGCAATCGATGTATTTTAATCGATCCGGGGGTTCGTGGTGTTTGCAACAGTAAAAACTTCACCCTACCAACAAACATGCCGTCAAATTTAGCATCCGAAGTTCAACCTTATGTCAATGGAGAAAAAGACGGACTAATGTTTAGAGATAATAATGGCGTTTGTCATTCTTGCACAACTTCGTCTGCTGTATCGACAACATTGGAACAATGTAATATGTGTTTAGGTAGTAGAACATATAATGGTGGTGTTTGCTCGCTGGGCGGATGTCAATCAGATGAATTTATGAATACATCAACGGCTTGTATTAAATGTTCGCCAACCACGTTGCCAAATAGTTATATGTCAAATACATATCAATTAAACGACATGAACACTTCATCTTGTACAGAATGCGGTAACAAACAAGTGATGACGTTGGGTTCGTCCGGTAAAAAATATTGTGTTCCGAACGATTGCATTCAATCCGCAGATTGGCAATCGGGTTCAAACGGTAAATGTCAGGCATGCAATACAGACGACAATGTTCGTGAAATAGGAATTGAAACAATCTATAGGGATTTGTGTCGTTCCTGTGGTCGTATTGCATTTAGTAAAAATACAAATGATAAAACCAGTTGGTATTGTTCCAAAATGCCAAAAGATGGCTATTTTATCAATAGTGCCGGCAGTTTAACGTCCTGTACAGCAGGTGATACACAAATTCCCGATTCACAAGATGCTCAAAATTTATGTCGGGCGTGTAATACGGTTGAAAGAGAAGTTATCACTGGTGATGACAATACCATTTGGTGTGTTAAAAGTTAAAAAACAGTGTTATTTCTGTCAAAGAAATGACATAACAAAAGCGGTCTTTTATGTCTTGAAAGACCGCTTTGTCTTTGTGGATAAGCAAAAATTGATTTAAAAAAACACCCCCTAATCACACAGGGGGTATTTTATTTGTTTTCCGAAATATTCTAAATCGATTCTTTAATCGCTGTTAGTGCTGATTGCATCTTCGATATATCAGAACCACCGGCTTGTGCCATGTCCGGACGACCACCACCACCTTGACCACCAACAATCGGTGAGGCTAATCGAACTATGTCAACAGCACTGTATTTGTCCGTTAAATCAGGCGTTATACCAACAACAACCGATACCTTTCCATCATAACCCGATACCAAGGCAATAACACCACTACCGATTTTCTTTTTAAAAGCATCAACCAATGGTTTTAATTCTTTGGCCGGTATATCTTGTAATACTTGACCGATAAATGAAATACCGTTAATTTGTTCGACTTCTTGCTTTCCTGATGATTGATTACCGCCGGATAAAGCAACTTTTTGACGCAAATCTGTCACCTCTTTTTCAAGACGTTTTTTGTCTTCCGTCAATGACGTGATTTTTGACAAAACATCATCAACACCTGTCGATTTGAGCATATTCATAATACCCGTAATCAATTGGTTTTGTGTTCTCATCAACGCCAACGCCTGACGACCGACAACTGCTTCAATCCGACGTACACCCGCTGAAATACCCGATTCCGAAATTAAACGGAATAAACCGATATCTCCTGTTGCTCGAGCATGTGTTCCCCCACATAATTCACAGGATAAACGATTGTCCCCTTGTCCCATAGATACAACCCGAACCGTTTCACCGTATTTTTCATCAAACAAAGCCATGGCTCCTTGCTCAACAGCGGCTTGTGGTGTCATTAAAGATGTCGTAACAGCAACGTTTGATAAAATCATGTCGTTTACCAGTGTTTCAACTTGCTTAATTTCATCTTGTGTCATGGCTTTGTTATGTGTAAAGTCAAACCGAAAACCGTTTGGCATGACCAATGACCCTTTTTGATGGGCTTGCGGACCCAAAACCTTTTGTAATGCCGCCTGCAATAAGTGGGTAGCCGAGTGATGAGCCCGAATGTCAAACCGTCTATACGAATCAATCGTTAAAACAGCATCTTGTCCAACATTGACAACCCCATTTTCAACCCGACAAACATGAACAATTAAGGCATTATCGGCTTTGCGAACGGTATCCGTTACCGTTAATAATCCTGTTGCTGTTTGAATCGTACCTGTATCACCGACTTGTCCACCCATTTCACCATAAAACGGTGTTTGGTTGGCAATCACGTAAACCACATCGTTTTGTTGAGCAGATTGAACCTGTTTTCCATCATGGACAATGGCACAAATCTGACCTTCGGCTTTATCGGATTCATATCCTAAAAATTCCGTTGAACCGATTTTTTCTGCTACTTGGAAATAAATTTTTTCATCAGCATTGTCGCCTGACCCTGCCCATGATTTACGGGCTTCGGCACGTTGTTTTTCCATGGCTTCATCAAATTCTGCCGTATTGACAGAAATATTTTTCGTCCGTAACGCATCTTGTGTTAAATCCAACGGGAAGCCGTATGTGTCATATAATTTAAACGCAACCGTTCCTGACAAAGAATCACCCGATTTTAAATCAGCCGTTTCGTCTGCTAATAATTTTAACCCTTTATCCAACGTTTGTTTAAAACGTTCTTCTTCCAATTTGAGCGAATCGGCAATCATGGCTTGGTGTTGTACCAATTCCGGATAAGCGTCCCCCATTGTTGTGACTAAATTCGGCACCAGTTTGTGCATGAGAGGATCTTGACATCCAATCAAATGAGCATGACGCATGGCACGACGCATAATCCGACGCAACACATAACCCCGTCCTTCATTTGACGGCATAACCCCATCAGCCAATAAGAAAGATGTTGCCCGTAAGTGGTCAGCAATAACCCGCAACGATGTTTTATGCGTTCCATACGGGTCAATACCGGCAATGTCAGCCGCATTTTCAATCAATGATGTGAAAATGTCAATAGCGTAGTTGTCGTTGGATTGATGTAGAATGGCACTTAACCGTTCCAAACCCGAACCGGTATCAATCGATTTTTTCGGCGTGACAATTCGTTCACCTGATGGTAAATCTTCATATTGGTCAAAAACAAGATTCCAAATTTCGATAAAACGATCTCCGTCTTCTTCCGGAGTCCCCGGACGACCACCCCAATGTTGTTCCCCATGGTCATAAAAAATTTCAGAACAAGGACCACACGGACCGGTATCGCCCATTTGCCAAAAATTGTCTTTGGTGGCAATACGAATGATGTCTTCATCTTTTAAACCGGCAATTTTTTTCCATAAATCAAATGCTTCATCATCTGTATGATAAACTGTTACCAATAAACGGGACTTATCCAACCCAATTTCATTGGTTAATAAATCCCAAGCATAATAAATGGCTTTTTCTTTGAAATAATCGCCAAAGGAAAAATTGCCCAACATTTCAAAAAACGTATGATGCCGCTTTGTGTAACCAACATTATCTAAATCGTTATGTTTTCCACCGGCACGAACAGATTTTTGAACAGTTGCTGCCCGAGGGAAAGGTGGTTTTTCGGCACCGGTAAAGTAATTTTTAAATTGAACCATTCCGGAGTTTGTGAACATCAATGTTGGGTCATTTTTCGGAACAAGAGAACTTGCCGGTACAATTGTATGGTCGTTTTTGGCAAAATAATCAATAAAAGTTTTCCGAATTTGAGCTGTTATATTTTGACTCATCATACTTTTCCTTTGTTTATGTTATCAATCCTGTTAAAACGGCAAAAAGTCCGACCAATTAGCCGGACTTTTTAAAAGCCGGCTTTATTTATTCATCTGTAGCATCATCTGCCATCATCATTTTTTGTGATAAATCTTTGGCGTTGGCACGAACGGCTTTTTCGATTTCATCGGCAATTTCCGGATGTGTTTTTAAGAATGTGCGAGCCGATTCACGACCTTGCCCAATCCGTTCCCCTTTGCAGGAAAACCAAGAACCAGCCTTTTCAATCAAACCGGATTTAACACCTAAATCCAACAATTCACCCGTTTTTGAAATACCTTCACCGTATAAAATGTCGAAATCAACCGTTTTGAACGGTGGAGCGACCTTATTTTTAACCACCTTGACACGTGTTTGGTTACCAACCGTATTTTCCTTATCTTTGACAGCCCCTATACGACGAATGTCCAACCGAACAGAAGCATAAAATTTCAACGCATTTCCCCCTGTCGTCGTTTCAGGATTACCAAACATGACACCGATTTTCATACGAATTTGGTTGATAAAAATAACCAATGTGTTGGCACGCGCAACGGAAGCCGTAATTTTACGTAATGCCTGACTCATCAAACGGGCCTGTAACCCCATGTGAGAATCCCCCATCTCCCCTTCCAGTTCGGCTTTCGGAACCAAAGCGGCAACCGAATCCACAACCAGAACATCAATCGTTCCCGAACGAACCAATGTATCGGCAATTTCTAAAGCCTGTTCCCCCGTATCCGGTTGTGAAATCAATAATTCGTTAATATTGACACCCAATTTACCGGCATAAATCGGGTCCATGGCATGTTCGGCATCAATGTAAGCACATGTACCGCCTCTTTTTTGGGCTTCGGCAACAACATGCAATGCCAAAGTCGTTTTACCGGAACTTTCCGGCCCATAAATTTCAATGATACGACCCCGTGGCAGCCCACCAACACCCAAAGCCAAATCCAATCCCAGTGAACCGGTTGAAATCGCCGGAATTTCAACAGCGTTGTCTTTTTGACCCAAACGCATGATAGAGCCTTTTCCAAAAGCCCGTTCAATCTGTGCCAATGCGGCATCTAATGCTTTATCTTTTTCCATTTGAATGTTCCTTTTTTGTTCTTTTTTACATTTCTGGTTCAGTTTAAGATATTTTATTGAAAAACACAACATTTTTTTTCAAAAATCAACACATTTTTTTATTGCTTTTTTACACCAAAAAGAATAAGGTAGCGTCTTACTTTTGAATAACAATGTATGCCATATCAAAAAAAACAAAAGGAATAAAAGATGTTTGTTTCACAATTGTTAGACAGTTTTATAGCCAAAGATTTATTACGCTTAATGGCAGAAAAACCTCATATTTACTCATGTGACACACGACAGGGATTATCTGCCCTGAAAAAAGAAGCCCTTTTTTTATCAATCAAATATATTCACAGTTTTAAAGGCATATATCATCAAGCCAAATTAACAGGGATTTGTATCGGCTCACATTGGTGGCATGAACATAATTCTATTACAGATGAAACAACAGCATTACAGGATTTATTATTGTTAGCAAGCCGTGTCAGTTCGACGGATTTTCATGTATTAGATTTGAACGACAAGGGACTTCGTCAAACCATACAAATCTGTTTAGTCAAAGGGTTTGAAAATGGTATTCGTCTTGGACAAAAAATCGCTCAAATCCACGAACAAACAAATACACCGATAACAACGGCTTCATTACACGCTCTATTGATACAATTGTCTCCTCGACAACAAAAAACCACGCAAAAGGCTCCCCAACGGATAACCAAGCAACTTGGTCGCCAAATCCGTATCAGACGATTAAAAAATACCCGTCAGATAACAAAATGTTAATCTGACGGGACACTTTTTGAAAGAGTATTCCAAAAAGTTATTTACTGACAATTACCATAGCCTCACGCAACACTCGGTCGCCTGCAATGGTATAACCGGCCTGTAATTCCTGAACAATCGTGCCGGCTTCTTTGGTCTCATCTTCCACTTCTTGAATGACCTTATGCAAATTCGGATCAAAAACAATATCTTTGGTTTCCATCTTTTTTATCTGATGACGTTCAAAAACCGTATGCAATTGCTTTTGCGTCATTTCAACCCCTTTGAGTAAATTAACCAAAAACACATCACATTCTGTGCCGGCTTCTTTTGACTTTTCAATTTCCTTTTGAGCATAATCAATCGCACCGGATAAATAATCGGCAACCGGCAACAAATCTTTGGCAAATGATGCATTAGCGTATTTATGGGCTTTCTCAATATCAATTTGTGTGCGTTTACGCAAATTTTCCATTTCGGCTTGCGATCGCAATGCAATATCTTGCCATTTTTTGACTTCTTCTGCCAATAAAAACTGCGCATCTGTTTCAACAGACTCAACAACTTCATCAACGGATTCCGGTGTTGGTTCAACAATGTCTTCGGACGTTGTGACGTCTTCTTCCACTGCATTTTTTAATGTTTCATTTAAGGCTTTTTCTTTATTTTTCTTATTCATTTCATTATTTCCTCAATTTGAAAATGTTGAATATGCTTATATGTAGAACGAATTAACCCAAAAATCAAGAGGGAAAGCAACTTTATTTGTCAATTCATTGAAATATCCGTGTTTTTTTGTTCATATCACGAAATATGACTTGCATATAGCACAAAAAAAAGATATAGTACACCATCTTTTATGACAATATAAGGAGTTCACAATGTCCAGACCATCCGGACGCCTGTCCGATGAATTAAGAAAAGTAACATTACAAATCAATGTCAACAAACATGCCGAAGGGTCCTGCCTTATCACATGTGGCGACACGCAGGTTTTGTGTACGGCAACCGTTGAAGATAAAGTCCCGATGTGGTTAAGAAATAGTGGACACGGGTGGGTGACAGCCGAATACGGCATGCTTCCCCGTGCAACAAATACACGGGTTGACCGTGAAGCCAAAAAAGGGCAATCCGGCAGAACACAGGAAATTCAACGTCTGATTGGTCGGGCGTTAAGAGCCGGTGTAAACATGAAAGCCATTGATGGTTTTCAAATTAAAATTGACTGCGATGTTATTCAAGCCGACGGTGGGACACGAACGGCTTCCGTCACAGGGGGATTTGTTGCGTTGTATCTGGCTTGTCAAAAAATGTTTCAAACAGGTAAAATTAAAAAAATGCCGATTCAACAGATGGTGGCGGCCGTTTCGTGTGGTATTTGTGACGGTGTTCCCGTTTTAGATTTGGATTATACAGAAGATTCCAATGCAGGAACAGATGCTAATTTTGTAATGACAGACAAAAACACCCTGATTGAAGTGCAAGGAACGGCCGAACACGGAGCCTTTACACCCGACGAATTAACACAGTTGATGACTTTGGCTCAAAAAGGCATTCGTGAATTGATTGCCAAACAAAAAGAAGTTTTAATGATAGAGGAAAACGTATGACACAAACCATTGTTTTAGCCACGCATAACGACCACAAACTACACGAAGCCCGATTGATTTTAGAACCATTGGGTTTTACTATTGTCGGCGGGAACGATGTTCATTTGCCAGACGTGGAAGAAACGGGGAAAACTTTTGAAGAAAACGCCCGTTTAAAAGCCATTGAAGGATTTAAAGCCCTTCAAAAACCTGTTATGGCGGATGATTCGGGTATTTGCATTGAGGCAATGGATAATATGCCAGGCGTTTTTTCGGCTCGTTTTGCTGATAAGCATGGCGGATATCCGGCTGTTTTTGATGTTATCAACAAAACTCTGGGTGATAATCCTAATCGAAGGGCTTTCTATGTGTGTGTGATTGCATTGGCATTAAGTGAAACGGAAGTTTACACTTTTACGGGCTACATGCATGGCACTTTGGCACATTTTCCATCAGGGACAGGTGGATTTGGATACGACCCGTTATTTATTCCCGAAGGAATGGAAACAACACTGGGACATATTCCGGCAGATGTCAAAAACCGCTTATCTCATCGATTTAAAGCATTAAAACAGGTTTATGATTTTTTAAAAACGCACACCGGTTTGTTTAAGGATTGATAATGGCATTAAAAATAAATCAAAAACATCATCCATCATCAGGGGCTTCTTTAGATCGTATTTTACCCCGTGTTACCGGCAAAAGCAGAAAAAAATTTGTCATGTTGGCATTGCTTATCCCCGGTTTCGGACTACATAATTTTTATGCCGGCTACAAAACAAAAGGATTTATTCAATTGCTTTGTACTTTTCCCGGTATATTTTTACTCATACCGTTTGTGGTGGGAATTATTTGGTCTTTTTATGATGTATTGTGCGTTAAACAAGATGCGTCAGGCATTCCGTTCCATGATTAAAGCAAGCCGATATATTTTCGGACTTATCGGAATTGAGTTATGTTTCATTGCTTTGCCGATGATGGCACAAACCTACACCTTGGATCAAATTGAACAAAAAGGCACTACTTTTTATGTCAAAGAAACTCAACAACCGTTGACCGGAACATTAGTACGTTTTTACCCCAACGGCAAACCTTTTACAAAAAGCCCTTTTCAAAACGGCGTGTTGCACGGAAAAGCCCAAGGATTTACACCTGATGGTCAAATCGACCATGTGCTTGAATATAAAAACAATCAAAAACATGGGTTGTTGCAATTGTATGATACCAAAGGAATGCTCTGTTTCAAAGCAACATTTCAACATGATAAACTGCATGGGTTGGTAACGACTTATTACCCTTCGGGACAACCAAAATTAACCGAAATGTATGACAATGGCGTTTTAAACGGCAAACGCACATATTACAATTCAAACGGACAAATTCAAAAAACATGCACGATTGATGAAAAACAAACCGAAATATGTCCTTAAAATAAGTGTTTGACGAAAGATGATTTTGTGATATAATCCCCTCATCGAAAGGATGGATTTTTTATGACACAACAACAAGCACTCATACCAATGGCCATTTGTTACGACTTCGACGGAACACTTGCTCCCGGCAATATGCAGGAGTACGGTTTTATCCGTGAATTAGGCATGACACCACAAGATTTTTGGAGCAAAAGCAATAAAATGGCTCAAGTTCAAAAAGCAGACGGAATTTCGGCTTATATGAAAATGATGAAAGAAGAATCTTCTTCTCATGATTTACCGTTCAAACGGGTCGATTTTCAACGATATGCGTCCGAAGTGCAATTATTTGATGGGGTAGCCGATTGGTTCACTCGCCTGAATGAATATGCTCGACAAAAAGGTGTTGCATTAGAACATTACATTATTTCGTCCGGATTAAAAGAAATGGTGGAAGGGACATCAATTGCCGAATATTTTAAAGAAATATTTGCTTCATCTTTCATGTACGATGCAAACGGCGTTGCCGTCTGGCCGGGGTTGGTTGTCAATTACACAAATAAGACACAATTTCTATATCGTATCAATAAAGGCTGTCTTGATGTCAGTGACAATGAATCTGTTAACCGACATATGAATGATGAAGATAAACCTATACCGTTTGCACACATGATTTACATCGGTGACGGTGAGACGGATATTCCGTCCATGAAAACAGTCAAACGGGAAGGAGGTCATACAATTGCCGTCTATAACGAAAAAATCAAGGGGCAACGTCAAAAGGTTAAAGGATTACTCGGCATTGACAGAGCCGACGTAATTGCTCCGGCTGATTATCGGGAAGGTAGTCAAATTGACTTATTCGTCAAAGGAATTATTGAAAAAATCGTTGCCGATGTTCATTTAAATAATTTAAAAAAACAACTCAATCGATAAGGGGGAACGATGAAAGTTACCAGTACAGCCATTCAAAATGGAATCATTTCTGATAAGTACGGCAAATTCGGTCTTTATTTTGATGAAGATATGCCGACGTATTCATTACCCTTTCAAATTGATGACGCACCGATTGGCACACAGTCATTTGCCGTTATTTTAGATGATAAAGACGCCATTGAGGTTGCCGGTTTTGTTTGGATACATTGGTTAATTGCCAACTTAACGGTCAATAGTGTTCCTTCAGGGGCTTCGACAGATGAAACATTTGTCTTAACACAAGGGTTAAACAGTTGGCACAAGCCATGTTACGGGGGCATGGCTCCACCGAACAAACCACACACATATGATTTAATCGTTTATGCTCTTGATACTGTTTTACCGTTACAAAATGGTTTTACTATTGAACAACTGAAATATGCCATGGAGGGGCATATTTTAGCCCAAGCACAAACACAGGGCATATATCGGAATAAATAGAGGGATACATGAATGACATCATTGCACAAACCGTTTGCGTTTTAGAAACGGGGGGATTAATATTGTACCCAACAGATACAGTTTGGGGCATCGGATGCGATGCAACGAATGAAACAGCCGTTCAACGGATTTTTCGACTCAAAAAACGAGCCGATAATAAAAGCATGATTATTTTATCAGCATCACCTGACGACATTGAACCGTACGTGGACAATTTATCTATGGTACATCGGCTGTTGTTGATAGACAACACCATTCCTCAAACCGTGATTTTGCCCAAGGCCCGCAGATTGGCTTCGTCGGTTATTCCCTCGGAACAAACGATAGCCGTTCGCTGTCCGAAACACGCATTTTGCCAACAATTACTGACTGTTTTTCAAAAACCGATTGTATCGACATCTGCTAATATATCAGGCGAAACACCTCCGACAACTTTATCACAAATCAATCCTGCCATTCTTAATGGTGTCGATTTAATTATTCCCGAACAATATGACATCGGCAGTACGCATCAACCATCCCGTATTGTAAAAACGGACGAAAACGGCTTGTTGATTATCTTGCGTGACTAATTTTCCAAAACACTTTCCAAATTCATTTTGTTTATCGAAAAAACGTGTTTTTTGAATGTTTTTTAATAATTTTACTGGACTTTTTATCGCAATAAATATATAATATGCCCATTCAAAAAAACAATCAGAACAATAAGGGTAAAATATGATACAAAACATGAGAAATATTGCGATTATCGCACACGTTGACCACGGTAAAACAACATTTGTTGATGCTTTTTTAAAACAAAGCGGTGCTTATCGGGAAAATCAACAGGTTGTCAACTGTGCCATGGACTCAAATGACTTGGAACGGGAACGGGGTATTACGATTTTTGCAAAATGTACATCTGTTGAATGGAACAATACACGCATTAACATTGTTGACACACCGGGGCACGCCGATTTCGGGGGAGAAGTTGAACGTATCTTATCAATGGTTGATGGTGTTATTTTGTTGGTTGATTCTGCCGAAGGACCGTTACCGCAAACGAAGTTTGTTTTATCTAAAGCATTAAATTTGGGGTTACGTCCAATTGTTGTCATTAACAAAATCGATCGGTCAGATGCCCGTCCAACAGAAGTCCACAATGAAATTTTTGATTTATTCGCCAATTTAGGAGCAACGGAAGAACAATTGGATTTTCCGACTTTATTTGCCTCCGGTCGTGAAGGTTGGGCTGTGGAAGATTTAGCCGATGAACGCAAAGATATTACACCATTATTCAACAAAATTTTGGAACATGTACCGGCACCTCAATGTGATATCAACGGACCGTTTAAAATGTTGGTTACAACACTGGAAGCCGATCCGTTTGTCGGTCGCATTTTAACGGGACGGATTGTTTCCGGCCGCATTAAAACAAATCAAATGATTAAAGCCTTATCT
Source organism: Alphaproteobacteria bacterium (assembly GCA_045635565.1). Lineage (GTDB taxonomy): Bacteria > Pseudomonadota > Alphaproteobacteria > CAAHEQ01 > UBA3637 > RGIG4140. The sequence continues at coordinate 20,464 of JAZTVX010000070.1, forward strand.
CGAGACGGTAACGTTGTTGAAAATGCCCGTGCATCAAAAATCATTGCGTTCCGTGGATTGAAAAGACAACCCATTGATGAAGGTGTTGCCGGTGACATTGTCAGCATTGCCGGTTTGACAGAAGCAACCGTTGCCGACACATTGTGTGAACCGTCCGTAACAGAAGCCTTACATGCCGAACCGATTGATCCACCAACATTAGCCATGACTTTTTCCATTAACACATCGCCGTTATCTGGTACGGAAGGCGACAAGGTAACATCTCGTATGATTTGGGACAGATTATGCAAAGAAGCCGAAGGCAATATCGCTTTGCGTGTTTCAAGAACGGATACAACGGATGCGTTCGAAGTTGCCGGTCGGGGCGAATTGCAATTAGGTGTTTTAATTGAAACAATGCGACGGGAAGGATATGAATTATCGGTATCACGTCCCCGTGTTGTGTTTAAAGAAGATGAGAACGGTCAAAAACTTGAACCGATGGAAGAAGTTGTCATCGACGTTGATGATGAGTACACAGGTGTTGTTGTTGAAAAAATGAGTCTGCGTAAGGGTGAAATGACGGAAATGTTGCCCAGCGGCGGTGGTAAAACACGATTGACATTTGTTGCGCCGTCCCGTGGGTTAATTGGTTATTACAGCGAATTTTTAACGGACACATGCGGAACCGGTGTTATGAATCGGTTGTTCCATAGTTATGCACCTCATAAAGGGGCTATTACAGGTCGTCGTAATGGGGTATTGATTTCTACAGAACAAGGAAAAGCCGTGCCATACGCATTATGGAATATTCAAGAACGCGGACCGTTATTCATTCCGGCCGGTGCGATGGTTTATGCCGGTATGATTATTGGTGCCAATGCTAAACCGGGGGACATTGAAGTCAATCCGATTAAAGGGAAAAAACTCACAAATATGCGTGCTGCCGGTAAAGACGATAACGTTTTGTTGTATCCGCCTCGCCTTATGCCGTTGGAAATGGCGTTGTCTTATATTGAAGATGACGAATTAGTTGAAGTAACGCCGAAAAACATTCGGTTAAGAAAAAAATATTTAGACAGTAACGAACGCCGCAAATTCGAACGTCGCAAAGAAGATTAACAACCATAACACGGGGAACTTAACCGTTTCCCGTGTTTTTCAAATAGGAGTTTTTATGTCAACCCCACACGACATATCTGAACAAAATATCTCTTGGAAACAAGCATTGAAAGGTTATTTTAAACCCGCTGTTTTGGTGTTTTTGTTTTTGGGTTTTTCTTGTGGGATTCCAATGAGTTTAGTCGGTTATTCGTTATCACTTTGGTTGGATGATGCAGGTGTCGGGTTAGCAACCATCGGTTTTTTTGCCTTGGTTTTATTGCCTTATAATTTTAAGTTTGTGTGGGCACCATTGATTGACAAAGTCCGTTTGCCGATATTGGCACACCGTTTCGGTGCTCGAAAAGCGTGGTTATTCTTGTTTCAACTGGGCCTGATTGTCAGTGTTATCGGATTGGCGAGTCATTCGCCTGATGCAAACACATGGACAATAACATTTGAACGCCTGCTAAATAATCAAAAAACAATTATTGTCTTACCAATTCAAACGTATTTATTTGCTTTTTTAACGGCTTTTTTTGCGGCCAGTCAAGATATTGTCGTTGATGCACTGCGTATTGCGACACTTAAAAAAGAAGAATACGGCGAAGGTGCCGGTCTCTACCAATTCGGTTATCGCATGGGTATGCTGTCAGCCGGTGCCGGCGTGGTTGCTTTATCCGTTATGGTTTCATGGCAAACGGCGTATTTGTTATGTGCCGGACTACTGGTATTCGGATTGATAGCCACCTGTTGTGTCAAGGAAGAATTTACCCCTGTTGCAACAACTAAAAACAAAGCCTATGATATGTTTGTTGAACCGTTTTATAACTTCATTAAACGGTATGAGCATTGGTTGGCCCTCCTTGTTTTTGTCATTTTGTACAAATTGTGCAATGCCGTTTTGGGACGCATGGCATTGCCGTTTTACAAAGACATGGCTTTTTCAAAATACGAAATTGCCTTGATTTCAGGCACAATCGGTCCATGGATTACCATACTCGGCATAACAATCGGGGGCATTCTTGTTATGAAAAAACCGATTTTAAAATTGTTGTTTGCACTGGGGTTTGTGGAAATTTTAACATCCGTTATCTTTGCTGTTTTTTCTTTGTTTCCTCATTCCATACCAATGTTCATCGTCGTGATTTTGTTTGATAATATTGTCGGAGGCATGGGCGGAGCTGTTTTTGTTGCCTTTTTATCAGGTTTGTGTGCTAAACAATTTGCCGCCACACAATACGCTTTATTGACAGGATTGATGATGTTCGCTGTTTCCGTTGTTTCCATTTACAGCGGTATCTGGGCCGAAAACATGGGTTGGTTCACTTTTTTCGTCTTTACGGGTGCGTTAATGATACCGGCATTGATATTGCTGGGTTGGCTCATACAAATATCGGGTAAAGCACAAGAACAAGAGGTCTAAGCATGCGTTTCATTGTTTTTTTTAATAATCACCCAAAAGTCATGAATTTTGATGTTCGTGCATGGGATAATGCAACTATTCATCCGAACTTTAAAGGTGAAATGACACATAATCTATTTATCAAGCATTTCCGTTTTAATCCTGACAATGTCACTTTATTGGGGGATATTATTTACAACAAACAAACAAATCAATGGGAAATTGATACCAAACGACCCTTGGTATCATTGTGTAGCGATGAACAACAACGACAAGAACATATGGTATTGGCTTTAAATTATGTGCAAAAAAAATACGGAGATGACCAAACTGCCATTCGTCAATCTCTGTGGGAACAAGAGCAGGTTCGACAACAACAACTGCAACACTATTTAGAAACAATCAACCGATAATCAGCGTTGATAGGGTCTTTTCTGCATTAAAAATCTTCTTAAAAACAAAAAAGTGATAAAAAAGACAAGTTATGCTTGCAAAAAGATAAAAATTAACATATGGTTAATAAATAGGGTTTGTTTCATTGATAAAGGACACAAGCATGCGTGTATTATTGATTGAAGATGATAAAACGGTCAGCCAAAATATAGCCTTGATTTTGAAAAAAGAAAACATGGTTGTTGATGTATCGTATTTAGGGGAAGATGGCATTGAAGTTGCCAAACTGTATGAATACGATATCATCATTTTGGATTTGCTTTTACCGGACATGGAAGGATATGAAGTTTTACGTCGGTTGAGAACGTCACATATTGAAACACCTGTTCTCATTTTATCCGGTTTAACAACACCGGATAAAAAAGTCAAAGGATTTGGCTGTGGGGCTGATGATTATTTGACAAAACCGTTTGACAGAACGGAATTGATTGCTCGTGTAAATGCAATTGTCCGTCGGTCTAAAGGTCATTCGGATCCGATTATACGAACAGGTGGCATGGAAATCAATCTCAGTTCAAAAGTAATTACGATTGATGGTAAAATTTTGAATTTAACCAGCAAAGAATATGCTTTGTTTGAATTATTGGCATTACGCAAAGGCACAACCATCAACAAGGAACAGTTTTTAAATCATTTATATGGGGGAATAGATGAACCCGAAATGAAAATCATTGATGTATTTTTGTGCAAAATTCGTCGTAAGATTGAAAAAATCACAAAAACAGAAGACTATATTCAAACTGTTTGGGGACGTGGATATATTTTACGAGATTTACCGATTAGAGAAAGGAAATAACCTCTTTTTGATTTACCAAAATAACACAAGAATACGCCGACAAATAAACTGTCGGCTTTTTTTTATCAAAAGGGGTTGTTCTTTTGCCTAAAACGTGTTAAACTGAATGAGTTAACAATTCATCATAGGGGGTATAAATGTTTCGTATTATCGGTATGATTGTTTTGGGTTTTGTTTTAGCAGGCGGTTGTTTATATGCAACATCTGCCGATGCTAAAATCAGATTTTCCGACATTGACAAAGAACAACCCAGCGAAGGAATCGGTGGGCGATATGGTGGTCCTTCATTGGATCCGAAAGAAATGGATGAAGATAAAATGAAAAACCATTCTTAATCTGTTGGTATCAGAAAAACACTCTGCCCGTCACTTATTCGGACAGAGTGTTTTTTTATTTTAATCACTCTATTTGCAAAATTATCGAATCAAAAATCAATATGACAATGCCGTTGGGTTTCACACAAGTTATGGCGTTGGCAAAAACGATATAAGGTCGTTCTGTCAACACCCAACAAACGGGCAATACGTGCTTTAGGATAACCACGCCGAAAATAATCATTGATTTTATCTGCTTCCTGTGACAGTTTTAATTCCTGATTTTGTGAACCGTACGGACGACCAAGTTTGCGTCCGTCAGCTTTAATTCGAGCAAGTGCTTCCCGTGTACGACTTTGAATAAGGGAGCGTTCTATTTCGGCGGATAATCCAAAAGCAAATGCCAATACTTTACTTTGCAAATCCTGCCCTAATCGAAAATTTTCTTTGAGTGTCCAAACTTGACAATTGCGTTCCAAACACATTTGCAAAATTCCCATAACCTCCAACAAACTCCGACCAATTCGTGACAATTCCGTCGTGATGAGTATATCCCCATCCCGTAATGTCGGCAATAATCGCCCTAATTGACGATATTCAAGCCGTTCTCTGGACGAAATACGTTCTTCAATCCATGTATCAACATGGATGTGATGAAGGCGGGCAAATTGTTCTATTTCAAAACGTTGATTGAGTTCGTTTTGATGTATTCTTGAAACACGACAATATCCGTATATCATTTTTTCTCCTTATTGATTGAATAAAAAAGCATGTATTTTCGGGGAATAGAAAAGACCCGTTTGATAAGAACACCTCATCAAACGGGAAAAACATTGTTAGTTCACGATTATAAAAATTTAATTAAGGCAAAACCACCAAGTAACAACAAAAAGAAAACAACAGACAACCAGCCCAGATTCTTTTCAATATATGTTTTCATCGGTTCGCCGTATTTCCATAATAATGCTGCAATTAAAAAGAAACGCAATCCCCGTGCAACAACAGAAGCAATCATAAAGATAATTAAATTCATACCGGTTGTACCACTGGCAATTGTAATAATTTTATATGGGAACGGTGTAATGCCTGCCCCAAAAACAATCCAAGCACCATATTCATTATACGAATGACGAAATGATTCAAATTGTTGCGCATAATGGAAAAAATTCAAAATGGCTATACCGACCGTTTCATATAAAAAGTACCCAATGGCATATCCGAACAATCCACCTAACACACTGGAAACAGTCGTATAAAGTGCAATTTTAAACGCTTCCGACCGACGAGCCAAAATCAATGGTATCATAAAAATATCAGGTGGTATCGGAAAAAATGAACTTTCTATAAACGAAACAGCACACAATGCCGGTAACGCATACCGACCGGATACCAATTTCATACACCACTCATACATAGATTTTATTATTTTATTCCAATATGAACGCATTTTATTTGATTTTCCTTTTTTTTTTATATTATCCTTGGGTAAAGACGATAACAGTTTTGAAAGGGAAAATCAATGAAAAAAATCATCTGTGTTTTATTGTGTTTATGTTGTTTGACAGCATGTGGATTGGGCAATACCAACACAACGTATGAACACTATCAAGTCGGTTCACAAGGTGTTGTTGAAATCGGTCGGATTATCAGTATGGTTCCCGTTCAGGTTCAAGGTTCGTCCAGTGTTGGTACGTTGGCTGGTGCCGGTATGGGGGCTGCTGCCGGTTCAATGATTGGTGGCAATACGGCTGTTAATATTATCGGCGGTGTTGCCGGTGCCGTTGTTGGAGGTATGGTCGGTTCAGCAACGGAAAAAGCCGTTACAAAAGATACGGCATATGAATTTATTATCCAAAAAAATAACGGACAAACGATTTCCGTTGTTCAAACCAACGAATTGCATTTGCGTGTTGGAGATAATGTTCTGGTTAATCGAATTGACGGCACAACAAAAATCCGTCCATTATATAGTACGGGCGTTTATTATTAAATCAGTTTATACTCGTATCAACAACTCTTATGGGATGAGTTTTAACAATAAAACGGTAACATTTTTTGTTACCGTTTTATTGTTAAATACCTCAACACTTCATCAACATGACCCTTGATTTTAACTTTACGCCATGCCTGTTCAATGCGACCGGATGCATCAATCACAAACGTTGTTCGTTCAATCCCCATATATGTACGTCCATACATAGATTTTTGTTTCCAACCCTCAAAAAATTGTGCTAATTCATGATTCAAATCAGACAATAAAATAAAATTTAATTGATGTGCCGTTTGAAATTTTATATGACTTTTAATTGAATCGGGACTAACTCCAATAACTGTTGCATACGGTGTTAACCGATTCATATTATCCCGAAAATCACAGGCTTCCTGCGTACAACCCGATGTATTATCTTTGGGATAAAAATACAACACAAGTCGTTTCCCTGAAAAATCAGCCAACCGATACATTCGTTCACAACCATCAGCATCGATGCCTGCTAAAGAAACATGATACATTATTCATCTCCGATTTTCAGTGCTTGAATAAAGGCACTTTGTGGAATTTCAACATTACCGAACTGACGCATTTTTTTCTTCCCTTCTTTTTGTTTTTCCAACAATTTACGTTTACGGGTAATGTCACCACCATAACATTTAGCCGTCACATCTTTTCTAAAAGCCGAAATATCTTCACGAGCAATAATCTTGCCCCCAATACTGGCTTGAATGGGAATTTTAAATTGATGACGAGGTATCAATGTCTTTAATCGTTCACAAATTTGACGCCCCCGGCGTTCGGCTTGCGAACGGTGTGCCAAAAAAGCCAACGCATCAACTTGTTCCCCGTTCACCATAATGTTGACACGAACCAAATCACTCCTGTCATAATCCGATACTTCATAATCAAAACTGGCGTAACCTCGTGAAATAGATTTGAGTCGATCATAAAAATCAAACACAATTTCATTTAACGGCAAGTGATAAACAGCCATTGCCCGATTGCCGACATATGTTAAATCTTTTTGAACACCCCGTCGTTCCGTACATAACTGTAAAATACCCCCTAAATATTCATCAGGCGTCATAATCGTGGCCTTTACCCATGGTTCTTCAATGAATTGAATCGAACTCGGGTCAGGCATATCTGCCGGATTATGCATCGTCAATGTCTCCCCATTGGTTAAATGTACTTCGTAAGCAACTGATGGAGCCGTCGTAATCAAATCCAGATTAAATTCTCGGCTTAACCGTTCCTGAATAATTTCCATATGTAGCAAACCCAAGAAACCACATCTGAAACCCTGCCCCAAAGCCATCGATTTATCTGGTGTAAATTGGAATGACGCATCATTCAATTGTAATTTACCCAACGATTCCTTTAAGTTTTCATAATCACTCATATCCACGGGAAATAACGAACAAAACACAACGGACAAACTCGGTTTAAAACCGGGTAAGGGTTGTTCTGTCGGACGTTTTTCATCAGTAATGGTATCACCGACTCGTGTTTCACCAATTGATTTAATCCCACAAATAATAAATCCGAGTTCACCGGTATTGATTTCATTTGTATCAACCATTTTCGGCGTAAAGTATCCCAACCGTTCCACTTTGTAAACAGCATTCGTTGCCATCATTTTAATGTTTGTACCTTTTTTTAAGATACCATCAATCACACGCACTAAAACAATAATACCTAAATATGGGTCATACCATGAATCCACTAACATGGCTTTGAGCGGATTATCCCGTTCCCCCATCGGAGCCGGCAATTGATTGACAATCGTTTCCAATACATCATCTATTCCAATACCCGTTTTAGCTGAAATTAACGGGGCATTATCAGTATCAATCCCGATAACATCTTCAATTTGCAATTTAACACGGTCAGGGTCTGCCGCCGGCAAATCAATTTTATTGATAACCGGTACAATTTCATGATTTGCATCCAATGCTTTATAGACATTTGCCAATGTTTGTGCTTCAACCCCTTGGGAAGCATCAACAACCAACAAAGACCCTTCACAGGCGGCCAATGAGCGACTGACTTCATACCCAAAATCTACATGCCCCGGTGTATCAATTAAATTTAAAACATAATCCTTACCGTCTTGAGCCCGATAATTCAACCGAACGGTTTGTGCTTTAATCGTAATTCCCCGTTCCCGTTCAATATCCATGTTATCCAACAATTGTTCTTTCATTTCCCGATCGGAAACCGCCCCACATTTTTGTATCAAACGATCAGCCAATGTTGATTTACCATGGTCAATATGTGCCACAATGGAAAAATTACGAATATGTGTTAAATTTGTCATACCTTATCCTTACACGTTATTTTTGATGTGTACTATACCTGATTTTTTTTCAAAAATCAAGAGGTATCCCCGATTAACACTTATTCGTTTATTTGTGTTTCATCAAAATATTTTGCTTGTTTCTTTTTTGGTTTCAAATGAATAACACTGATTTCGGCATTGGACAAGAAACGCATTTGAGGTCCCCACTGCCCTGACCCACGAGAAACATACAGATATGTGTTTTCACTTAACATATACAATCCGAATAAATACCGATTATACATTTTAGATAAAATATGAAACGGAAAAATTTGTCCCCCATGCGTATGACCTGCTAATTCTAAATCAAAACAGTTTTGTTCTTTAAAATTATGAGGTGTATGCGACACCAAAATCCGAAATTCATTGTTTTTGGCTTTTTGAAAGGCTTTTTCCACATCGACAGAGGCAGCTGATGTTGTGACATCAGGAATCCCGGCGACAAAAATATCATTGAGTACCACACCGTTATTTTCCAAAAAGGTAAAACCCAATTCTTTTAACCGATGAACACTTTCTGCCTTTCCCCAATAAAATTCATGATTACCGGCAACAAAAAAACGACCAAGCCGTGCATTGATATTACTTAACAACTGCAACGTATTATCGATAGTCGGCAATTTGTCATCAACAGTATCACCCCCTAAAACCACGATATCGGGTTTTAATGCGTTGACACGTTGCACAATTCCGTTAATTTTTGCCGGATCAATATCTCTATCAATATGCAAATCACTTAAAAAAACGACAGTTGTCGGTTGAACCACCTTGTTTGTTTCAATCAACGTCATTTTTGTTGACGGAATGCGTGTCCCTTCCACTAACGCCCAAACAGAACATACAACACTGATAATTAACAATGTCTGAAACGACGGCAATAAAGACATTTTCAAACCAAACACCATCAATCCGACACCCCAGAAGATATCAACAAACAACGTAAAAGCCAATAAAATCATCAATGTGGTAACGGCAAAATAAAAAACCGTTGAAAAAATCCAAAAATATTTGTTTAACACGTGAACCCCTTTTTGATACGTGACAATATTTTGATATTTTATCAAAAAAAAACATCTTTTCAAGTGTTTTATGCAAAAAAACAGTGTCAATCCATCAACAAAATACACAATGTTCAGCAATGAATCCCAAAAAATAATATCAAAAAAAATACCAATCGGTCAATTATCTCACCGACCGATTGGTATCATCTATCAACACAAAAAGCAAAATTAAGCCGGATTTTGATGCAGACATTGAACCTCATCATCAACATCATTGGTGCCGACTTTTTCACAAATCAGTTTCAAATAATGCATGACACGAGGATTGTTTAATCCGGCAAAAATCTTTTCATAATACATTAAATTGTCACTGCACACACGATCATTCAGCAAATCTTCCGTTTCTTCAAAAGGTTTGATATGATCAAAACATAAATCTAAATCAGATGTATCCAAACCGTTTTTTTCCTGAATATACAGAGAATAAGCCCGAATAATACTGTACCAAAACTGGCAATTGACCGATTCTTTGGCACTTTTGAACATGACAACACTTGCCCGAAGAAAATCAAAATCTTCTTGTTCAAGTTGTACTTGCGTATTAACTTTTGCCTTTGTCGTTTCTTTCGAATGATTGGCTGTATTCATTTTTTTATTCCTTTATTGAAAAATATAAACTTAAATCATTTTTAGCAAATGATTCACACTTTGATGAAAATAGATATTTATTTGTTTTATTTTTACCACGAATATTTTCCTGTTTCAAATTAAACGCACAATACCTAACAGCCTATCACATATTTCACCACCGTAAAAAGATAGTCACATTCCTTTCTACACAGATGAAATCGCTTTTACTTACCATATTTGGACAAGCATGTTTGTGTCCTAGATAATTGATTGCTCAATCATCGACCATATCATAATATGCCTTTTCATGAAACGCAAGAAAAAGAATCACAATTTAACAAATCTGTTATCATTCTTTTGTTTTTGCAGATATTTTACATACTTATGTATGTTGTTTTGAATCGAATTACTTTATCTGACATGACTAAATAAGTACAACAGGTCACAAACACAACCTAAAAGAAAGAATCTCAAAAAGAATCGGATTCCGTTGAAGTGGCTTTCTATCAGACGTTTTTAAAGCATAATAAAAGGCATAAACGCATATTCCGTTGTGTTTTGTTTATATTGTTTGACTTTGTTTAACAACACATTTCAAGTAAAAAAGAAAAATTTGTAAAAAAAATTGACATTAAAAGAAAAGTGTGCTATAACAAGGAAGGTTTTTTATCAGGAAGGGAGTTTACAATGGCAAAAGTTTCAGTTATCGTACCGGTTTACAACGCAGAAAAATATTTAACGGTTTGTTTAAACAGTATTCGCAAACAAACGCATGATGATTTTGAAATCATTTGTGTGAACGATGGTTCTTCTGACCGTTCTTTGGAAATTTTAAAGGCTTTTGCCGAAAAAGATGAACGCATTCAATTTGTATCACAGGAAAATGCCGGTCAATCGGCAGCCCGTAACCGCGGTCTTGATATGGCAACGGGTGATTACGTCATGTTTTTGGATTCAGATGATTTTATGCACCCCCAAACATTGGAAGCCGCCGTTCATTTTGCCGAAAAAAACGAATCGGTTTTAACGACATTCCTTTATGAAAAAGAAGAAAATCCGGGAGAATTAAAGGCTCGGGGTTACGAAAAATACGATGTTGAACAATTGCCATCTTTATTGCGTTGTAATGTGATGCCTTACACGTCACCGGAATCTCGTCCGTTTTTGGAATGGGTTGTTACAACAACATTGTTTAAAAGAGATATTTTTGATACATTCCGTTTTAAAGAAGGTATGTATTATGAAGACACCTTGATGTTAATGTCCATTTTACGGGATAACCCTCGCACAACTATTTTGCCAATTCCGTTTTATAAGTATCGTGTTAATCCGAAATCAACAACAAATGTCACTTTTTCGGAAAAACATTTGCGGTCATACCACACATTATTAACGGAATTGCATGAATATTATGCTGATGAAAAACATGCCGATAAATGGAAATTTTTAGAAGAAATCCTTGTTCAACCTGTTTGTAAAAAAGCTGCCACACAAATTTTGGATACGCCGTTAGATAATCAAATTGCTTTATATCCGTTATATGAACATATGTTGACGGTTATGGATAACTGGGGCTGTTTACCGAAAACAGGCGAAGGTTCCAAAGATGAATTGATGGGACAATTAAGTGCTGTTAAGGAACACCTGCCAACACAAGAACCGACACCAACTCCGACTCCGGTTGCCACACGCAAATCAAAAGTCGGTCCGGCGTTTCGTCAAAAAGACGATTACTCTTTGTAATTGAAAACAGGTTATTTGTTGATTGATATATATTTGAAAAGGAAAAACAATGAAACCGATTCTTTCAGCAACTCTTTCCGTATCCGGTTTTTTTTTGACGGATAATGAAAAATATTTGTTAGAGCAATCCAACCCGATTGGCGTAACGATTTTTAAACGCAATATCGGATCGTTTGAACAAGTTGCCGCATTAACTCAATCTATTAAAGAAGTCATCGGTCGGGGTGATGTGATTATTGCCGTTGATCAGGAAGGTGGTAAAACAAGTCGGTTTGACCCACCATTGGTTCAATCGTTTTTACCCCAATACAGCATTGGGATGTTGCCCCCCTATGAACGCATGGAAGCAACTTCTTTGCACGCTCATTTAAATGCTGATATTTTACATCGGGCAGGGGTTAATTTAAATTATGCTCCGTGTTTGGATGTGCGTTACCCTGCAACGGATGCCGTTTTGCGAAATCGATGTTTTGCTACCGACAGAAAAATCGTCAGTGAATGCGGTCGGGTTATGATTGAAACGTATAAAAGTCGGGGTATTATTCCGTGTATGAAACATTTGCCGGGGCATGGTCGTGTTGTATCGGACCCACATTTAGATTTGCCGATTATTACGGATACCTTGGATGATTTACGAACTGATTTTTTACCGTTCCAAGCCAATTCACATGTTTGTCCAATGGGGATGACGGCACATATTTTATTACCTGAAATTGATGACCAATGGCCGATTACGCAATCCAAAGTCGGCATTGATCGGTTGATTCGGGGCGAAATCGGATTTGATGGCTTCCTCATCAGCGACGGCATCGAAATGCACGCCTTAAAGGGAACGCTACGGGAAAACACGCTTCACGCATTAGAAGCAGGTTGTGATGCTGTTTGTTTCTGTAAGGGAACAGAAGACGGCATGCGCGAAGTGATTGATGCTTGTCGTCCATTATCGGATAAAAGTTTAGAACGTTTAGCAAAATGTACAACCATTTTACAACAATGGGGCCGTTCTCCGGAAAATGCAGTTGAACGATATGCCGCCATTCAAGAAAATGCTTTATTAAGTCGTGATGATTATGACGCAGTTGAAGTGTTAAATATGATGAATGATTTGGATAAAATCAAAGAACACAAAAGACGTGTTCAAGGATATGCTATTTCCTGTTTAGGGCAAACAACAAACACAAACGGTTAAATTAACAAACGGTTTGATAACCTCATCAAACCGTTTTTTTTTGACAAACAAGTAACTGTTATTCTATATATAAGCATACAGATAAAAAACGAAAGGATAAGATATGTGGTTGGTTATCGGTTTCATATTGGCTGTTTTGGGAACAAGTTGGTCAGCCTATCGTGTATGGGGGATGGGTCATTACGGTTGGTGTAAAAAAATCGGTATCTTAGTTGGGTTTGCCTTTATTTGGCTAATTCCTATTTGGGTTCGTTTTCTTACCCGACACGATTCGATTTTTGATATGATAACATATCATTTCTTATACTTTTTATTCATCTGCAATTTATTGTTTTTTATGATGATTGTCATTCGGGATATCATTTGGATTCTGGGTAATTTGTGGCGACGGTATAAATATTTGCCGATTGGTATATATGATTGGCATGATATTTATCGTGTACGTCGGACAAATATTTTTTGTATAATTTTGGCTTTGTTTTTAACACTCATTGCTTTTTACAATGGTATGAAAACACCCGATATTCGGGAAATCACGCTTGCAAGCACAAAAATAGATACTCCTGTCACGATTATTGCTCTGACAGATTTACATCTTCATCATGCTTTACCTGTTAAAAAGATACAAAATATTGTTAAACGAGTGAATGATTTAGAACCGGACATCATTGTTTTTGTCGGAGATACAATTGATGACCTTCCATCTAAAATCCAACCTCACTTGGCACAATTGGCCCAATTAAAAGCCCCATACGGTAAATTTGCTGTCGCCGGTAACCATGAATTTTATATTGGCCATGAAGAAACAAAAACTGAATTTATCAAACATGGTATTACTTACCTGTTTAACGAAGGCGTACAACCGTTTGTACCGATTTATATTGCCGGTGTACCTGATTATCAAACAGTTACCCGATTTAAAAACGCTGTTGATTTGGGACAAGCATTCCACATGGCACAAAAGAAAGATTATAAAATTTTGTTATCTCATCGACCTAATTTTATTGATAAACTAGCCCCTGATATGATTGATTTACAACTTTCGGGACATACCCACGGGGGGCAAATTTTCCCGTTACATCCGATAACAAAATTAGCCAACGGATATTTATCGGGTTTATATGAAACAAACAATGGATTATTGTATGTTTCCCGTGGTTCTGGTCAATGGGGTCCTCAATTCAGATTGTTTGCTCCATCCGAAATATCGGTTATTCAATTGGTTTCACCGACACATCAAACCATACACGAAAAACAAACTGTCATTGAAGTCCCATTTGTTTCGACACAACAAAAAGATGATTTGACTCAAACAATACGTGCTGAACAAAAACCGTCAAATAAATCATCTGACGTGACATCAACGCTTCAAACCAAAGAGTCATCAGATTCGTCAGTTAAAGAAGTCGTTTCAGCCGATATCACACCAACCGACCCGTTTCAAATCGAATCGGTCCAATCAGTGAAAACCACACAGCAAAAACAATCCACATCAGCAACCGTTCAATCGGTGAAAACCACCCCAAAATCAGAAAGCGTATTGCCCCTCGTTGTCAACGAAACAACATCACAAAAGACAACACCAATCGTTCAACTGGCTAAAAAGCCTATTTTGTTACCGTTAACACCGTCACCTGTCACACAAAGCAATGATGAAGCATCTCAACAAGCATTTGAAGATGCCAAACAATCATTAAACGGAGATATTGAACATATCTTAAAAATAAAACAAACAATATCTGATACAACACAATCCGATACAACAACGCAACCCGTTTTAACACAACAAAATACGTTTAAACCGACAGTTGTCAAACTCAAACCAATCCCTCCTACGGTTTCGGACAAAAAAAACACATCTTCCGAAACGCCACAACAACATAAAAATAATACAAAACAGCCCACTTCGCAAAATGAAAAATACGTTGTGCATCAATCGGTTCAACAACCGTCCGAACAAACTGTTGTAACCCGTCAAAAAGTCATTACATCACGAATTATCACGCAAACAGTCTATCCGTCGCAAAGAATCTGTTCAGATATCAATATATACCCTCCGGAGGTATTACGCCCCGTATTTGAAACACATAGCATTCAGGATTTACCTCCTGAATTATTGGATATGTTATCACAACCGACATTTCCGTCCGGTATAAAAAAATAAATTAAAAAGCATGACTTGAATAAAAAAATCCGTTTGCCTATGCAGGCGGATTTTTTTGATATATACTCAACAAAACAAATGAAACAAGGGAAAACACTTGCGAAAAAAAAAGAATTCCTGTAAACTCACTCATCATTCATACTGTTTCATCAAAAGGAATAAAAATGTTTTCAAAAACAGAACGCATGTTGGCTTTTCGCTATTTAAAATCACGCAAACGAACGGGTTTTGTTTCTGTGATTGCAGGTTTTTCGTTTTTAGGCATTATGCTGGGCGTTGCAACACTCATTATTGTGATGAGTGTTATGAACGGTTTTCGGGAAGAGTTGATGTCCCGTGTTTTAGGGATTAACGGTCAATTAGGTGTTTATCCGGCTTGGGGTTCAACATTGGATAACCACGAACAACGTATGGAAACATTAAAAAAAATTGATGGTGTTGCTCACGTTGTACCCGTAATCGATGGGCAAGTCATGTTATCATCCGGTGAAACATCGGCTGGTGTCATGGTTCGAGGGATGGATAAAGAGGATTTTGCTCAACGTCCGTTATTAGGCGGGCAATATCAAGGCATTGACCTATCGGAATTTACGGACGGTCAAATTATTTTGGGCTGGCGTTTAGCCCGAAAATTAGCCGTTAAATCAGGAGATAATGTGACGTTAATTTCACCCAAAGGGAACAGAACAGCCTTTGGTATGTTGCCGAAAATGAAATCATACACCGTTTTGGGAACATTCAACAGTGGAATGAGCGAATATGACGGTCATTTTGTCTTTATGCCGTTAGCAGAAGCCCAAAAATTCTTTGTAACAAACGGTAAAATTTCGCATTTGGAAGTTTTTACGCAACCGGAAGCAGATGCCACCATCGTCTTGGACAAAGCCTTTACAGCGATGGGGTCACAAGCCCAAGTCAGCGACTGGCGACGAACAAATAAAGCCTTTTTTAATGCTATCGAGGTGGAACGTAACGTCATGTTTTTAATTTTAACGTTAATTATCATCGTTGCTGCTTTTAACATGATTTCCGGTTTAATTATGTTGGTACAAGATAAAACAAAAGACATTGCAGTTTTACGAACAATGGGCATGAGTAAAGGGGCTATTCAACGGATATTTTTAATGTCGGGATTGACAATCGGGGTTGTTGGTACATTGATGGGATTTTTGCTCGGTTTAGCCTTTTGCTACAACATTGACAGCATTAAAAACATGCTTGAAAATATGTCGGGACGGGAATTGTTTTCGGCAGAAATTTATTTTTTATCTCATCTGCCTGCTAAAGTAGATATGACAGAAGTTGCCGTCGTTGTGGGCATGAGTTTAATCATTTCATTGTTGGCAACGGTTTATCCATCCTACAAAGCCAGCAAGACTGATCCGGTGGAGGCACTACGTTATGAATAAGATTTGTATGGAATTAAAAAACATTCGTCGAACATACGGTACAAAAGAAACACAAATTGATGTGTTAACAGATGTTAATTTTACGCTCAAAGCCGGTGAAATTGTTGCATTAGTCGGACCATCGGGTTCTGGCAAATCAACATTGTTACACATTGCCGGTTTATTGGACTCACCCACATCGGGAACGATTTGCGTCAACGGAAAAAACGTATCACAAGCATCGGATAGACAACGCACATTGATACGACAAAAAGCTATTGGTTTTGTGTATCAGTCACATTTATTATTACCTGATTTCAATGCCTTGGAAAATGTGATGTTGCCTCAACTGATTGCCGGAGAAAACAGTCAAAACGCCCGTCAACGTGCCGAATTTTTATTGAAACAAGTCGGTTTAACTGACCGAATGACACATCGTTCAGGACAACTGTCCGGTGGGGAACAACAACGAGTTGCTATTGCTCGTGCATTGGCAAATCAGCCTTCGGTTTTGCTTGCTGACGAACCAACAGGCAATTTAGACCCCAAAACAGCTGATACGGTTTTTGAAACATTACTCAATCTCGTAAGAGAAACGAAATTAAGTGCCTTGATTGCAACACACAATCCGGAACTGGCTTTACAGATGGACAGACAGGTTACCGTTCAAAACGGCGTTTTAATTGATTTGACAAAAGAGAGGGAACATGGCAAAAACGCCTGAATTTATTCATTTACGAGTACACACATCTTATTCGATTTTAGAAGGGGCAATCAAAATCAAACCACTGGCAAAAACAGCCGTTGCCATGGATATGCCTGCCGTTGCTATGACGGATACACACAACATTTTTGGGGCAATGGATTTTGGGGCAGAGTGTCCCAAGGTTGGGGTTCAACCGATTTTAGGATGTCAATTATCGATTAAAACACCAGTCAAAGAAAAAAATATGTTTCGGGAAGAAAAAGAAACATATGATAAAGTTGTCGTTTTGGTTCAAAATGAAACAGGTTATCAAAACTTGTTACGCCACTTTCGATCGTTTTACATGGGGGCTGGACGGGAAACAACTCCCCATTTAACATTTGAAGAACTGTTGACACAAACGGACGGTTTGATTTTGTTAACCGGTGGGGCAGAAGGTGTCATCGGTCGTCAAATTCAATTGCACGACAATGCCTATGCCGAAGAATTACTCTTACAAATGCAACAAGCCTTTCCCAATCGGTTATACATGGAATTACAACGGCATGGATTACCCGAAGAAAAAGAAACAGAACCCGTCTTTTTGGATTTGGCTTACAAACATAACATTCCGTTGGTTGCAACAAATGAAGCCTACTTTTTAACCCCCGACATGTACGAAGCACACGATGCTTTACTGTGTATTGCCGGTAAAACATATGTTGATGTAGCAGATAGACGGCGTGTCACACCCGAACATTATTTTAAATCAGCCGACGAAATGAAAGCCTTGTTTGCAGACCTACCTGAAGCCATTCAAAATACAATACAAATTGCGAAACGATGTGCATTTCTGGCGGGCAAGAAAAAACCGGCGTTCCCGAACTATGACTGTCAGGGCAAAACGGAAGATGAAGTCTTGCGTGAAATGGCTTTGGCCGGTTTTGAAATGCGAATGAAAGGACGGTCAGAAGAAGAACGCAAACGTTATCTTGACCGATTAGAATATGAATTGAGCGTTATCAAAACCATGGGATTTCCAGGGTACTTTCTGATTGTGGCTGATTTTATTCAATGGTCAAAAGCCAATGGTGTAGCCGTCGGTCCGGGACGTGGGTCAGGTGCCGGTTCGGTTGTGGCATGGTGTTTAACAATTACCAACATTGACCCGTTACGATTTAATTTGCTGTTTGAACGGTTTTTAAATCCGGAACGTGTATCCATGCCCGATTTTGACGTTGACTTTTGTCAGGAAAACCGTTCCAAAACGATTGAGTATGTCAAACAACATTACGGGGCTGACCATGTTGCTCAAATTTTAGCATTAGGGCAGTTACAGGCCAAAGCCGTCATTCGGGATGTCGGACGGGTATTACAATTACCATACCCTGTGGTAGATAGATTATCGAAATTAGTCCCGAATGAATTGGGTATTACATTACAGGAAGCCATTGATAAGGAACCCGAATTACGTAAAGAAGCCGAACAAGATGAAACAATTGCCCGATTGCTGGAAATTGCTTTAAAACTGGAAGGGTTATATCGCAATATTTCCGTTCATGCTGCCGGTGTGGTCATCGGAAACAAGCCATTGGAACAAATTGTACCGATATATAAAGACCCATCATCAGACATGCCCATTACACAATATGACAAGCATTTTGTGGAAGATGCCAGTTTGATTAAATTTGACTTTTTGGGTTTAAAGACATTGACAACGATTGAAAAAACCATGGAACTGATTAAAAGTCAAGGCATGGAAACGTTTGATGTGAATGATTTGTCATTAGATGATAAAGAAACATATGATTTGCTCAAATCGGGTCAAACAACTGGTGTTTTCCAGTTGGAAAGTACGGGTATGAAAAAGATTTTACATGATATGCAACCCGATAAAATCGAAGATATCGTTGCTTTGGTTTCATTATACCGACCGGGACCGATGGATAGCATTCCTGATTATATTGCCTGTAAAAAAGGGGAACAGCAACCTGACTATATGCACCCACTTATTGAAGACATTTTAAAAGAAACGTATGGTATTATGATTTATCAGGAACAGGTTATGCAAATTTCGCAAGCCATGGCTGGTTATTCTTTGGGTGGAGCAGATTTATTACGACGAGCCATGGGTAAAAAAATCGTTTCGGAAATGGACAGACAGCGTTCTATCTTCATTGAAGGAGCCATCAAAAAAAATGTTGATAAAGCCGTTGCCGAAAAAGTATTTGAGAAAATGTACAAATTTGCGTCATACGGGTTTAACAAATCACATGCTGCTGCTTATGCCTACATTGCATATCAAACGGCTTATTTGAAAGCCCATTATCCGGTTGAATTTATGGCAGCGACGATGACGCTGGATAAAACAAACACGGATAAACTAGCATTTTTCAAAAATGACGTTAAACAAATGGGATATAACATTTTACCACCAGATATTAACAAATCCCAAGTCAATTTCAGCGTTGAAAACGGACAAATCCGCTATGCGTTATCCGCTGTGAAAAACGTCGGAGAAGCCGGCATGGCTTTGATTGTTGCCGAACGGAACGCTAACGGACCATTCAAATCAATACAGGATTTTTTCACACGGGTTGATGCATCAGCATTGAACAAACGATACGTTGAAAACTTAACGAAATCAGGTGCTTTTGACTCCATTGAAAAAAACCGCGCCAAAATTTTTGAAAACATTGAAAACTTAATTGCTTATGCTGTCAATGCGACACAAAGCCGAAAAAGTGCTCAAATCAGTTTATTCGGCTCAAGCGATAGTGCAGCAAACAGTTTAAAAATACGAGACGTACCGGATTGGCCTCATTTGGAAAAACTGGAAAAAGAAGCCGAAGCCTTGGGATTTTACCTATCGGCCCATCCCTTGGATGCGTTTGATTCCACATTTGAGCGGTTGCGTGTGATTGACAGTGCCGACATCAACGGTATGGTTGATATTTCGGGATCTGTTCGGGTACAGGTTGCCGCCATTGTATCAAGCGTTCGGGAACGCATCAGTCAAAAAGGCAATAAGTTTGCATTTGTATCAGCAAGCGATAAATCCGGTTCATTTGAAGTCATGTGTTTTGCCGATACGTTAGCCACGCAAAAAGAAAAACTGAAATCGGGTCAACCGTTATTATTGACAATCAGTGCTGACAAACGTCCCGATGACGATCAATTACGCATGAATATTCAATCGGTAGAATATTTATCCGAAGTCATGGCGAAAACGGTGTCAACATTGATTATTTCCGTTGACAACAAGCAAGCCGTTGAAATGTTGGCACAGGTATTGAACAAGGAAGAAAAAGGGCGAAGTAAAATCTTCCTCAAAATCCCCGAAAAACAATACGAGGTGGAAGTTGAATTACGGGGTGGATACGCTTTGACACCGAAAACGCTTGATGCGTTGCAACGAATCCCCGGTTTAAACGAAATTAAACAGGTTTAAGGGAATTTATCTCAATCGGGGCATTAACAAGGGACAATATACCTCCTGTTATCAAACGGCACATATCCCCTCCCCGATTATCGGGTAAAACATGAACATACCCTTACCACATTTGAACAAAAAGACATCGTCCATACCGATGTCTTTTATTTTTTAATCAATATGAGTCATTTTCGAATGCTGAAAATAATACTGTAAAAAAAACAATATTGTTTTTTCAAGATTTTTTGTTATATCATCATTATATTAAACAATAAACCATATACTCGCACCCATCGGCGATTATTCAACAGGCATATACTTATCTAATTTTTTTTCAATTTCCAATTGATGTTTAAACTTTTCAAATCGGGCAATAATTTTATCACATAATTCCGTCGGTGTATGATGTGTGGTATCCAAAACATAATCAAAATTATATTCATTATCAATGTCAACCTGATAGATTTTTTTAAACCGCTCCACTTCCAATTGACGACGTGTTACCAACGCTTGAACCGATTCTTCAACATTGGCATATTTTTGTTCCCCTTGACGTGCTGTATCATTCATAATCCGTTCGGCTGCAACTTGACAATCAACGTTTAATTTCACCTTAAATGATGACGGAATAAAATGAAATGCCATACGAGAATCCACGATATAATCTTTTCCCATCAACGGCAAGTCCATAAAAACACTGTCAATTTCCTTATCAATATCGGGGTTTGTTTTGCACATTTCATTGAGCTCTAACGTCGTCACACCGTATCGTTTAGCAATTTGACGTTGTACATTTCCCGTTGAATAAAATTCAAAGCCCAACCGTTGAGCCAACATTTTTCCAATGGTCGATTTACCACTGCCCAACATACCCGAAAGCGTAATAATATATGCCATGCGTTCCCCCATGTCCATTCAATCAGTACAAAAATTAAATATCCAGATTTTCAACGAATTTAGCGTGTTCTTGAATAAATTGAAACCGATATTCAGGTTTCGTCCCCATGAGCCGTTCCACAATTTGAGATGTATAAACAGCTTCTTCGGCTTCTTCTTCCGTTGCTTTATGCGGAATCATCACACGCAACAATGTTCTTTTTTGTGGATCCATTGTTGTTTCTTTTAATTGGTGTGGTGGCATTTCGCCTAACCCTTTAAATCGGGAAATATCAACGTTTTTCGCATTTTTAAAGGCTGTTTTTAATAAACGATCTTTTTCTTCATCGTCAGCAGCATAAATGGATTTTCCCCCTTGTGTCAATCGATACAACGGTGGCAACGCGATAAATAAATGCCCGTTTTCAATCAGTTTTGGCATTTCCTGATAAAAGAATGACATTAACAAAGATGCAATGTGAGCCCCGTCAACGTCAGCATCCGTCATAATAATAACTTTTTCATAACGCAGAGCATCTTCATTGTATTTATCCCGACGACCACAACCCAAGGCTTCGGTCATATCCCGAATTTCTTCATTGGCCAAAATTTTATCATTTGAGGCACTAATCACATTCAAAATTTTACCCCGTAGCGGTAAAATTGCCTGATTAACACGATTGCGTGCCTGTTTGGCAGAACCACCAGCCGAATCCCCTTCAACCAAAAATAATTCCGTACCACTTGTTTCTTTATGCGAACAATCGGCTAACTTCCCCGGCAACCGTAATTTTTTCGTCGCCGATGCCCGTTGCGTTTCAACGGTTTTTTTGCGTTTTTTACGTTCTTCCGACCGTTCGATAATGTAATCCAATAACAAATTAGCCGATTTAATATCACGACTTAACCAATGATCAAACGGGTCCTTAATCGCATTTTCAACTAAACGGGTTGCACTTTGTGTTACCAGTTTTTCTTTCGTTTGACCTTGAAATTGAGGGTCTTTAATAAAAACGGACAACATCACACCAGCCGTATTTAAAATATCATCAGCCATAATATCTGATGCTTTTTTGTTCCCCGTCATTTCGGCAAACGCCCGAATAGATTTCGTCAAAGCAGCCCGAAGACCTGTTTCATGCGTTCCCCCTAACGGTGTAATGACCGTGTTACAATAGGAATAGGAAAAACCGTCCTTAAAATCATCCGGCCAACAAACAGCCCATTCAACAGCCCCTTCGTTATCAGGCAATTCAACACGACCGGTAAACGGTTTCGGTGTGATGGCCGATCGATGACGCATCAAATAATCTAAAAAGTCGGCAACCCCGTTCGGGAATTTCAAAACCTGTTCCGTCGGTGTTTTATCATCACCGATAATCAAAGATGAATCGCAAAACCAACGAACTTCCACACCCCGAAACAAAAACGCTTTTGTGCGAGCCATACGAAATAATGTCGATGGTTTAAACCGAACCGATTCTCCGAAAATTTCCGTATCAGGAATAAAAGAAACACTCGTTCCACGACGATTACTGACAGCACCGACAAATTCAACACCTGTAATGGGTTTTCCCTGTTTATATTCCTGCCGATATAATTTTTTATCCCGTGCCACTTCAATAATCATGTGGGCAGACAACGCATTAACAGCCGATAACCCGACCCCATGCAAACCACCGGATACAGCATAAGCATTTCCACCGAATTTACCGCCCGAGTGCAATGTTGTTGTAATCACTTCCAAAGCCGACTTATCCGGAAATCGGGGATGTGGGTCAACAGGAATCCCTCGACCGTTATCCTTGACGGTAATATAGCCGTTTTCCGCCAAACTGACTTCAATATTCGTTGCATAACCGGCAACGGCTTCGTCCATGGCATTATCAATAATTTCGGCAACTAAATGGTGATACGCCCGTTCATCAATTCCCCCGATATACATACCGGGGCGTTTACGAACAGGATCCAACCCTTCCAAAACCTCAATATCTTTGGCAGAGTATTCATTTTTTTTAGGTGTAGCATTAAATAAATCAGACATAGGTTTATACTATAAGAAATGAAACAAAAAATCAAGTAAAAAAGATGTTTTAACCGCAAAACAAACATGAATCGTTTTTAAGAACCATCTCAACCGTTTGATTTTACGCAACGGTTTAAAATAAACATGATTTTACTTGACTTTTGACAGAAAAAAACGAAAATAAATAAAACAAAAAAGGAGTTTTCATGTATTCAGGTATTCCGTTTCCACAAATTGATCCGGTTGCATTACACTTGGGTGTTTTTGTGATTCGTTGGTATTCTTTGGCTTATATTTTCGGATTGATTGGGGCTTGGGGTTTGGCTCGACAGATGTCAAAACACGCTCAAAGTACATTTACGGTTTTGAAAATTGATGACTTTCTGATTTGGGCAACTATGGGAGTTGTGTTGGGCGGACGGCTCGGATACGTTTTGTTTTACAATTTTTATTATTTTTGGGAACACCCAATGCAAATATTGGCTGTTTGGCAAGGGGGCATGTCTTTTCATGGAGGTTTGTTGGGCGTTGTGATTGCAACATTGCTGTTTGCATGGAAAAAGAAAATATCTCCATTGATTATGGGGGATATTTTGGTATGTGTTGCACCGATTGGGTTGTTTTTGGGACGACTGGCCAATTTTATCAATGCCGAACTGTATGGTCGTGTGACACATAGCGTGCCTTGGGCTATGATTTTCCCGAATGCCGGTGTTGAACCCCGCCACCCATCTCAATTATACGAAGCCGGACTGGAAGGTTTGTGTCTGTTTGCCATACTCAACGGCGTTTGGTGGTTTGTACCCCGTTTAAGAAATCGGGAGGGCTGGACTTTGGGTCTGTTTTTCGTGTTATACGGCATTTTTCGGTTTGGCGTTGAATTTACACGGGAACCTGATGCCCACCTAGGGTTTATTTTTGCTCATTTATCCATGGGACAAATCTTATGCTTACCGATGATAATTATCGGATTTTGGCTCATGTATCGCAGCCACCCAAAACGAGTTTTAAAACGTATGCGTTTATCTTGAAAGAGGGCTCATGAAAAAATCATCTTATAAGCGTTTTAGACAATGGCTCAAAATCACAATATATCGGCAATTGATACGTCCGCTCATTCATAGCAAAGCAACTCCCGAATATAAAGCACGAGGTGTTGCTGTTGGTTTAGCATGGGCCTTTACACCGTTGGTTGGCATACAAATGGGTTTGGTTGCTTTCACATGGGGCATTGCTCATCGTTTTCAATGGAAATTTTCGTTACCGTTGGCTTTGGCTTGGACATGGGTAACAAATGTTGTTACCATGGTACCGATTTATTATGTTTTTTACGTTATCGGACAAATTTTACGTTTCAAATGGGACGATATATCGGGGTATGATGCTCTCAGCCGATTGATTGAACGGGTCTTTTTAAGTGACAAACCTTTTCTCATTCAAATGAAAGAATTTTTCACATTATTCGTTCAAGATTGGGGCGTTTCATTATTTTTAGGGTGCATTCCGTTTGTAATTATCAGTTATATTTACGGATATAAATGGACATTACGGTATGAATTGATGCGTTTAAAAAAGAAACAACAAAGGAGAAAAAAATGAAACAAGTTTTGGGTTTAGTGGATTTGGATTTTGTTGAACATGGCTTTTATGATGCGAACGAATCACAACATTTGACGGATGTTATTTTAATGAATCAGGTTCATTCTGCTGATGTGACGGTATTAGAATCCAAACCGGAATTTGCTCCGGAAGTTGATGCATTGATAACGCAAACACCCCACTTAACATTAACGGTTAAAACGGCAGATTGTGCCCCAATTTTGATTGCCGATGCTCAAACAAAAACGGTTGCTGCCATTCATGCCGGTTGGAAAGGAGCATTACAGGGTATTATTGAAACAACCGTTTTAAAAATGATGATGTTAGGTGGACATCCCGATTACATGGTTGCCGGTATTGGTCCACATATTCAAAAAAACAGTTTTGAGTGCGATGAAGCCATGCACGCTTTATTTCCCACAACTGAATCACACTTTTTCACACGCCAAAAAAACGGTAAATATACCTTTGATTTTCATGCTTATGTAGTTCATCGACTACAACGGGCAGGTATTACACATATTGATTCAGTCCTGATTGATACAGTTACGGACAGTGATTACAACAGTTACCGACGCGACCCAAAAAATCCGGCTCGTCAGTATAGTTGCATTCGAATCAAATAATTTTGTTTGCTGACACGACATAGGGGATAGGGGGTATGTTTTACCCCCTGCTTTTTTTTTAAAAAAAGTAATTTTAATATTGCTTTCGATTTTAAAATATCTTATGGTATCAACATAGTTGTTAATCATGCAGATTTAAGGAGACAAACATGTATGACGATATAGAATTTATCATCGCATGTGCTGGTAAAAGCACACGAAATTATCCCCACTCCAAAGCCGTGGCACATAAATGTTTAATGCCATTCGGCGATGTTCGTTTAATTGATTACGTTTTAAAAGACATTGTTCGTATCGGAGGACGGCATGTCACAATCGTTTGTTCAGACGAAACAACCATCAATGCATTTAAACAAGCACTGGCTCCGGATACGGTGGTTGAAGAAAAATTACGTAAAAGTGGTCGAGGTAAAATTGCTGACGCATTAAAATCAACATTTTTACCGAATGACATGGATGTAAAATACGTGATTCAAGATAAACCGTGGGGGACTGCACATGTATTGGGATTAGCTCATCGGGTATCGCCTAACAGACATGCTGTTTTAATTTTCCCTGATGATTTAATTGACTCGGTTGATTCAACACAACCTTACATCAAAAAATTGATTGATGCATTTAAAAAGAATCCGAAACAAATTTTATTAACAGGTGTTGAACAAGATGATGTCAGTAACAATGCTGTTTTACAAGACAAACGTCTGATTGAAAAACCGAAACACCCCAAAAGTCGTGTTGCCGGTTACTCACCGTATGTTTTCCCGAAAGAATGTTTAGATTCAATTGAACGGGAAACATCTGTTATTGAACAAATGGGTCATTTGCCGGAAGGTTTAGCACTCGGTGAATGGGTTTACACGGACGGCATCAATTCGTTTTTAGACAACGGTGGTGAAGAACAAGGCTTTTTTGCCAAAATGTTTATGATTGATACATCGTGTTATAAGATGCTTGATACGGGTAATTTGGAATTGTATGAAGCCGCTTTGATTCGGGAATTATTGTTGTATTCGTCATTCAAAGAACGTAACCGAGAAGTTGCCCGTCAAATTTTAAACGAAAAATAATCACCATTATGACAATATAGAGCCGTTTCGTACGGCTCTTTTTTTTATTCCAAACAAAATCTTATCCTATTTGAAAAACAGATAAAAACAAAAACATTCAATCATTATCTTACATTCAAAAAAAGTCATAACTTTACAAAAAATACCCTTTGCAAAAGGGCAAAACCTGTTTAAAAATAAGGATTAAAAATCAATATATTCTCTTAAAAAAACGTGTCAAAAAAAGGTACGTTATTTTTCCCATATTATGATGCGAAATACCTCTTGTCAACTAAAAAATGTAATCATCTGATTTTTATATCTTTTTTACTTCACTAAAAGCCCTTTCCGTCCATCAAAAAAAAGCGTCAAAAAAACGTACCTTTTTTTGACACTTTTTTATAAGATTAGGTTTTGATTTTTTGAGATTATTTTAACGGAGGTTTTATGATTCGCAAATTGCCTTTTTTACATCGTTTTTTGAACAAAAACACACAAGAATCCGGTCGTAGCATGGTTGAAATCTTGGGTGTTTTGGCTGTGATAGGGG
>JAZTVX010000071.1:0-13270 GCA_045635565.1 Alphaproteobacteria bacterium
TCATGACTGTTAAAACTTCCGAAACAGATGCCGAACGATATTTTTGTGCCATTCCGTGTAGTGAAGGTATGACATATCATTCTTCAGGTGATAAAAATTGCAAATCTTGTTCAAATGGTGGTACGACAATTATCGGAACAGTAGGTGTTTACAGTGGTTATTGTGAAGCCTGTAATCGTGTTGCATTTGAAGAAAATGGTATCAAAAAATGTTCACAACAAGCAACAAACGGTTACTTTATCAATATTGCCGGTCAAAAAGT
Organism: Alphaproteobacteria bacterium; assembly: GCA_045635565.1. GTDB lineage: Bacteria > Pseudomonadota > Alphaproteobacteria > CAAHEQ01 > UBA3637 > RGIG4140. The sequence continues at coordinate 263 of JAZTVX010000071.1, forward strand.
ATCATGTAATGCCGGTAAAACACAAATTTACAATTCAGCGAAAGCCAAAGAAATTTGTCGTTCTTGTACCACTTATGAACGGGAAGTCACGACAGATTTAGATGGCAACTTCTACTGCGAAAAGGTGTTGTAAGAAGCAGGGCAGAGATATATCCTCTGCCCTGTTTCAGTATAATAAATGCCATGGTGTTTTTTATAAAATAGAAAGCATTGAAAAAATATGATTATAAAGTACTTTCAATAACAACAAAAGCTAACGCATTTAAGTCATCAGATAATGAAATGCAAATATGTGCACACGGAGCCTTTTCTTGCAAGGTTTGAGCCGTCTTTCCTGTTAATCGAACGGTTGGTGCCCCTTTAGAATCGTTTAAAATTTCAATTTCCTGCCACGTTGCTAAGGAACCAATGCCACACCCTAACGCTTTAACAATAGCTTCTTTACCGGCATAACGCTTGGCTAAAAAAGCATCTTGTTGTTGCACATGCAACATATTCATTTTTGTTCGTTCATTTGGCGTTAAAATTCGTTGCACAAAATTTTCTCCGAAACGCTGACGGGTTGTTGCAATACGTTTTATTTGAACAATGTCCGTGCCAATACCGATAATCATGATTATGCTTTCAACCGTCGTACGTCGGCAATGTGTTTGTTAGAACGCAGGGCTTGAATCAAAACATCAATCTGGTCACTATTTTTTACTTCGACTTCTATTACAACATCAGCGAAACCATTACTTCTGTTTTGTGTGCTAAAATTAACGATAGGTAAGTTGTGTTGAGAAATGATATTCGTCATTTCCGTAATGACACTTGGTTTATCTTCTAATGTAATTTTAATACGTACAGGTAAAACTTTATCCTTAATAATATCAATATTCCAATCAACATCTAACCATCGTTCCGGTTCATCTGTGTATTGATTCAGTGTTGGACAATCACTGGTATGAATGGTAACATCTTTACCCGTCGTAACAATGCCAACGATTGAATCCCCCGGTACAGGATGACAACATTTTCCGAATTTTAATGCAATGCCACTAATCAAACCGGTAACCGGCATCTTTTGGTCAAAGGCTTTATCAGATTTGGATTTCTTAAACAAAGAAATAGCCCGCTTGAAGCCTGATGGCACACATTCCGGATGAATTTGTAAAAACAATTCACGGAACGGAACAATACCGGCGCCAACGGCTGCCAACAAATCATTCGGTGTTTCCTGTTTATATTGAGATAAATAAGGTTGTAATTCTTTTTCACTCCATGTAATCGAATATTCTTTGGCGGCGTTATTAAAGCATTCCCGACCTAATGCCAGATTCTTTTCATATTGTTGTGCCCGTATAAACCGTCGAATACTTGCTTTAGCTTTTGCCGTTACGGCAATATGTTCCCATTCAGGTGAGGGTTTTTGATTTTTATTCGTCATGATTTCAACTTGATCACCGTTTGCCAAAACAGTTCTCAACGGTTTGATTTGACCGTTTATTTTGGCACCGACACACGTATCCCCGACACGTGAGTGGACGGCGTAAGCAAAATCAAGCGGACCGGCTCCTTTAGGAAGTGTTATTAAATCGCCCTTAGGTGAAAAACAAAAGACTTGGTCTTGATACATGGCAATTTTCGTATGTTCCAAGAATTCATGAGGATTAGAAGAATGATTCATCAAATCCAACAAATCCCGAAGCCATCGATATTGTGTTCCCTCTTTATGAACACCTTGTTTATATTCCCAGTGAGCAGCAACACCGTATTCAGCAACCTGATGCATGTCTTTCGTTCGGATTTGAACTTCAATACGACGATTTAAAGGACCGATAACACCTGTATGTAATGATCGATATCCGTTTTGTTTCGGTGTCGAAATGTAATCTTTATAGCGACCCGGAATCATGGGATATTTTGTATGGATAATACCCAATACCTGATAACATTCTGCCAAATCATTCACAATAACTCGAAAAGCAATCACATCACAAACTTGTTCAAAAGAAATGTTTTGTTTTTGCATTTTACGCCAAATGGAATATGGGCGTTTTTCCCTTCCCGTAATTTCAGCTGAAATGTTATGTTCTGACAAATCCTGCTGTAATTGTTGAATGACGGTGACAACGTCTTGTTTGCCTTCTTCACTCAAAAAATTTAATCTGGATTGAATACTTTTGTGGGCTTCCGGATACAGATTTTGGAATGAATAATCTTCCAATTCATCTTTGAGCGTTTGCATACCGATACGTTCGGCTAACGGAACATAAATATCCAATGTTTCACGAGCAATCCGTTGCCGTTTTTCCGGTTTTTGACAAAAATGCAAAGTACGCATATTGTGCAATCTGTCTGCTAACTTTATCAATAAAACACGAATATCCGTACTTGTTGCCAACACCAATTTTTGAAAGTTTTCCGCTTGCTCGATTTTTTTTGTTTCTTCCGTTCGGATTTTTACCTTGGATAATTTTGTAACCCCACGAACAAGGTTGGCAACATCTTCACTAAACAGTTCTTTTAAATCGGCATATGAGGCCGGTGTATCTTCCATCGTATCATGCAACAATGCGGCAACAATCGTTGCTGTATCAAGCCGATACTGTGTTAAAATAGCGGCAACGGATAACGGATGAGAAAAATAAGGGTCTCCGGATTCACGTACCTGTGCCGTGTGCATTTTCATAGCAAATACATATGCCCGATTCAATGCCTCTTCATCTGCATTGGGATCGTAAGATTTAACACGTTCGACAAGTTCGTATTGACGCATGTCGGCGCTCCGTCAAATTAGGCTTCCGTACTATCAACAACCTGAAACGAATCGGAATCAACAAATTCGGCATCGCTGTATAATTGTTCAATGGATGTGTCGCTTTCTAAAATAGCCAAATCCGTCGTTTCAACCGGTGCTTCGCGGTGAGCATACCGTTGCATACCTGTAATCATGTTTTCACGAATTTGTGTTACATCAATCGTTTTTTCTTCAATTTCACGCAAAGCCACAATCGTATTTTTATCATTATCACGACTAACCGTTAAAGGAGCACCCGAGTCAAGTGATTTTGCACGTCCGGCTGCTGTTAAAATTAAATCGAAACGATTTGGGACAATATTAACACAATCTTCCACAGTTACACGAGCCATAATTTTTTTCCTTTCTTACTGTAAAAATAAATAATAAGGGTACTATACGCTTTTTTTCGGAAAAAAGCAAGCCTTTTATCAAGAAGTCCTTGCTCTTTTAATCTTTTTTTTATATACTGTTTTCAAAATTATGCAAAGAAAGGATGAAGATTTATGAAAAAACATTTAATTACTAGTGCGTTGCCATATGTAAACGGATTGCCTCATTTGGGTCATTTGGTCGGTTGTTTGTTGCCGTCGGATGTTTTTGCTCGTTATCTACGCAGTCGAGGCGAAGATGTTCTGTATATTTGCGGAACAGATGAACACGGAACACCATCCGAAGTTGGGGCTGCCAAAGAAAACATGTCGGTTGAAGACTATTGCAAAAAATATCATGATTTGCATGTTCAAATGTATAAGGGATTTGATTTATCTTTTGACTATTTTGGTCGGACGAGTTCTGATCAAAACAAGGAAATTGTTTATCGCATTTATAATGAACTGGAACAAAACGGTTACATTACCGAAAAAGTAACGAAGCAAGTTTATTCGCCGGATGATAACCGATATTTGCCGGATAGTTATGTCATGGGAACATGTCCACACTGCGGATATGACAAAGCCAAAGGTGACCAATGTGAAAATTGCACAAAAGTATTGGATCCGACAGATTTAATTCAACCTCGCAGTGTCATTTCAGGTAGTGATAAATTGGAAATTCGGGAAACAAAACATTTATTCTTGCAATTGCCGAAATTAGAAAAAGAATTGTCTGACTGGGTTGAAACACGCAAAGGTGTTTGGCCGGACATTGCTTATTCCATTGCAAAAAAATGGCTCAAAGAAGGTTTGCAGGAACGGGGTATTACCCGTGATTTAAAATGGGGCTTTTCCGTTCCGAAAGAAGGATTTGAAGGGAAAGTTTTTTACGTTTGGTTTGATGCACCGATTGGTTATATCGGCATTACAAAACAATGGGCAGATGAACGTCCCTCCGAACGGTCTTTTGAAGATTGGTGGCTCAATCCTGATAATGTTATACATACAGAATTTATGGGAAAAGATAATATCCCCTTCCATACGATTACATTTCCGGCAACATTACGTGGTACAGGTGAAAATTGGACACAAGTCAGTATGTTAAAAGGGATGAACTATCTGAATTTTGCCGGTGGTAAATTTTCAAAATCTCTTCATCGGGGTATCTTTTTAGATGATGCTATTAAAGAATTTCCGGCTGATTATTGGCGTTATTGGCTGATTGCCAATGCTCCGGAATCAGATGATTCGAATTTTAGTTTTGAACAATTTGCCATGACAATCAATAAAGATTTGAATGACGTGCTGGGGAACTTTATCAACCGTGTTTTAAAAATGACAACCAATAATTTCGGACAACAAATTCCGGTATTAAGTCAGGTCACATCGGAAGAAGAAGAATTATACACTTCACTCGATACATTGGTTCAACAATACGCTTCATACATGGATAATTTGGAATTGCGAAAGGCAATGGCTACGTTGCGTGAAATTTGGGTTTCGGGTAACAATTACATTGCTCGAACAGAGCCATGGAAAGTTGTCAAAGTTGATACAGACAGGGCTGCCACTATTTTAAATACGGCTTTAAATTTGATTAGATTGTATGCTAATTTGAGTGCACCGATTATGCCTCAAACAGCGAAACAGATGTTAGATTTGTTTGAAATTTCTCAAGATATTGCTTTTCCGGACAGAAGAATGTCATCTTATTTGACTGGGTTGAAAGCAGGGACGGCTTTCAAATTGAGTGAACCTTTATTCAAAAAAATTATGCCTGAAAGAGTGGACGAATTAAAAATAACATACAAGGAAGAAATCTAATAAACGGGGGGGATATATGAATACAACACAATTTTTGTATGGTCTTTACTGGAAGATTTTAGGTGTTTTAAATCCTGATAACCAACCGAATTTGTTTTCGTGGGGTGTTAAAAAACAAATTTTTGCTGAAGATACTCGATACTATGAAAATTTGAAAACAAAGTTGTTTGATACAGACTTAACGACACCGATTGGTGTTTCTGCCGATTTGGATATTGATGAAGCAACAATGGATGCGTTAATTCAACAAGGAGCCGGATTAAGCACTTTTGGCAGTTACACACTTCGTCCGACAGATGAACATCATCAAAAATTATACTATAAACACAGACGTAAGATGAATGCCTTACAACAAAATTTAAAAGAATATAATTTGACATCATCTGCCGTAAAATTAAGTCAACGTCGGTATTTACCTCATTTTGTCGGTATCAGTATGTTGTCATATAATGCTGATGAAATGAAAATTGGTAACGGAGAGGAAAAACCGGCTTATTTGGTTGAATATGAATTGATGACACAAAAAGCGGCTCCGTCCTGTGATTTTTTGGTTATCAATATTTCACATCCCAGTATGCCGTTGTATCAATTATTATCAGATGAATCATCTATGCATCCGTTAATTGAAACAGTCCAACAAACGGCGCAAATTGCGGCACCGATTAGTACTCCGAAAGTGTTGCTAAAAGTTCCGTATGACATTACACCGTTAGAAGTTAAATCAATTGCACAAATTGCTTTAAAAACAGGATTGGATGGCATTATTGTTTCCGGTCATGCATCATTGGAAAAAAATAAACGCCTGATGCCTTCAAAAGGATTGGATTGCTTAAATGAATCAGCATTTATTTGTGGTTCTGTTTTACATGAAGGTATGATGAAACTGATTCAGGAGTTTCGTATCAGAACGCATGGTTGTCTGCCTTTGATTGCTTCAGGCACTGTTAAATCCGGTCAGGATGTTTTTGATTTATTGGCTGCCGGTGCCACTATTGTTGAGGTTGGTACGCACTTTTTTACACAAGGACCGACAGCGGTTCACAAATTAAATGCTGAATTATCAAAAATATTGCGAGAAAAAGGGATTCGCCATGTCAGCGATGTTATCGGTAGTCAAACACCTCTTGATCCGAACGTACAAATTGAAGATTTGTTCAGTTAAAAAAGGATATAAATGACTCTGTCATCCAAAGTAACATATTTTTGCAAACGAGTATTGCTCATACCTGTTACATTGTTTGGGATTATGGTGTTGAATTTTATGTTTGTTCAATTGGCTCCTGGTGGACCGGTTGAACAAATGATGATGAAAATGGAACAATCAGCACCAACAGGCATAACATCCCGTATCAGTGGAAGCAGTGCTGACGTGATAACTGTCAGCGATTCGGATTTATCCCTATATCGGGGTACTCAAGGTATGAAAGAACAATTACGTCTGGAATTGGAAAAGCAATTCGGATTTGATAAACCGGCTTTAGAACGATTTGGACACATGATGTTAAATTATGTTCGCTTTGATTTTGGTAAAAGTTTTTATCAGGATAAAAAAGTCATTGACTTAATTCTGGAAAAAATGCCCGTATCGGTATCTCTTGGTGTATTTAGCACATTACTTATTTATTTAATTGCAATACCGTTAGGTATTCGCAAGGCTTTTCGCAAAGGAACGTTTCTTGATATATCCAGCAGTTTTTTGCTGACAATTGGATATGCCGTACCAGCTTTTTTATTGGCTATTTTTTTAATTGTTGTTTTTGCCGGCGGACGATATTTAGATTGGTTTCCGTTAAAAGGGTTAACATCCGATAATTGGGAAACAATGTCATGGTATCGGCAAATCATTGATTATTTGTGGCACTTGGTTCTTCCCGTCATTGCTATGACTGTCGGAGGATTGGCCGGTTTGACTTTTTTAACAAAAAATGCTTTTTTGGAAGAAATGGGTAAACAATACGTGATGACGGCAAAAGCCAAAGGAGCATCAACAAATCGCATTTTGTATGGTCATGTGTTTCGGAATGCCATGCTCATTGTGATTGCCGGTTTTCCGAGTATGCTTATCGGTATGTTATTTACCGGTTCGGTGTTGATTGAAGTGATTTTTTCATTGGACGGCATTGGCTTGTTGGGCTTTGAAGCCGTTCAAAATCGTGATTATCCGGTTGTTTTCGGAACATTATATCTGTTTGCGTTGATGGGATTGGTGCTAAATCTTATTAGTGATTTTGTTTATACCCTTGTTGATCCTCGTATTCATTTTGGTTCAAGGATGGTCTGATGAGTACAGTCAAAAAACGGTCAAAATGGTCTATCTTTAAACAAAATAAACGAGCCTATATATCTATGTGGTTGCTTGTCATTATTGTATGTGTCTCTTTTCTTGCCCCGTTTTTAGCAGACAGCAAACCCTTGGTTTTAATGTATCAGCATAAGTTGTATTTTCCGATGATGCAGTTTGTATCTGATGACATGGTTGGAGGCAATTTGCCAACTGAAGCTGTTTACACCGATACTTTAACTCAAGAAAAAATCAAAACGGATGGCTGGGCTGTTTTTCCGTTGATACCGTATTATTATGACACTGTTGATTATTTTAGCCCAAATCCGTTTCCGTCGCCACCGAATGCTCGACATTGGCTTGGTACGGATGATCAGGGGCGTGATGTGTTGGCACGTTTATTGTATGCGTTGCGTTTGAGTTTTATTTTTGCTGTTCTTTTGACGTTTTTTTCAGCACTGATAGGCATTACAGTCGGGGCTGTTCAAGGATATTTCGGGGGACGAACGGATTTATTGATTGGTCGTTTTTTAGAAATGTGGAGTTCTTTACCTCAATTGTTTATTTTGATTATTGTATCGAGTTTGATAGAGCCGGGATTTGTGACATTACTGATTGTTCTTTTGTTGTTTGGGTGGACATCATTAACCGGTGTTGTTCGAGCAGAATTTTTAAAAACACGGGGATTAGATTACGTTAAATCTGCCAAATTATTAGGGGTGAGTGATTTTCGTATTATGATACGCCATATTTTACCCAATGCTTTAGTTGCAACGGTCACATACATTCCGTTCATGTTGGCCGGTGGAATTGTGGCTTTATCTGCTTTGGATTTTTTGGGTTTAGGATTACCGGTTGGCACGCCGAGTTTAGGTGAACTGATTCGTCAGGGAAAAGAAAACTTATCAGCCCCATGGTTGGGATTGACTGCCTTTTTTGTTTTGACGACGGTTTTATCTCTATTACTTTTCATCGGTGAGGGAATTCGGGATGCTCTTGATCCACATCAAGGAGAAATACACACATGAACATTCTTGAAATCAAAAAGTTGTGGGTCCGTTTTCAAAAATTTTCCGTTGTACGGGGTGTTTCTTTAGCCGTTAAAGAAGGAGAATTTGTTGCTTTGGTCGGAAGTAGTGGTTCCGGCAAATCGACATTGGCACATGCTATTTTGCAATTAAATCCTGCTGTTCGCTGTGATGGGGAAATATTTTACAAGCGTCAAAATTTACTCGGTTTATCAGAAGATAAATTGCGTCTAATTCGAGGTTCAAAAATTGCCATGATTTTCCAAGAACCGATGACCAGTTTAAATCCGCTCCATACTATTGGTAAACAGTTGATGGAAATTTTTACAATACATGGTGAAACAGGTACTCGCAAACAAATTATGGATTTGCTTAAATTGGTTGAATTGCAAGATATTGACCGTATCTATCATTCTTTTCCACATGAATTATCCGGCGGGCAACGACAACGTGTCATGATTGCCATGGCTTTGGCCGGAAAACCGGATATTTTAATTGCTGATGAACCGACAACGGCTCTTGATGTGTGCGTACAGGCTCAAATTTTACGATTATTGAAAGTATTACAACAAAAATTGGGATTGGCGGTTTTATTTATCACGCATGATTTAGATATTGTACGAAAAACAGCAGACAGAGTTTATGTCATGCGAAGTGGTCAAATCGTAGCAACAAAACTACCCGAAGCAGAACAAATACCTATCAGAACAATTATAGAACCGGATGAAAAACCGGTGTTGTCCGTACGGAATTTATCTGTTCATTACGGGACGTTTGAAGCCGTTCAATCTGTTTCCTTTCGTATATGCTCCGGCCAAACAGTCGGGATTATCGGAGAAAGTGGTTCCGGAAAATCTTCTCTTGTCCAAGGCTTAATGCGATTGATACCGGCGAAGGGACAAGTGTTATTAAACGAGCAAGATTTTTTCACCTTAAAAGGGAAAGTATTAACACAGGCTCGTTCACAAATACAAATGGTTTTACAAGATCCGGCAGGTTCCTTAAATCCCCGATTTAATGTGCGACAAATTGTCGAAGAAGGGCTGCAAGTTCATTTTCAAAATTTATCTCGTGAAGAACGATTTCAACGAATTAAAACGATATTAAAAGCCGTTGACTTGAAATTAGATATATTGGAACGATATCCCCATGAATTATCCGGAGGGCAACGAGCACGGGTTGCATTGGCACGTGTGTTGGTTTTGAATCCCAAAGTGTTGGTGTTAGATGAGGTTACTTCATCTCTGGATATTAAAACACAAAAACAGTTAATTGATTTACTGCAACGTTTACAAAAAAAATATAAATTAGTATATATCTTTATTTCACATGACATGAAAATTATTCGTCAGATGAGCGATTATATTCTTGTTATGAAATCTGGTCGTGTCGTGGAGCAAGGACGAGCCGACAATATGCTTACTCATCCAAGACGGGATTACACAAAACAATTGATAAAAGCCGGATTATTACACATCAATCTATATGGTATTCCAATCTGACAAGGCTGATAAAAAAAACTTGATTCTTATATAAAAACAGGTTAAACTGAAAGAAAGGTAGGTTGTGAAAAAAGACGGGGGGAAGATGTATCGTATGCAACATCTGTTCAAAAAGAACCAATCCGGACGCAGTATGATTGAAATGCTGGGTGTTTTGGCTATTATTGGCGTTTTAACTGTTGGGGGGTTACAAGGTTATGAATATGTGATGAAACGGCATCGTATATCAACAACCATCCAACAAGTTGCCGTTGCCATGCAATCGGCACGTGGTTTGTTTTTAAAAAAAATTACATCAGATGATATCGATGAAAACGGTTGTATTCCTATTCGTTACGTGATGCAGGGCGTTGATTTGTGTGAAGAAGGAAACGATAGGTCCTTTAAAACGGAAATTGGGGCATGTGTTTCTGTCTGTCGGAATGCTCGAGGCATATGGTATATGGATATATCATTTGATAATGTACCGACCGATGAAGATTTAATAACGGTAACGGATTGTCGAACAATTTTGTTATCGCAAATTGCCAAGGATGGTTTTTTGACCGATCCTGACGGTACAATCAGTACGTATGATAATTTAGAAGATATTGCGGCGGTTTGTGATTTATTTTCTGCATCTAACAGAGGTAATTCTTCAGATTCTTCTGACGAATAGTTAAATCATCGAATATGTTATTTCATTTTGTTATGTATAGAATAAGCCCGAAATAATTTCGGGCTTTAGCATAATAGCGCTATTGTGAAAATATACGTCCTATACCTATAATATTATTCATATTCTATATACCGATCATGATTGTGTATTATTTAAACTACAATATCCATCTGTACCATATTTTCGATTTAAACATCTTTCACATTCTGTTGGCGTTGTGGCAATAGGTGTAGTGATATTGCAGGTATAACAAACATTGTCATTTCCGGAAAACATACCTGTTGAACATTCCCGAAACACACATTCATTGCCAACCAATGTTCGATTAGGGCAAATTGTTTCACATCGTGAGGAATCTCCGCCCAACATATTTAGCGAGGAACGCTCATTACATGAATAACAAATCCCGTCAAGATTGTGTAACGGTTTCCCTTCTGTGTAAGTACCGGGTGTATCACATTTTAACATACATTTGTTATTTTGATAATAACCTAAAACTCGTTCTGGGCATTTATCACATTCTGCTTTGCTTGCCATTGTCCAGTAATTACCGGCATCTGTGCATGACAGACAGGTATTTTCATTTGATTTAAATTGATTTTTTTCACAAGTATTTAAAACGCATTTTCCGTCAGAGGTAACTTTTCGTTCGGTTGGACAAGCCGTTGTACATTTTTCCTGTTTCGGTAATGCTTGTGGTGTATTACAGGCATAACAATTACCATTTTCATCCATTAACGGTTTTTCTGTTGTTGTGCAATAATCTTTTAAGAAACATTGCTGCCCAATCAAAATCCGATTAGGACATTCTTTTTTACACCGTGAATCATCTCCGCCTCGCATATCCACTTTTTCGGAAGTGATACATGTAAAACAAATCCCATCAAGATTATGTAATGGTTTTCCTTCCGTGTAAGTACCGGGTGTATTACATTTTAACATACATTTGTTATTTTGATAATAACCAAAAACTCGTTCTGGGCATTTATCACATTCTGCTTTAGTTGCCATCGTCCAGTAATTACCGGCATCTGTGCATGATAAACAGGTATTTTCACTTGTTCGGAATTTTCCTGAACCACAATCATTTAACACACATTTCCCGTCAGAAGCAACTTTTCGTTCCCTGGGACAAGCCGTTGTACATTTGTCCTGTTTTGGCAATGCTTGTGGTGTATCACAGGCATAACAATTACCATTTTCATCCATTAACGGTTTTTCTATTGTTGTGCAATAATCTTTTAATAAACATTTCTGTCCAATCAAAATCCGATTAGGACATTCTTTTTTACACCGTGAATCATCTCCGCCTCGCATATCCACTTTTTCGGAAGTGATACATGTAAAACAAATCCCATCAAGATTATGTAATGGTTTTCCTTCTGTGTAAGTACCGGGTGTATTACATTTTAACATACATTTGTTATTTTGATAATAACCAAAAACTCGTTCCAGGCATTTATCACATTCTGCTTTGGTTGCCATCGTCCAGTAATTACCGGCATCTGTGCATGATAAACATGTTCCTGATGTGTTTTTAAATTCATTTTTATGACATTTTAAAGAACAATATTTACCACTCATAACAGTTCTGTTTTCGCAAATAGAACCACATAAATAGGAATTTTCAACTGTAATCAGATTGTCTTCATCACAAGCATGACAAACACCGTTTATATCCCACAAAGGTGTTTCGGGCAAACAACATTGTCCCATAATATTACAACATTTACCATCTTCAATACTGTTACAGCAAAGTTCACCTAAAACATTATCATGTGAACAGCATACCAATTGTTGGGGATTGTCACTATCTTTGACACATTGTTCCTCTGATGTACAAAATGTCACACATAATCCATTACCACATGTCCCACATCGACAATCATTATCAAGACGACATCTATCTGTTTTGTGCCGATTTTCTTCTTCTATTTCTTCTTTTTGTGTCATATCTTTATAAAATTCATAAACTAATTCAACAGACTCTTCCGAATCACAAATTTGTGCGTTACCTGTATATTCCGTGATACCGACAAACACAGAGTACGGAGCAACCCAATGGGACTGCAATAACAATTTGCAAATATCACTCGGCACATCAGAAAGAAATATTTCAAAATAATCAATGTACTGCGGACTCATTCGAGCCATAATCGGATACCCCCAACGAGTCACATTACCTAATTCCATATCGATTTCACCAATATAATTTGCTTCAATCAGTTTTTCCATTTTATAAGAGATATTACTGGCACGCATATTTAATTCGTGGATTGTTTCATTGGCAATATACTTATTGAGTGCCAATTGATATCCGTAAATGCCACCTATTGTTAACACCCCTATCACAGCCAAAACACCAAGGATTTCAACCATACTACGACCGGATTCTTGTGTGTTTTTGTTCAAAAAACGATGTAAAAAAGGCAATTTGCGAATCATAAAACCTCCGTTAAAATAATCTCAAAAAAACAAAACCTTCTCATTAAAAAATGTGTCAAAAAAAGGTACGTTTTTTTGACGCTTTTTTTTGACAGACGAACAGGGCTTTTAGTG
>JAZTVX010000072.1:0-8131 GCA_045635565.1 Alphaproteobacteria bacterium
CAGCCGATTCTTTTATCAATGTTGATGGGGTGGAAATAGATTGTGATGAGCCTTCCAATGTAGCCATTGGGATTGATACACAATCGGAAACCTTTTGTCGCAATTGTAACCGAACACCGTCAAACGGTGTGTGTTTGGCACCATAATCAGATTGAATGTTTATAAAAAAACATCTGTTCTATTAAAAGAACAGATGTTTTTTTACAAAGAATAATATTACATATCGTCTTGTTCTTTTTCAATATCTGCTTTGACACGAGGCGAATTTAACAACTCATCAATGTAACGAGAGGTTTCAAAACCCGAATCAGAACGAAACACAATATCCGGAACAATTCTTAACCGAACGGATTTCCCGACCCGATAACGAAAAGCCCCTTTGTGCTTATTTAACAAGGCAATTTGTTCATCTGTATCAATATTACCGATTCCTTGTACGTATGCCGTTGCATAGGATAAATCCGGCGATACGGCTACTTCCGTAATCATGATATAAGATGGTTTAAATCCCTCAATAAATAAATTATCTTCCATTAACATTTTTGCCAATGTATGACGGATTTCTTCGGCAACGCGTAGTTGCCGTTGTGACCGTTGATTGGCTTGTCCTTTTCCGATTGTCGGCATTGATAATACTCCTCACTAAACGTCAATATTCAATTTAACGGCAATTTCTTCCATTTCAAAACATTCAATCATATCGTTAATTTTGATATCATCATAATGTTCAAAACTAATACCGCAATCAAATCCTTCTTTGACTTCTTTTACATCGTCTTTGAAACGTTTTAATTGAGCCAACGGACCCGTATAAATCACAACTCCGTCACGCAACAAGCGAACTTTAGCCCCTCGTTTGACAAGTCCTTCCTTAACCATACAACCGGCAATCTTACCGACTTTGGAAATGTTAATAACCTGACGAACTTCGGCATAACCCAAGATTTTTTCTTTTAATTCAGGAGCCAACAATCCTTCAACGGCTTTTTTCATATCATCGGCAACGTCATAAACAATGGAATAATAACGAATGTCAACACCATCCCGTTTGGCCATTTCACGAGCCGATGGATTTGCACGAACATTAAAGCCGATAATAATGGCTTTCGATGCACGAGCCAACGTAATATCTGATTCGTTAATAGCCCCGACAGCACTATGCAAAACGTGAACTTTCACTTCATTATTGGCAATTTTGGAAAGAATACCATTCAAAGCCTCAACAGATCCTTGAACGTCCCCTTTAATCAAAACAGGCAATTCTTTGATTTCGCCGGCTTTAATTTTTGCCAACAAGTGTTCAGCCGTACTCATTGTCTTAACCTGCAAGATTTCACGGGCTTTACGTTGACGGTAAGCCGAAATTTCACGGGCCCGATTTTCCGAATCAACGACAACAAAATCATCACCGGCTGCCGGTGTCCCTTGTAATCCGATGACTTCAACCGGTTCGGACGGTAAAGCCTGTGCGACACGTTGTCCTTTATCGTTGAATAAGGAACGAACACGACCCCATTCTTGTCCTGAAACAAAAATATCACCAACTTTTAATGTTCCTTTTTGAATTAAGACGGTTGCAACAGAACCACGACCTTTATCCATGCGTGCTTCAACAACAACACCTTCTGCCGTTCTGTTTGGATCGGCTTTTAAATCCAAAACTTCGGCTTGTAATAAAATCGTTTCAATCAATTTATCTAAATTCATACGTTTTTTAGCCGAAACTTCAACATCTAACACATCACCACCCATTGATTCGACAACAACTTCATGTTGTAACAAGTCTGTGCGAACCCGTTGCGGATTAGCCCCCGGTACGTCAATCTTGTTAATGGCGACAACAATTGGAACACCGGCTGCCTTTGCGTGGTGAATGGCTTCAATCGTTTGAGGCATAACGCTATCATTTGCAGCGACCACCAAAACAACTAAATCCGTCACTTTTGCCCCACGGGCTCGCATAGCCGTAAAAGCAGCGTGCCCCGGTGTGTCAATAAATGTCACTTTTTGCTTATTCGGCAAAGTGACCTGATAAGCACCGATATGTTGCGTGATACCACCCGATTCACCTTCCGCAACATGAGCCGAACGTAATGCGTCTAACAATGATGTTTTACCATGATCAACGTGTCCCATCACCGTAACAACCGGCGGACGCGTAACCATGCTTTCCGGATTATCGGCTTCTTTTTTCAAAATTTCTTCAACATCCGATTCAGCAACCCGTTTGCATTTGTGACCCAATTCTTCAACAACCAATTCTGCCGTATCAGCATCAATTGTTTGTGTAATGGTAACCATCATACCCAATTTCATCAAGATTTTAACAACCGTTGCCCCTTTTTCACTCATACGGTTTGCCAATTCCTGAACAGTAATTGTTTCGGGAATAATCACTTCACGAACGATTTTTTCGGCAGATTTCAATTGTTCCAAGTGTTTCAAACGTTCTTTTTCCCGAGACCGTTTGATTGATGCCAATGAACGGCGTTGACGAGGAGCCCCATCATCCATATCATCATCGGAACTCATATCAACCCGAACATTCCGATACGCATTCATATTCATTTTACCGTTGCGTTTTTCTTCATACGAACCACGGCTGTTGCGATTTGTTCGTTCTTCATCACCCATATCCCGATTCTTTTTACGACTATAATTCGTTTCATCGTCATCATGTTTTTTATCGAATTTTTTACTTTCCGATACTTTTTTATCGGATTCAACGGGTACTTGTTCCGTCTGGGCTGTTTTTTCTGTTTCCTGAGGTGTTGAAACGATGTCTTGTTCTTTTAAGCGGGCTTCTTCTTCGGCCTGACGGACTTTTTCCTGTGCCAATTTTTCCGCTTCAATACGTTGTTGCTCCAAAGCAGCAGCCTTTTCGGCTTCCCGTTGTTTGGCTTCCTGAATCAATTTCAGTTTTTGAGCAGTATCCTGCGATATCGTATTGGTCTTGGCTTCCGGTGTGACAACCCGTTTTTTACGAACTTCAACCTGAACCATATTTGTTTTACCGGAACCGACATTTTGACGGACACGTCCATTCAAAGAAAGCGTTGTCTTTTTCAACTCCAATGTTTTACCTGATAAAGTAAGCGGTTTCTTTTCTTCTGCCATTGTTAATCCTTTCTTTCATTAAGGTATAAATCTAATTTCATCGCACTATGTAATATTTTATCAGCAACCGAACTGCGTAGTACAGCAACATGAACCTGACTGTCTTGTCCCGTTATTTGACCCAAATCTTCCCGTGTAAAAAAATCAAAAAAGTGCACGTTGTTATCCGGATGATACAATTTCTGTTTTCCGTTTTCCGATGCGTCTTCCGATGCAAAAGCAATGACTGTTTGCCCTGTTCCCAAGGCTTTTTTAACACCTTCAAACCCAAAAACCAAACAACCGGCTTTGCGTGCCAAACCCAACAACGTTAAACACCGTTGTTTGAGTAAAAAACCGACTTTTTCAACCAAATCCGACGGAATATCAACCGTCCTGCCGGCAACTTTATTAAATAGTTTTTTTTCAACAGCCTTTTGAACAATCGTTTTATCAGCCATTAACCACATACCGGCACCGGGTAATTTTTCATTGACATCGAAAACAACCGTCTCATCGGGAGAAATGACAAAACGTAACATTTCTTCCCGTCGAGCCGTTTTTTTTGTCGCAAAACAAACCTTCATGCCAATGTCGGCACGTCTGCGTCGTTGTTGTCTATTTTTCGTTTGCAAACCAGTGTTCCCGTGCTTTCATGATTAACGCATTGGCGTCATCTTCATTTAACAAATCCTGACCGACGATTTCAACAAGTTCATCACCCGCCAAATCAGCCAAATCATCCAATGTTTTAATATCTTTTTCGCCTAATTTAACAAGCATTTCCAACGTTAAACCATCAAAATTTTCCAACTCGGAAGAAATATTTAATTCTTTGACTTGTTTTTCCATTGTATCTTGTTTGACAATTAAATGAGCCTTGGCACGATTTTGCAATTCTTCGGCAATGGCTTCATCAAATCCTTCAATACCGGCTAATTCATCCAACGCAATGTATGCAATATCTTCGACTTTTGAAAATCCTTCTTGAATTAACAAGTGAGCCATCATGTCATCAACATCTAATGCCCGCATAAACAATTCAACACGTTCTTTTGTTTCATTGATACGGTGTTCAGATTCTTGGGCTTCATTCATCATGTCAATGTGCCAACCTGTTAATTGACTGACCAACTTAATGTTTTGTCCCCGACGACCAATAGCCAATGACAATTGTTCTTCACTTAAAACAACTTCAACATTGCGAGATTCTTCATCAATAACGATTTTTAATACTTCATTCGGAGCCAATGCATTGACAATAAATGTTGCCGGTTCGGATGACCATTGAACAACGTCAATTTTTTCACCTTGTAATTCTTGTACAATAGCTTGAACACGAACCCCACGCATACCAATACAAGCACCTCGTGCATCTAATGTATTGTCTTTTGACCATACGGCAATTTTTGCCCGAGAACCCGGATCACGTGAAACGGCTTTAATTTCAATCGTACCATCATAAATTTCAGGAACTTCGGCAACAAATAATTTTGCCAAAAATTGCGGGTGTGACCGTGATAAGAAAACTTGCGGACCCTTAATTTCCGGACGAACGTCTAAAACATAAGCACGTAATCTGTCACCAATGCGATACATTTCACGTGGAATCAATTCATCCCGACGCAACAAGGCTTCTACCCGACCAATTTCCAAAATCAAGTTCCCACCTTCAACACGTTTAACAATACCGTTAACGATTTCGCCTTTTTTGTCTTTCATTTCGTTATATTGACGCATACGTTCGGCTTCACGAACTTTTTGTGTAATAACCTGCTTCGCTGTTTGAGCGGCAATGCGACCAAAATCCATCGGAGGCAACATATCAACAATTTCATCACCGATTTTCAAAGATTTATCTTTGCGATGAGCATCACTGACGGAAATTTGTGTAAATTCATCTTCCACATTTTCAACAACCGTTAAATAACGAGCCATTTTAATAGCACCTGTATTCGGATCAATTTTTGTGCGAATATCGTATTCAGGACCGTATTTTGAACGACCGGCTTTTGAAATACCTTGTTCCATTGCTTCCAATACATCTGCTTTGGTAATATCTTTTTCCCGTGCCAATGCATCAGCCATTTGAATAAGTTCCGGTCTTGGAAGTGTTGCAATTTGCATTATGTTTCCTTTCTTAATCTAGTTAATCTTTTTTTTCGGTTGTTTTTGAATGCTATCATCAGCCAACAGCAATTTTGCCTTGGCAATATCACTAAACGGAATGGTCAATTCCTGATCTTCAAATTGAAAGATAACCGTTTGTGTCATTTCATCAAATGATTTTAAACGACCCTTAAAACGTTTTCTGCCATCAATGTTACAAACAGTTTCAATTTTTGCATTAAACCCTTGAAAACGGACATAATCCGACGGACGAACCAACGGCCTGTCAATCCCCGGAGAAGAAACTTCCAACATATATTTACCCTGAAACGGATCTTCAATGTCCAATAATGCCGAAACCGTCCGGCTGATTGTTTCACAATCCCCTAACGTCATATTGGCACGATCAAGCCGTTCAGCCATAATCTGAACCGTTTTAACATCACCGCCTTGCAACGTAATTCGAACAATTTCATATCCCAAATCCGTTAATGACGGCGTTGCCATTTCTTCAAGTTTTGTACAAATTTCCATTTTGTCCTCTTTCTACTAAAAAAGGCAGGTCTTTTACGACCTACCCTCGATAAATCATGAGTATATGGGCTTATTATATATATTTTTTTGGAAATTACAAGTCTTTTTTACAAAAAAACACAAAAAAAACACAAACAAGCGAAAATCGGTTGCACAAATTTATTTTTTGTGCCAACATACAAACAGTCTTATTGTTTTAAGGGGGAAGATATGTTTTCGCTAAAAAAGAAGGAAGTGCCGTCTCCGATTACATCGGTCACACCAAAACCACAAACGCCGCCAACCGTTGCTCCAATGCCACAAAGACCACAAGCACCGGCCATGCCAATGCCTCGTACGACACCACCGATGCCGTCGGTCATGCCAACAGCAAATACACCGATACCATCAGTGACAACACCTGCTGCATCATCTGCCGGCGAAGGAAACAATCAACCGTTACCGTCGCAACAAGCACCCAAAGATTATAGCCAATATGCTCCGCCACCGGAACATCGTCAACAACAGCAGGAAATTAAAGCAGAACAAGCCGCTGTTGAAGCAAAAACAACCGAAACAGAACCACATGCCGAAACACGTCCGGACGGTCGTCGGGTTTTTGTTGCCAAATCTGTTTCCAGCGTTAATTTTGCCGACTGTTGGTTCACACCGGAAGGCATTAACTATATTCGCGATAAAACGACAAAGTTTGCTTTAATTCCTTTTGAAACGGAAGATCAAGATGAATTTTTACGGGCTTTGGAACAAGGTTATACCGGTTCATCCAGTTACGCATTACGTTTTGCCGGTGAATCGTATCGTGTTGAACGTGTTGTTACCACAACGGGCGTTCAATATAACTGCCGTAAAATGCCGACTTCAACACCGAATTTGTATAAATTGGGTATTCCGGACCCGATTACAAAATATCTGGCAACTCTGGCACCTGAATCGGGATTGATTTTATTCGGTGGACCGACCGGTATGGGAAAAACAACCACGGCATCCGCCTTGATGAAGGAATTTTTGGAAGAACACGGCGGATTCTTATATACGGTTGAAGACCCTCCTGAAATGCCTTTAGACGGTTTATATCATGCCCGTAACGGTGCGTTGGGATTGTGTAAACAATGTCCGGTTGAAAATGAACACTGGGAAGATGGTTTAAAATCTGCCTTGCGTTCAAAACCCCGTTACATTCTCGTCGGGGAAATTCGTTCTCCGGAAGTTGCCTCGCAAACATTGCGTGCTGCTACATCCGGACACTTGGTTTTATCCACCATTCACGCCACCAGCGTAGAAGACGCTTTAACGTCTATGATTAAATATGCCATGGGTGCCGGTCTTGATGAAAAATTGGTTGCCGACTTACTTGCCCGTGGTGTCTTGGCTGTTGTTCACCAAAAATTGGTTGGTACAACGACGTTACACCCTGTTATTCAAACGGTTTTCGCCAATCCAAACCCATTGGCACCGGATCAATTGCGTAATGCTATTCGTGAAGGTCGTATTAGTTTAGGGACACTGATGGAAGCCCAATCGACCCGTATGTTTAAAGGGTTATCCATGTTTAAAGAAATGTAACCAAGGAAAATATATTCATAAAAGCCCTGTCCGACAGGGCTTTTTTTTATATAAAATAATACTATCGCTATCAATAAAAAACAAAACCCATTCAATCCAATCGTCAATTTGACATATCTATTCAGTTAAATAATGTTTGTTTAAACCATTTCATCATCATCTTTAATTCGGATTTGTATTATTTTTCCTTTTTAGAATCGGCTTTATTTTGAAATTTTTCAATATTGATAATGAAGCGTTTATGGCACGCTTGAGCAATTTTCCCATCATCATCAAATGCTTCAATTTGAAATGTGAGTTCTCTGTCATGAATAGCAATCAATGTACTTGTACAACGTATCATCATACCGACAGGCGTGGGAGCCATGTGTTGCATATCAACTGATATACCGACTGTATCATACCCTCTTTCCAGTTCAGATAAAACACTTTGCCAAGCACACGTTTCCATTAAAGCAATCAAAATCGGGGTCGCCAACACGTCTAACCCACCACTTCGAACGGCTTTTGCTGTTTTATCATGTGTGACCAGTAATTCTTGCGTATATTGAATGCCTATTTTTAACATTTATATTCCTTTGACCATTTTGATACTATCATTTAAAAACCTAAACCGTCAAATATTTTATCGCAAAAACAATTTTTATTTCGGCACACAATATTTGCGAGCGTCTTTATTCAACACCTGACCACCTGCATTTTGACACATGGTTACAGATGCTGTATCTATACCGATTTCATTATCAATGTCCGATGTACCAACTCGACATTCGCCACCGATTGTTTGCCATTCATCATCACCACATATCAACGCACACGCATACGTTTC
>JAZTVX010000073.1:0-7408 GCA_045635565.1 Alphaproteobacteria bacterium
TAAAAAAGATATAAAAATCAGATAATTGTATTTTTTAGTTGACAAGAGGTATTTTGCATCATAATATGGGAAAAATAACGTACCTTTTTTTGACACGTTTTTCGTTGAGAATATATTGATTTTTTTATATTATTTTTAAACAGGTTGTGCCGTTTAACAAAAGCCTTTTTTGAAAAAATTTTTACATATTTTAGATATAAAAATTTTGTTCACACTTTATTACGCACAAATTGTTTTAGCTCAATATTATTTGCAATGATGTAAAGAAAAATAATCCGATAAACACAATCAAAACCAGCCATTGTTCTGTTATCGACAGATATGATGCATTGGATTTCGTTGTAATATATCTGCTAAAAAGACTTGTGTTTTATTTCATTTTCGGTTATCGTGTGAAAAAAGGACTGACGATGAAAAAAATAATCCATATTCTACTTGGTATTGCTTTTATATGTAGCAGTATTTATTTGTGTTTAGCACTCATGTCATATCATCCGACAGATACGTCTTGGCATACCTCATCAACAATGCCGGTTCAAAATTGGCTGGGTAACGGTGGTGCAAATGTTGCCGATATCCTCAAACAGTTATTCGGAAAATTATCTCTTTTTATTCCGATTGCTGTTTTTGTTTTTGGTGTCTTTTTGTTGCGACAAGTCAGATGGTTGATGTTTCGGTGCGTGATGTTTACCAGTGCGTTGCTGGGTGCGTGTTGGTTAGTCGGCGGGTCGACCATCATTCGGAATTTAGCATCTGATGAAGTGTGGACAAAAGTGGAAGCCGGTGGGTTTGTCGGCTTTTATTTACAAGCCCTCTTTCCGGCACCAACAGATATGATTAAAATCATTGGTTGGGTTGTTGTCGGTATATGTTTTGTATTTGGACTCAAAGTGCCATTTTTTCTGATTTGCAAATGGGGTTCTAAAACGGTTATCAATCAAATGGCACATGTTAAATTGCCTCATATTTCATTGCCAAAACGTCAATCAAGTATTGATGAACAAGCAGTCGTTGAAGAAGAAAATGATACTGTTGATGATGTGACCGAACTTTCAACAGTACAAACACCGAAAAAATCATTGTTTAACGGTTTCAAAAAAACACCGAAAAAATCCATTAAAGAACGGATTGAACCAACGTTTGACATGCTCGAATTAGAGGGAGTTGAAAAATCGGTTAAATCTAAAAAAGTCAACAAAGACAAAGAAACAACCGTCCGTAAATCTTTGCCGATGACACAAACGGGTAAAGACAGTTTAGAATTACCGTCATCTGATTTATTAGGGGTTGTTGTTGCCAGTACGGCACCGGCTTTATCCCAAGATAAAATGAATAAAATTTCTCGGGATTTGGAACAGGTTTTGGCTCAATTTGGTGTGAGTGGAAAAGTTATCGGAGCCCAATGCGGTCCGGTGGTAACTTTGTATGAATTTGAACCGGCTCCGGGGATTAAAACATCACGCATTATTGCTTTGGCTGATGACGTTGCTATGAAAATGTGTGTTGCTTCCGTGCGTATTGCCGTTATCCCCGGTATGAATGCATTAGGAATTGAAATGCCGAATCCGAAACGGGAAACGGTTTATATCCGTGAAATGGTAGAAAGCATTAAATTTCAGGGAAACAACGGTTTATTGCCTCTTATCTTGGGAAAAGATATCGGAGGGATTCCTGTGTTTGCCGATTTGGCAAAAATGCCTCACTTACTGGTTGCCGGTACAACGGGGTCAGGTAAATCAGTTGCCATTAACACAATGATTTTGTCTTTGTTGTATCGTTTTACACCGGCAGAATGTCGTTTAATCATGGTGGATCCGAAAATGGTTGAATTGTCCGTTTATAATCGGATACCTCACTTATTGACACCGGTTGTGATTGAACCGGAAAAAGCCGTTGTTGCGTTAAAATGGGCTGTTCGTGAAATGGAAGATCGTTATCGTTCCATGATGCATTTAGGGGTACGGGGTATCGAAAGTTATAACCAAAAATTATTACAAGCGGCTCGTGAAGGAAAAAATATTACACGTCGTGTTCAAACGGGATTTGACCCGGAAACAGGTAAACCAATTTTTGAAGAACAAAATTTTGATTTAACACCGTTCCCATTCATCGTGATTATCGTCGATGAAATGGCTGACTTGATGGGACAATGTGGCAAAGAAGTTGACCCGCTCATTCAGCGGTTGGCTCAAAAATCACGGGCTGTCGGCATTCACTTGATTTTGGCAACGCAACGACCGTCTGTTGACGTGGTAACAGGAACGATTAAATCAAACTTTCCGTCACGTATTTCATTTCAGGTTCGCAGTAAGATTGACTCTCGCACGATTTTGGATGAACCGGGTGCCGAGCAATTATTGGGACGTGGGGATATGCTTTACATGCCGGCTGGTCAAAAACCGCAACGTGTTCATGGACCGTATGTATCGGACGATGATGTCCAACGGGTTGTTGCACACTGGGAAATGCAGGCTGAACCCGAATATTTGGATGCCGTTATTACAGATGTTGATGGGGGTTCATCGGGCACGAGCAGTTCCGGTAAGTCTGATTTGACGGGGGGAAGCGGTGATTTATATGATCAAGCCGTTCAAATCGTCTTGCGTGATAAGAAACCGACTACCAGTTATATACAACGGCAGTTGCGTATTGGTTATAACAAAGCGGCTGACATGATTGACCGTATGGAAGCAGAAGGCATTGTTTCCAAACCAAACGTTGCCGGCAAACGTGAAATTTTGGTACCAACGGATAACGCTTAAAAAAATGGGGAAAAAATGAAAAAAATCGGATTATTTTTAACAGTATTGTTGTTAACAATCGGTTGTATCAGAACCGGATTTGCCGATATTGACAAACGGATTGATACACCACAAAATCGTGCTATATTAAAAAAAGTCGAAACAGCATACAATCAAATTCGGACCTTAAAGGGGAAATTTGCTCAATTTAGTTCTGAAACACAAAATGATTTACAAACAGGGGAATTATACTTGTCCCGCCCCGGTCAAATGCGTTTAATTTATGAAAAGGGATCACCTTTGGAATTTTATGCCTCTAACGGTTATTTGATTTATCATGATAAAGATTTAAAAGAAGTCAATTATTTTCATTTAGAACAAACACCGGTCAGTTTGATTTTGAAACAAACATTGCGTTTTGATGATCCGGAATTTTTGGTAACAGATGTTCGGGATATATTGGACGAATATTATGTTACAGCCATCAAAAAAGATGCCCGTGAATTGGGTAGTTTAACACTCATTATTGATAAAGAGACACTCCAATTGAAACAATGGGATGTTGTGGATATCGAAGGTGTTAAATCAACGGTTTCTTTATATGAAACACAATTTAATGTTCCGCTTGACAAAAAATTATTTTTGTTTCACAATCCCTATCAGAAAAAACGTCAAAAATAAGGAGATACGATGAAAAAATTATTTTGGGCTATTTTATTTTGTGCTACGGTTGTACAGTTGCCTGTGCAGGCAGCACGGACGGAATGTTCATATTCTCCGTTACAACAAGTTGTTCGCTTTGCTCGTACGGCAGAAGATATTGAAAAACGCATGAATGATGGTGTTGATTTTAAAAAGCCGTCTCGTTGTGGCGGAAATGTGTTGCAGTTGGCAACATTAAGGGGAAATACGGATATTTTTGATGTATTACTGACACAAGGTAATTTTGATTTAGATGTTAAAGTATCAAATACGGATTATCCGATTGTTGGTGCTCCAAAAGAAATTCCGTTAGCATTCTTTATTGCGTATTATGCTCCGAATAAGGATATCATGCGTTTACTCATGGATTCGGATGCTGATTTATTGGGAACGGACGATAAGGGTGAAACAATTTTGTGGTATCTTAACCAAAACCCTGTTTTGATGTACACGGACATTTCGGACGAATTAACAGACCGTTTATTAAAAGCCAATCCGTCGAAAGAATCTCGCCGTTCTGACAAAGCCAATAAAACCAATAAAGCCGAGAAAAAAGAACGCTCGCAAAATGGTACGGATAAAGCCAAAACCCGTAAATCATCATCTGATACACCCAAACAACGCAATCAATACAGTGATGAATCCGCTGACGTGGTTGAAGCCGAACCGGATGCTCCCTATCAGCATGAAGAAAACGCTGATGTATTAGATGAAACGGTTTTTTAAACATTTGTTCGGTTAGCAAAAAAGCAAGGTTATTAAAAACCTTGCTTTTTTTGATATATGATAAACACTGTTTTAAACATCAAATCGTGTAAATAATGCTTGGATTTCATTGAGCGTTTTTTCACGTTCTTTGTCATTTTTAAAGGATTGCGATACACATGATTGTAAATGATTATTCAACAGTTGACCTTCAATTGATTTAATGGCTGCCCGAACTGAACGCAACTGAATTAAAACATCAGGACAGGAACGATCTGTTTCAATCATGCGTTTAATGCCTTCTAATTGACCGGTAATTCGATTCAATCGAGGTAATTGAGATTGAGCATTCTGAATGATATTCGTTTTTTTTGCCAATAATTTCATGTCGAATCCTTTACTTTGAAAAAAAATGAAACAATTGATTTTTTCATCATAAAAAAAGAAACTCTTTTTGTCAAGAAAAAAGACAACAATGCTTTATCATGCCTGTTCAGCAGGATTGGTCAGGTATTTTATCACAAAACGAATACCCAAAAAACAACCGGCTAATAGTAACGGTACAAAAAAATACAATATTCGAAAAATAAACAAAGCAGATAAGATACCGGCTTTTTCATCCGGCACATGCGGAAACAACAATATAAAAAAGGAAGCCAAAACGCCTAGCCCCCCTGGGACTTGTGATACCTGCCCTGTAATTTGGGCAATGGTAAAAATCACAAACACGGGTAAAAACGGCGTTTCAATATAATATCTGAACACGGCATAAAAAATCAAAGACAGTAAGAAATTATCTAAAAAACCGACAACCAGTTGAGCCATGGTCATTTGTGGTGTCGGTGCTGACAACATAACGCCTCCAATACGTACTCGACGCTTTGGAATGATAATCATCGTGAAATATAAAATAAACACGATTAAAACGAGTAATCCTGCTCCGTATAATCCACTAAAATGAGTCTGTTGTGTTAAGTCAGGCATCCTAAAAGTCAACCCAAGGGCAATTAAATACGCTAATCCCATCCCCATAAAAATCGTCAATGTTTCGAAAGCAATTAAAATCAGAATATGGGAGCGGGATATACCTAACGGTTGGTAAAACAAAAATCGGACGGCTCCACCTGATACAAAAGAATGTCCGACGGTATTACTGACGGCAAACCCGATACTTGCCGTTTTAAACACCGTTTGAAAAGGGATTTTTTGCCGAATATAATCCAATGCTAACAAATCATATCCTGTGAGGATTAAAAAATTGAGTACAACAAAAAAGCCTGCCAATCCGATAACCCATAACGGTGTTGATAAAACGGTTTGAACCAGATGATGCCAACCGACATGTTCAATTTCTTTAATAATCAGCCAAAGAGCCAATCCAAAAAAGAAAAATCCAATCAGCTGAACAAAACGATTTGCCATAGTATTATCAGAACATCAAGGTTGCCCGAATGGATGCAACGGTTGCCGTGTTTGACTGACGATTAACCCCTGGATTGATATAAAATTGAATATCCGGTGTAATGGTTAAAAACTGTCCGATACCCCAAGCCCAATATCCTTCCAGGACATTTTCGAGTGAACGACTCCCAGCCCCGTTGACATCTTTATCTAACTTATTGATAGCGGTTGCAAAACCGATTTGGTCTAATGGATTACGATTGAGAGGATTATTGTAAACACCGCCTAACACATAAGATTGAGTAATGCCGTTTAACCCTTTACTCACACCGTTTGCTCGTCCGAAAACAGCCCATTTTTTTCCGATATTTTGTTGAACGTTTATACTCCATCCGTTTGTTTTTTCGGGTTGAGCATCAACACTGGGCTGATGATAAAACAATACACTGACGGTGGCTTGTCCCAATCTGTTTTTAGGATTGATTGTTCCGCTGATAAAGCCGGTGTACTTGCCATCATCTAAATGACCGGTTGAAATGCTTTCGCCACTGATATTCGTTGCATCTTGAAAACCGACTGATACATTCCAAAAATCATTTGGGGAAACTGTTACATACGCCCCAACACCGGCAGAAGCGTATGTTGATGAAGCATTTTGACTTAATGCGTCATTTAAAAAGTTAATTTGTTGGTTTGAATCGTATGTTGTTCCGTCAAAATTAAACATCGGAAATTGTCCCAATGTAACGGTCAACCAATCCAGTTGATGAGGCAATTGGTGTGTATAACTCAATTGATAAAAATAATTATCATTTGATAAATAATCGTTTAATCCACTGACAACACCGATATTGTTGTTTAATGTTGTACCACTTGCTCCCCAATATCGAACGGCTTCATAAGAAATATCCAAAGAACCGGAACCCCATGTATCGGATTGAAACATGTCCCATGTCAATGTTCCATAGTATTGTGTTTGCCAGGGTGTTACGTGCCCATTGGGAGCACCTCGTTGACCTAAAAAAGAAACATCTAACGTATAAGAAATACCCGTTTTTTTCATTAAATCATTTTTGGCATGATTATAACGGTTTGCCAAAGAATCAAAATCCGTTTTCATGGAATGGCGAATAGCTTGACGATGTTTTTGACGCCCTTCATTTGATTTAGAATGAACATGTTGGGTATAATTATTTGTTGTATCAGACGATAAAATGTCACTCGATCCCCCGTTTCGTCCGAGTAATGAGGTTTGATAATCCTGTCGAAAAACAGGACTTTTTCGTTTGTTTTGAAATTGTGAATATTTCCGTCGGTATGTAGAATTATATTGTACCGGCGTTTCCGGTTTTTGATATTTTCCTGTGTTGGGAATAGAGATTTCCTGTCGTGAAGTCGGACTTGTTGAACCGGCTTCCATATGACGTGTCGGTTGAGCCATGGCAGACACGCTAAAAATGGTTGAGATAATTAAACATGTTTTAAAAGTTGATGAATACATAAAACCCCCTTTATAATTGATGTATATGTATTAAGGTGTTTTCTTCTTTGTTTCAATAAAAGACCATCAAAAGAATGGGTGGGCAGAAAAATATGATTGTTTCTTTATTTTCACTATTCCTTGTAACAAAGAGTAACTATAAAATAATGAAATAAAAAAGATTCGATTTTTATACCTGAAATACCTTTTTTTTTACAAAAAAAGGCTTTTGTCGAATGGCAAAACCTGTTTAAAAATAATATAAAAAAATCAATATATTCTCAACGAAAAACGTGTCAAAAAAAGGTACGTTATTTTTCCCATATTATGATGCAAAATACCTCTTGTCAACTAAAAAATACAATTATCTGATTTTTAT
>JAZTVX010000074.1:0-1922 GCA_045635565.1 Alphaproteobacteria bacterium
TTTATGGACAAATATATTCGAGGCGTTGTTGTTAAACTTCATTTAACTCCAAAACAAGAAATCATGTTTAAAGAAAACTATGGTTGCACTCGCAAAACCCATAATGAACTTTTAAATAAATATAAAGCCAAATATGGAGATGATTCTACTAAAATTCCAACTAAAAAAGAATTAAATCAATTCTTAAAAGAATCTAAAAAAGAATTACCATACTTGAGGGAAACAGAGTCCACCAGCCTCCAACAGGCAAGAGATAATCTGCATAAAGCTTTCAAAAATTGTGATAAAAGCAAAAGACATGATCCTCCAAAATTTCACTCTAAAAAGAAAAAACGACCTAGCTTCAGACAAACCATCCGAAAAGAAAAAAGACCAGTGGAAAAAAACACAATAACCTTAAGAAAACATGGAAAAGTAAAATTCAGCACAAGCGTAGAATACCTGGACTTATTAAACCATCCAAATACTAAATTCAACAACATCACAGTATACTATAACGGATTACACCACTACGCATCAATCAACATAGAAACACAACAACCAGAACAACTGGAATTGACAAAAGAACACATTGGATGTGATATAAATTCCAATAAAAACGGATGGTTAGTCACAAGTAAAGTACTAAAAGAATTCTTTGATGTTGATCATGACAACCAAATGATTAAACACATCAACAGATTAATGTCCAAATGCAGAAAAGGAAGCAGACGATGGAAAAAACAAGAAAAAAGACTAAAAAAATGGTACAACAAAAGAACAAACCAACTAAAAGACTACATTGAAAAATTAACCTATCAACTAGTCAAAAAATACGACACTATAGTCTTTGAAAAAAACTACTCCACTATCAAAATCTTAATCGGAGGAGAACAAAACATGATATTTCCTCTATCGCGATTCATACAAAGACTAAAAGACAAATTCCAACTCTACAAACCACAAGCAGAAGGCGTACAATTTGTAAAACCCTACAATACAAGTCGAACATGCCACCACTGCGGACACATAAAACAAGAGTTAAAAGTCAAAACACGCAACTGGAAATGCAAAAAATGCGGAAAAATACTTGATAGAGACATAAACGCAGCAATTAATATACTAAACCGCTGGTTCAACGGGGATAGCCTGAAAAAATACTTAAATTAAACCATTAAGTGAAAAAAAATTCAGGAATCCCCACCCTCTTTTAGGGTGGGGTGGTTCAATTAAATCACAAACCCAAAACGTCCCGGTCCGGATTTGCATTTTTAAACAGATTGATTTTGACATCCCTTTTCCATGTGAATTTCAAAAGTCCCGCATGAATTGTTTTCAAATCCTCATCACTGAATCCATCTAAATAATAGATTTTGCCCCGGTTACAGCTATTCATCAAAAATCTAATCATATGCCTATAGCACATCACGCTATATGGTTTTTTAACAACAATATCGTCGGTAATATATTCTATCAGTTCATTCAATTCAAACAATTCCGGTCCTATTACTTCCACGTCACAATCAGGAAATTTTTCACAGATTATTGCCTCATAATCCAAATCATCACCATTAATAAATATAATTATAACCAATATTAACATTATGGCAAATAAAAATGTGGAGTTAATGAGGGGAGAACCTGAAAGGGCTGTTAAAAAACTGGCCATTCCAATCATGATTTCAATGATACTGACTGCATTATACAATATCGTTGACGGGATATGGGTGGCAGGACTCGGACCAACAGCCATTGCAGGAATCGGATTTGTAACACCTATATTTATGGTGTTGAATGGAGCAAGCGTAGGGCTTGGAAACGGTGCAACAAGCAGTATTTCAAGATTCATCGGTGCCAGAAATCATGAGATGGCAAACGAATCAGCAACACATTCACTGGTTATTTTCTTCATAGCGTCAATTATCCTAACAATAGTTTTTATC
>JAZTVX010000075.1:0-42807 GCA_045635565.1 Alphaproteobacteria bacterium
ACATGAAACGCACATTGTTTCACCACCATCACTATAACAAAAAGGTGTATTGGTTCCTGTACAACTGTTTTTACAAACCATTTTATCCATATCACAGGTGGCATCACCACAAGGACTGCTACAATCAGCATCTTCAACGCATGGGTCACCACTTTGTCCTTCGCCCGCTTCATTACTTTCCGAATCTAAAAATGATGTAAAGACAAGTAAATTATCGGTTTCATCTTCCCCACAAATAGAGGCTGAGCCCGTGTATTTAATGAAATCCCCGTCCCCTTGGGCAACTTGCACAAATTGTATGCCTTGAATAACACCGTTTAAGTTCATATTCACAACATTTTTACATACACGGGAAGAAACACCTTCAACATACGTTTTAAAGGCGACATCAGGGTGTGATGTCATATAAATCGGATAACCCGTTCCCGTTGTATCCGGAAATTCATCAAAATCCGTTCCGTCTTCACTGGGTTCAGGCAAAGGCATTTCCTGATATTTATGCCAGATATCATTGGCACGCAGATTGACTTCATACACAATATCGTTTGCCCGATATTTATCCATGGCAAACGAATACCCATAAATCCCACCGGCAGATAAGATACCCATTACAGCCAAAACACCCAAGATTTCAACCATACTACGACCTTGCTCGGCTGATGTTTTAGCATTAAATTGTTTCAAAAAAGGCAATTTGCGAATCATAAAACCTCCATTAAAATAGTCTCAAAAAATCAAAACCTTCTCTTAAAAAAACGTGTCAAAAAAAGGTACGTTTTTTTGACGCTTTTTTTTGATTGTCGACGTGTGTTTGTGATGAAGTAAAAAAGATATAAAAATCAGACAATTGTATTTTTTAGTTGACAAGAGGTATTTCGCATAATAATATGGGAAAAATAACGTACCTTTTTTTGACACGTTTTTTAAAGAGAATATATTGATTTTTAAATATTATTTTTAAACAGGTTTTGTCATTCGATAGAAGCCTTTTTTGAATTATTTTTGAATTATTTTTGAATGTTTTTTATTACATCGATTCCTGCATTTTCTATTTTAATGCAGTGTACGATGTATGTAATATATTTATAAACTCCAAAAAAAACACCTTATTGTTTGCACAATAAAGTGTTTTTTATTTCAATAACATGTTATTCTCGGACACGTACTTCGCCTAAATATTGATCTAAACCAATTAAGCGATTTAATTCATAAACAGATAGTTGTTCGATTTGCCTGTCACGCATTTGTTCCAAAATGGCATTGATTTTTCCTTCTAATTCTGCTCGTTCTTCCGGACTTAATTTTGCCAAATCCCGACGGATACGAGGTAAATCTGCCTCAATGCGTTGTTTGCGACTTTCTAAACTTTTCAATAAATCGATACCAACCATTGTTGCACTTAATTGTATGACTTTGCTTTGCTGAGTGTTTTGACGAACAATTTCTCTATTCAAATCGCGACCTTGTTGCCCCATTGTTTCCGTATCGTGCTTGTCTTTGGCATATTTGTAGGCAAATGTCATAAACACATTGCATCGATGCAAATGGTTTAATAGTTTTCGTGCCGCCGCATATTGGGGCGAAAAAGCATCCATCTTAAAAAAGATATCTGCTGCGACCTGATATTCAAGTAAAATATCTTTTTCCATTGTTTCAATGTGATTTAATTCATCATCACTAATTTTGCCATCTGCAAAAGCACTTTTAACATAGAGCATCAAATCACGATATCGGCTTAAAATCGGAAAGCGTGATTTGTTTTTATATTCCGGTACATGTTCCGTATATTGGGCTTCTTCTGACATACTTTCCTCCTGTGTTATATTATCTCTCACATATAATATAATGCTTTTTGAGGAATAAATCAACTTGTTCCGGAACTTTTTTTTATAATGATATCTTATTTAAATCCCGACATTGCACTGTCAACCGGTACAATACGATTATGGGATTGTTTTTGAAAGATTTCCAATAAACGTTCATTCGTTCCGTTCTCATTCAGGCGGAAATGACCATTCATACCATTGAAGCCGATTCTATCCGTTAAGGCATATTCATTCAAAGCATTTTGTTGGGATAAAAAAGAAATTAATGAGACAGCATCATAACCAAACGATGCAATCGGTAAAGGTTCTTTTCCAAAAGCTTCTTGATATTTTTGTCGAAAGACATTGATTCTATTTTGAGGCACATCAGCAAAATAAGCCCCGACTAACTGTTCATTTTGCGTTTGTCGCATTGTTGCTAATCCATAAAAAGGAATAATTTGAGGTGTAATATCATAATAATACAAAATGGATACCAGTTGATCTAATTTCGCTCCATTTTCAAACACAAATAAGGCATCAAAAGAAAGGCGATCCGCTGTCGGATTACGGAGTATTTCTTTTTCTTCTTCCGTTAAATCTTTACGGCGGGCATCAATCAACGGAGGGGCAATACGAGACACAGGAGTTGTTAAATTATTGGTTTGTGGTTCATATAAAGAAATATGCGTCAATTGCATGCCGGGACATTCTTGAATGGCATTTTCAAATGCCTGAACAACAATTCCACCTGTTTTATCCTGTGGACCAATTAAAGCAAACCGACGTTGACCATTTATACATGCATGTCGTACGATTCGTTGAACTTGTTGTGGAATCAATAATGCTAATGAATAAATATGATTCCCCAAAACAGTGGTATCTGATGTAAATGAAAGAACCGGAATACTTGGTTCCTGTTCTTGTAACACTTGAACTTCCGATGCGAAAATAGGACCTACAATAATATCCGGATTTTGATGAACGGCATCTTCATATGCCTGTAAGACGCCGGCAGGCGTTCCTTTTGTGTCATAAAAAGATACTTCTGTTGTTTCCGTTGTCCGTTCCAAACCAGCCATCAATGCTGCATTTTGAAAGTTTTCACCAACAACGGCTGTATGACCACTTAACGGCAATAGCATAGCCGTTTTTGTTTTCGTGATTTGTGGTGGTATCTGTGTCATTGTTTCCGGTCGTTCAACAAAATCACGATTGGATGGTAGCAATGTTATGACTTGACCACAACCGGCCAAACACAAAACAATGCCCGTCATTATTATTTTTTGTATCATTGAGAAATAATCCTTTTCTTTCTTGTTTTTTATTGATATACTCAATTTTGCAAAATTTTTCAAGACATGTCTGTATTTTTATTGGAGTTTTTTTTATGTTGTACCTTGTTTCAACTCCTATCGGTAATCTGGGTGACTTTTCTGAACGGGCAAGACAAACGCTTGAACACGTTGATCTTGTTGCTTGTGAAGATACACGTACAAGCGGACAGTTATTTTCTTTGCTCGGTATAAAAGTTGCAGCTGTAACGCCTTATCACGAACATAATGCTGATACGGCTCGTCCGAAACTTATCGAAAAATTAAAAAAAGGTGTTCATGTCGCATTGGTATCTGATGCTGGCACACCTCTCATTTCTGATCCGGGATACAAATTAGTGCGTGATTGCCAAACGCATCACATTCCCGTGACAACTGTCCCCGGTGCCAACGCCGTTTTATCGGCACTGCAGTTATCCGGATTGCCGACAGATGCTTTTTTGTTCGGTGGTTTTTTGCCGGCCAAATCGGGGGCCAGAAAGCAAACATTGGAAACATTTAAAACTGTGCCTGCTACATTGGTATTTTATGAAACAGCCAATCGTTTGACTGATTCTTTAATTGATATCAACGATATTTTAGGTAATCGTGAAATGGCTGTTGTCCGTGAAATAACAAAAAAATTCGAGGAAACACGGCGAGATACGGTTGAAAATTTAATTCATTTTTATTCCGATGACGAAAATACGCCTCGTGGCGAAATTGTGCTTGTTATCAGTCGTGCTTCATCAAGTTCTCAATATTCGGATACACAGTTAGATGATTTAATCCAAGCAACACTAAAAAATCATTCGGTGAGAGATACCGTTGATATTGTAACGGGATTAACAGGTCAAAATAAAAAACAAGTATATAAACGTGTATTGGAATTGGTTCAATGACAAAAACAAATTATGAAACGGGTCATTTCGCCGAAACGATTGCTATATGGTTTTTACGCTTTAGAGGATATCGTCTTGTTAAACGCAATTTTGTCGTCAAAAGGGGAACAGGGGCCGGAGAAATCGATTTGATTATGACGAAAGGGAAAAAAATCATTTTTTTTGAAGTTAAAAAACGAAAAACCTACAATTTGGCAGCTGAAGCTATTACCATTAAAAATCAGATGCGTGTTGTAAAGTCATCAGCTGTTTTTTTGAAACAGTATCCGAGATATCAATCGTATCAAGTGCAATATGATGCCATTATTTTTAGTTCATATCATTTTTTTCCCAGACATATTCAAAATGCGTGGAGGGTTATGTAATGTTCCGTTTGTGTTTTTTGATTTGTTGTTTAATTTGTTTAAACGGTTGTCAATGGGCCGGTACAATTTTTTCGGCAACACATAAAGTCGCATCTGTTGTTATGGACGATCGTTCTTTGTCTGATGATTATACAGATACAAAACTTAATATTTTGATTCGAAATGCATTGAGCCAACGCAAATTAAGTTATGCTGTCGATATTGAATTGACTGTTTTTGAAGGTGCTGTTTTGTTAAACGGTGCATTACCGGATGAACGATATATTGAGGAAGTTATTAAAACAGTTTGGCAGGTTGACGGTGTCGAAAAAGTGTATAATTATATTCGATTAGATGAACCTTTATCTATTGATAAAGTCAATGAAGATGCGTTGGTTTCTGCCAAAATCCGATATGAGTTGTCTATCACACGGGGTATTTCGTCGGCTAATTACAAAATTACAATGGAAAATAAAACCGTTTATTTAATGGGTATCATTCAAGATGAAACGGAATTAAACAATGTGATTGCCGTTATTAAAAATACTGTCAATGTAAAAGATATCGTCGTATTAAATCGATTTCAAAACCGTTCTGAATAGTCTATGACTAATCGTGAATGTTTGTCTTATTTAATGGGTGTATCGGGAGGTTCTTTTGATGTGTTGCTGATTGTTGTTCATCACGATTGACATTTTTAGGTGGTAATGATGTATCATGTGGTGGGGTTTGTGGATTCTTTTCGAGTGTTTCAAGGTATATAACTCCTCCACCAAAAACGGTTGCACAGGCTAAATAAGCAATTATCTGCTTGATTAAACGATGTCTTTTCTTTTTTAAATGACGCTGTTTCGATTGATGTACATGTGCATAAAAATCTGGAGAAAAATCGATATCCTGATTCGTATACGAATAAGTAGTTGGTTGAACATTATTGTTTCTAAAACCAATCAGTGGAGCCAATCGGGTTGTTTGAGATTCTTGCCTTAACAAAACACTGTCTAAACATATGCTAAAATACAAATCACCTGCTTCTTTTGTTGTTAAGACCTTCATTGTTTTATCAGATGAGAGAGTATAACCGTTTTGAAAAGTTCCCCGTTCGTCAAAATTTAAAAAAGTTTTCTTGTCTGCTTCTTCATAAATCATAACCGGCGCGTCAATATCGCAAATACTGGTGCATACAGCCGTTTCTTTTTTTTGATAAAAATAGTTTATAAAACGGGTCAATTTACCTGTTTTTAAATCATAAAATTTAACTAAACTTTCATTGGCAGAATCACTGATTTCAATTGCAATACGTTCATTCATCTGAGTAGTGGGGTTCCCGTCTTTGTCCGTAATTTGAACATGTTGTCCTAATCTGTCAAAGATTTTAAATCCTAAACGACTTTCAGAAATTTGCAAACTGTTCGGTAAGATGTCACGATTGATACTACCGTCTTTTTCAAAATGACCTTTTAAACAAATATGTGAATCTATAAACGGGGAATCTTTATGTGGTTTGATTTGAATGACTGTTATATCTTTTTCGGCATCATAGTGTACACGCATTTGTTATCTCCTTTGAATAATAGTAGGATACATTATGAAGGTGTATTTGTCAAGTTTTATTTAGGGCCGTATTTCTTTTTAAATGGCATAAGATGATGTGTTGGCGTGATTACGATACATAGATTTAAATGGAAATAAAAGATGTTTAACCGTATTCATTTGTACGTCGGTAGCAAATTTATTCATTAAGACAGATTGATATGTATGACGGGAATCTGTTATACGTCCTTGTTGTTTTAAAATAGTCGCATAAGCAATTTGAACTTGTGGATACCCTTTATCAGATAAATGTTCCAATGTTTTTAAAGCCAGTTCCTGTTCCATTTTTTCACTGGATTTAACGGCTGACAATAATCTGTCTGCTAATTGTTCATCAAACATTTTTCCGTTTGAATCTGTTATATGTAAAGCATCAATTAAAACAGGTTTTCCCGATAATATTTTCAAATTCGGTAAATCTTGTGCCAATACAGCCAAGGAATTAACTTTTTGCACTACCTGTTGATGACACAAAAAAGGAATAATATTTTCCGGGCGAAATAAAAAGTCTAAAAATATTTGCCCTGTTTCCTTCCGATAGGTATCATGAAACCGAAAAATATGTTCTGTCTGATAACCTGTCATACAACATGCCTTGACATAACCGGCTGCTGCTAAAGCAATGCCGTCGGAAGCCATCTGTTTTAATTTGTCCAAAGATTTTTTTTGACGCAATAAAACCATCGCAATTGCTTGAACTTTATCAGATGGCTGATTGTGAACCGTTTTATGTAACAAAACAATTTCCCGAACGAGATTGTTAACGGTTTGAACCAATTCAGCGTTATCAGAAAATGTTTGGGATGTATTGTATTTTGTCATTTAAAAAAACCTCTTAACTGATATATTTTAACACA
Source organism: Alphaproteobacteria bacterium (assembly GCA_045635565.1). Taxonomy (GTDB): domain Bacteria; phylum Pseudomonadota; class Alphaproteobacteria; order CAAHEQ01; family UBA3637; genus RGIG4140. The sequence continues at coordinate 6,815 of JAZTVX010000075.1, forward strand.
AATAATAAATGAAAGCAAGATGCCATGTTGTTATTTTTTATCACATGGTACAGGTTAAGTGGATTTTTTTATCAATAAAAAAGGGCGAAACAAATGTTTCACCCTCATGTTCAAAAACAAATGAAGCAATTATGCCAAAGATTTTTTTGTTTTTTGAACAGATGTAGCCTTAACTGATTTGGAGGATACAGTAGAGGCACTTTTTAATTTTGTTGTTTTAGTTGATTTTGTTGAACTTGATGATTTGCAGGATTTTTTAGAACATTTACTGCTGCTCATATCGACTGAAAACAATTGCTCACAGGCTTTAATCCAACATTCTTTCTCTTGACCTTCAGGACGACCGGCTTGTTCCCAAATGTAATAAGCGGCAACCCGGATGTTGTCCTCATTAATTTCATTTTTCATTTTATACTCCTTGATAGAAATTCACGAAACCCACTGTCTAATATAAAGCAGTTTATTTTGTTTTGCAATCCTTTTTTTGATGTTTTTTCAAAAAATATCATAAATTTCTATTCTTTTTTTCGAAAAATGATGTTGGTAATAAAGAAAGTTATTACATTTTGTTTTAATTGAGATTTGTATTCACACATTATAATCGATATGCCCTCTACCGGTACACTTTTTGTTAATATTTATATTTTGTTTGTAGGGAATTTTAATACGAATCGTTAAAAAATGCCCCCCTCTCGTATATTTATATGAATTTTTTAAAATTTTTTAAATGATGTTATGGTAACATTTCTAGTCTTAATTAACAAGTTGTACGATTGAATGTTAATTTACTGTTTTTCTTTTGCTTTTTTGACACAAATTATATCCAAAAATATTTTAGATGTTTAAAGTGCTAATCAATCAACTTATCTCAATTGATTTTATGGTGATAAATCGTGTATTAACAAGGAATAATCAATGAACGGTTTTTTATAACTGTTTAGAATTATCGGCGATATTTAATAATTTGTTGTTTAATTAGTCCGAGGTTTGCAACCGCAATACGTTTGTCGATACAGTTTTTTTTCTTTGCCCAGTTTTTCGGTAAATTCAAGTCCACCGTTTTTACGCCAATTTGTCATGTCATAAGGTATGTGATATAATTTGCTGATTTCTTGTGCGACAGTGCAAACCTGATTAAAATCTTTAAAACGGGATATGCCTAAAACAGATGTAAAATGTGTAAATCCGTTTTGTTGTGCATATTCAGCTGTACGTCTTAAACGTAATCGAAAACAGGCTGTGCAACGTTTTCCACGTTCGGGTTCGTTCATGAGATGGGCACATTCTTTGTTCCAAAGGGTAGAATCGTATTCCAATTCAACAAAGGGAATATTTTCTTCCTGACAAATGCGTTTGTTTTCCTGGCACCGTCGTTCGTATTCTTCAAACGGACGAATGTTGGGATTATAAAATAAGACAGTAAAACAAATGCCTGCTTGTTTTAACCGACGTATAACGCCAATGGAGCAGGGAGCACAGCACGATAAAAGAAGTAATTTTTGTTCCATGTTTTTCTCTTTTTGGTGTCATTATACCTGTTTTTTAAAAAAAGTAAACACGAATATTTTTGTTGCTGTTTTTTATTTTTTAGTATAAAATGAAAAAATAAACAAAAATGAGGTGAGGTATGTCAACGGATACACAAACATTATCAACAGATTTTTCTGCCACAAAACACGACGTGCAAAATCCATCGTTTATGGAAAAGAAAACGGATAAAATGAATCTGTTATTAGATACAGCCCGTGATGAATATTTGCTTTCTCAACGGATATATGAACCGTCCGCTCCTGTTTTAACAGATGAAGAACGTCAAAAAGCAATTCGTTTCCATGAATATATTAAAGAACGTGTCATTAAAATGTTTACGCCGTTTGTTGATGGTGAAAACAATGTTTTGATAAATAAATTGCCGGAATCGTTTTTTGAACAGTTTGTTTTTTGCTATATGGATACTGATACACCGAATGCTTGTTGTATGCCCGAAATGCATGACGGTAAAGTTCGTGTTGCTATTACGCGTGGTTTGCTGGACATGTGTGATAATGAAGATGAAATTATGGGGGTTATTGGTCACGAAATTGGTCATCGCATTCATAAATTTGTAAAAGAAAATAAAGGTAACGATATGGTAGAGGAAGCGACTAGTGACATTATTGCTATGTCGCATATGCGTAATGCCGGTTATCATCCTCGTAATTTGCAAAAAATTATGCGAAAACTGAAACAGTGGTCTGACAGACATCCACAGTATTGGCAAAAGGATGTTGCTCGTATCTTTGATGTGCATCCGGCAGAGACGGTCCGTCATACTTTTAATGATGCTTGGTTGACAAAACATGCTGTAGATCATGTCGGATTAGATAATACGCCCCTTGATATTGAAATGATGCAAATGATTAAGAGCCTGTCGGTTGTTGATCGTGTTATGTCATTTTTAGATGAGGATATAAATACTGATAATTTAACGGACTGCATGGAACGGTTGAAGTCGTTGCAGGTATTTGTTAAAACATATCAAAATGGTCTTTCCGGCGATATTTGGGAAAAGGTTTTGCTGGCCTATTTTAACAAGAAATCTTATCTTGATATTGAACTGGCTGATGATATATCTCATGGTGGGGAGGATAAGCATGTGACCGGTTTGCTCAATCCGGCATATCGTGAAAAATTTATTCAGGCGTTTTCTGATAGGGTGGCATCATTACCACTTTGGCGTGTGTGGGATAGTATGGCCGATTTATATGGTGATGGTGATGCTCATCAGGAAGCGTATCATTTGCATGTTTCCTTATTTAATATTGTAGCGGGTAATTTTGATTTTAATTACCATAATTCTAAAAACTCTTTGGGTGGTAAATTATTCGGCAGTCATAATTATGAAATTGAAAATGAATTGCCGGAAGAATTAAAAATTTGTCGTGCCTATATTTGGCAGTTGTTAACACATCCGGAAACCATTACATCAGAGGCTTTACAGGATCAACGATTACAGAAACCTTTAAAACGGTTGCGTAATATGTTGAAATGTCATTATATGCGTTTTAATACGGCTCGTTTTTTGTTGGCTCCACCATTGCAGGTAAAAAAAGGAAAGGTTTTTCCGCTTTATGATTTAATTCAGCAGAATTTAATGCCTCTTGAACGTTCATGGAACGATGTGTCTGTTTCCGAGTTGCATCAGGAACCGGCACGCATGTTGTTATCAACCTTAGGATATTATGATACAAATGTATTTTACTATCCGTCATTTGATACATCTACATCTCGTCATAATCTGCTAACGTCCGAAACAAACGGTATCGGTGAATCAACTCTTACAATGACAGATATACATGAATTTGCTGATATGTCATATTGTGTTGGTCTTTCGCATCGGGGCTATGGTAAATATTACTATGATTTGAAAACGGGTATTGTTAAAGACGTTGAGGAGCAGGTTATCCATTTAAGAATGTCCGAAAAAAATGTTTTTGGTGAAAAAGTAGAACAGGAAACATTTTCTGGTCAAGACAAAACAATCCGTTTATGGGAACAAGAACACATTGAGCCGTATTACAAGGATTTATTTGATAAAAAAACAAGATTATTACATACACGTGTTCATTGTGACATTAAAAGACGGTTGGATGCATTGGCTGAGCGTACGCCGGATATGGATATGTTTGACGATATTGAAAAATTAAGAACATACGTTTTAAACATGTATTCTTCATGGAGAATAAATTTTAGAGAAGCCCCTTTTCTGCCTCAAAACATGCCTTGGTATTTTGATGTGGCGGACAGAGTGCCGGCAGAACAGATGATTATTCAACAAAATCAAGATATTGAAACAAAATATCCTACACAGTTTTTATTTGATTTTTCGACGAAAGTGCTTATCGTTGATCAAATTTTACAAGGCTATTTGCGTTTAGGTAAAAGTGGATTGACAAATCCTGAAATGGCACAGAAAATTGTCCGTTCATTTGAGAGGTGTCCTTATTTTTTGGCGGGAGACTGTTGGTATACAACAGGTGAACATGAAATTATCAACTCATTCGGGGAAAAGACAAGTGAGCCTATTCAAGAACGATTAGATAATTATATTGATCGAAAATATAGTCGTTTGTTTTGGCGCATGTTTGCACAAAAACCTTATATTGATTTTATCGATGAATCCTTTTTTTGGCGTCTATCTCATACAGATATCATTCGTATCTATGAAGAAGCCCCTGCATTATTGTCTAAATTGTTTGATTTTTACCAACCGGTCAAAACAGGATCTGATTTAACATTTCTGTTACAACAATATCATCGACATATTGATTCTCAAGACCAAAAATGGCCATATTGGAAACAACTTCATTACAAAATGTTGTTTACACATATTATTCGTGATTATATTGAACAGGGGCATACGGATGTTCCGGCAGAGGTTTTTTTCCATTTGAAAGATTCAAGAGGTTTTAATTCTGAGTATGAATATGAATTGTTTAAAGTAAAAGGAATCGAAGAAAATGAGGTCGGTCTTTTACACAATTACATTGATAACCTGAATGAATTGGAAAATTGGAATACAAATATTAGATCGGCTATGCGTACTATGTCCTATTACTCTGATGAAATCGTATCATCGGCAGAACGTACGGAAGTGGCTGATTTTGCTCCAAAAGAGGTTTTACAGCGGTATCGGCATGCGTTATGTGATGTGTCTGATTGGCGTGAAAAAACAAATTTGCTTGCATGTGTATGGAATCGGAAAGACGGTTTTCATGGTGCATTGTCTGATAATGCTTGTCATGTTGTATTGGGTTTGGATAAACAACCTCATATGTGGGATAGACCCGTTCGGGAAAATGTGCAAACATATATTTGGTTAGTAAGTAGAAAGGCTTTCCCACGTAATGGTGTTTTACAAAAAAATATTTTAAATTTTATTTTAGAACAATTGCGTGAACAAACGCCACAAATACGGGAAGAATTGTCGTTTCTGTTGTTATCATCACGAGCAGATGTATCATTCCCCTCTCTTAATCAGCAATTTCAGGATATGTGGGTTCAGGCTGTTGCAGAAATTATGGGTGAACCAGATGATATGTCAACAGACTATATTGCCCGCATGGAGCCGTATATTCGCAAGTTAAAAAACAAAAGAAAATCTAAAAAAGGTTGTAAGCACAAGTCAAAGTATAATGAAAAAGATCAAGTTGATTTGCATGGGTACACATATTTCCCGCTACCGGCAGACACGCAGGCATCTCTGAGTAAGTCTTTGCAGGAAGCTTTGGTTTCGCAAGAACGGTTGTCATATTTGTTAGATGTAGATATATTGCAAAATGGTTTACCTGATAAACATAAAATCAGATTGGGTGGTATTGGGTTGAATGCTTTGTTTATATCACTGTCAAGGCATCCGGATGCCACGAGAAGTATGATTGATTTTCTATTGCATGAAGCCACTCCGGAACGGGTTAAACGATTGGAACAAGAAATGCAGTCTTGTTTTGATTCTTTTAATTTTCAATATTTTAAGGCATCTGAAATTGAGTTTTCAACAGAATATATGCAAAATGTACATGATATTTTCTGGAATACGGCTTTTGAATTACGTGTTGTGATGTTGAAATCTCTTTTTGAAACGGCTTACGGAAATGATGAACGAATAGATAACATGATTAACCGTATTTTGCCAATTGACATGGAAAATCGTTCTTCGTTTTATAATGCACTGAAAAATTATAGCACTGCTGTTCATCAGGATGAAATGTATGAAGCTGATTTCTTATTAGCCGGTTGTTTAGGTGTTCAGCCAAAACGGGAACATGAAGAAGTCAATGTAGCGAAAACTATTCGTTTATTTTTGGAGTCGCAAGGTCCGGCCGGGGTTAAAGTTGGTCAGTTTTTATCGTCTCATGATGCCATTCCGGCAGAAATACGCCAAGAATTGAAACAGTTGACGAATCATGCCTCTCGTCCGTCACGGGCAGAAGTATTTCGTATGATGGCGGAATATCATCCGGAACTGATGGATTATATTCGTCAAAACGGTTTGGGTAAATCATTGGGTTCTGCTTCGCATTATTTGACGTATGAATTGAATGATGAAGAAGTTTTATCCGTATCTCGCAATCAATCGGCTTTGAAAGCAGAGTTGACATATGAACGGCTGAAAAAAGCACTGGAAAAGACACTCAAAGACGATCCGACACAAGAACATTTATTACTGATTATTCGTGATGCCATTGAACAGGCACACGAAATGAATGATATTGAATTAAATGGTAATGTCGGTTATCTTCAAATGCGATTAGCCCGTCGGTTGTATGATCATATTTGTATGGATATTGATGGGTACCATTTTACATTTAAAACAATGTCATGGAAAAAACCGATAGGTCCGTATCATGTCCGTGTTGAGGATTTTAATACACAATATTCACAAAGTTTTAAAATTATGGAACGGGCTCATGGGTATGATTATGATGATTTACCTTTGCAAACAGAGGAAGATAAACGATACAAAAAAGCCGTTGCTAAAGCGAATTTTATTCTTAATTTAAGAACGATACTTGCTGGTAGTGTTTTTGATGATGACCGACATACGGGACAGTTAAAAGTGCAACCGTTATCAGGTAATCAAACACAAATCAATTTGTTTGATACCGGTTCGATGTCTATTCGCACACCAAGACGTGCCGATATGCGTTTGTTTGGGCAGGCTCTTTATAAGACGATGCGTGCTTTAATGACGTTATCCGAATCGCAAGAGAAAGATAAAATCAATGTTTTGAAAGCATTATTTCCAAAAAGCAGAGATATTGATAAATTTTTAACGATTCCGAAAGAAGAATTGTTAAGTTTTTGTTTTAATTCAGCTGTTTATGAATTAAGAGATGAAAAAACAGGTCGAGTGTCATCTTATATATCCAAAGTTGAACGGGCATTAGCGAATTTAACGCATTTTTCGAGTGATATTCCGTCTGATGAAATTGTTCCGTTGTCCATTCAATTGTTGAGGCAGACCGGACATATTCATCCTGAAATCATTGCCGGGATGGGAACTCCTCATTTCGAATTAGAACAGGAAATCATTCAAACCGTTATGCCACAGGGGGCTTTGGATGTTGGTTTGATACAAAAAGAAACGTCATCGATAGATAAACCATTAACAAAAGCAATAGATGATGTTTTGACAACTTCACACTCTTTGGGATTGAAAGATAGAATGGCATACAATCAGGTGTTAGTAAAGATGTTATTCATGCCAAAAGATGTTTTTCCATTAGATCATATACATGCTTGTATGAAATCTGTTCAAAATCCGCAAGTAAGACAGTTATTGTCACGCAACTTATGTCAATTGGGAAAATCGTTTATTCAAGCAGTGCAATCGGGTCGTCAAACATCTGAGATGACGCAGGATGTTATTACCTACTTATCTAAAACAGGGTTACCGGATGCCTTTGCCCAGCAGATATCGGCTCGTTTACCATTGATACAGGTACCGTTGTTCCGGTTGGCATTCATCCGTCGTAATAATAAATTGACATTCTTTGAAAGACCAATTCAACGTATGTTGACGCAAACAATTACTGATTTTACGGATAAATGGGCGAAAATTCAAGATCAACTGATGACATTCGTTCAAACAACAACAGATATCTTATCAGTTGGTGAAGTTGATACGAAACGACTGAAAGATTGTGATTTGCCGACAGGATATATGAGCCGAAATGGTAAAATAAGTAATGATGTTATTAAAATTATTCGGGATGCACATATTCAAAAATAATATTTGACAAAATTTTAAAATATGCTAATATATAAGATATATGGATATAAATTGTTCCGATTTAGTGAGAAAAGGAGATAAAAATGGAAGAACAACAAAAACCGGTTTATTGTTATTATAACACCATTAACGGCGGATACGTTCCGGAAATGCGTGTTGCGGGTACCAAATTGAATGAACATATGCAATATGGGAAAGGGGCGTATTTATCTGTTTCTCAAAATGCTGTTTTAGGTGTTGATTATACAAAAGGAAGTGAAGAAGCGTGGACAATGCAAGATTGTGTTCGTTTAAACGACCAATATTACACAATGGATCAGTTTGTAGAACTTGTTGCTTCTGAAATCGATACAAAAGATGTTGAACTGGTTCGTTCCACATTGGATTTTTTGCGTCGGCAAAGATTTGGTGAAATTGCACCGGAAACAGACCTCCATGATGCTTTGGGTGTATCTCGGATTAAATATGCCGATAGGGAACGTCTTCGGGTTGTTGATACGATTTTATTTTCGATGGGTCAGAATTTTAGTTCACGAACGCTTCCTGAATTAACAGGGTTTACTTTTGAACCACGGGAAGTTTTAACAGATTGCCTGCAATCATATCGGGCTGATGTACGAACATTGGAAAATATTGTTGATGGAACACGTACCTTGGAACAAGAAAGATGTATGAAAGATTATGGTCCGGTTGGGGCTTTGTGTGCTATACATGGTATTAACGGTGATATCGACAGTGTTTCTGTGACAACGGCTGAATTAGATGCGTTTATTGATGTTGCTCAAAAGTTTATTCATTCTGTTAAAAATTCGGCTGTAATTACCAATATTGACTCGGAACGGGTAACGGATAGATATCAGCATATTGTTGATTTGGTAAATAATGGTGTAACGGGTATTTGTGATACACACCATCCTGAATTGCAAGAAAAATTATCTGAATATGAAACATTGATAAGATGTCGCAGACAGCATAAAAAGGCACATGATGAAGTTTATGCCTACTATCGGGACGGTAAACAACCACCGGTTGATGTTCGGAAAAAATTGCCGACTATTCCTGATGAAAAAAGAACACTTCAACAATTGGTTCGGACTTCTAAAGAGTTAGTCAGTTGGTATATGAATGAATATCCGATAGCGGATATTTATCGTGCTTTAACGGAGACGGTTCCCAATGAACAATTACCTGAACGGCTACAAAAAATTCAAGAAGTATTAGGTTTTAATGCTTTTGCTGCACCTGTTGTAACGCAGGATATGTTAGAACCACACGATGATATGTTGCATATTGCTCAATATCTCAGTGATGGCAAATCGCAAATGATACCGAATAAAGCCATGGAAATACAAATAGTTGTATTAGATCCGGAAACAGTTAAACCGATTCAACGTATGGGTGTTGATACGAAAGGCAAATGGGAAGAAATGAGTGCTGATGTAGATACGGTTGTTTCCAAAACAAGTACGACTCGTTATCCGAAAAGTATCTTGGCATCATTGGACAAAATGGAATTGTTCCAACCTGTAATATATAAAGGGGAAGATCGTATTGGTGTTAACATGAGTGCGGCGGAAAAAGTCTCTGCACGGGAAGGTTTTGTTTTGGCGAACTTATTCCAAGAACACGGAATTGAATTTCAAACTGTTGATACAAATGGAGAAGAAACATACCTTATTTCTCGTGAAACACAGGAAAATTATGAAAAAGTCAGACGTATGATGCGTCGGGCTCACTTGGAAGGTAAAAATTTACCACGAGGTGTTTTATCGGCAAAAGGTCAAAACGAAAACGCTTAATCAGTTTGTCGAAACAAAAAAGCCGGTGTGTTTTTCACATCGGTTTTTTTTGTTTTCTTGATGAATGAGGATATTATTCTTCTGGTTGTAATGAATCAAGTTTCTTTTGAATAAGTGATTCAATTTGTGGTGTTCTTTCATCATCGGCTTTGAGTGCTTTTTGGTAAGAAGAAAAAGCCTCTTGTTTGCGTTGTAATGCCAGATAAATATCTCCTAAGTGCATATACAAAACAGCGTTGGAATGCATATCCCTGACGGCTTTTTGAGCGTATTTTAATGCTTTGGAATAATCACCGGATTTATAATATCCCCATGCGACACTGTCTAAAATTTGAGGATTATCCGGCATGATTTGATGTGCTTGTAAAACAAAACCCAATCCTTTCGATACATCAAGATTATAATCAATTAACTGATATCCCAGCGAATTAAGTACAAATGCGTTTGCGGGAGCCAAATGATAGGCTTCATATGATGTAGCAATGGCTTTATCGGTTTGATTCAAATGGTCATATATCTGAGCCTGTAATAACAAGACCTCGATGAGTTCATGTGTCTTTTTTTGTTGAGATAAAAAATAATATGCTTGTTTTAAATGTTCTAATGCGTTTTCATGTTTTTGTATTTCCATATATGACTGTGCAATAAGCTGATGCAGAAAATAATCCTTTGGATTTGTTTTGAGTAAATTGTCAAACATGCTGATTGCTTGTTCGTAATGACCTTGTTTCATGTGATTCAATGCCATTTTAGACAGAATTAAATTACTTTTATGGTCAATTGTATGAAACATTTTATGAGCATAATCAAACATATCAATGCTATCGTATGATTCGGCAACGTATAATTTGATGAGATTCGATTTCGGATTCAAATAAAGTGCTACATTATTTAATGCTAAAGTGACTTCGGGCATATCATTTCGGTAAAAATACGTTGAAAAAGTCTGATAGACTTCGGCAACGGCTTCTTGGGGTGTTGATATCGGCTCTAATTGAAAGTGACGATATATGTCATATGCTTGGAAACTTTGTTGAAAGAAAGGTACGAACAGTTTTTTTATCAAATCATCAGATACGATTTGCCCGTTTTTTAATGCAACATCGACAATGGATGTTAGTGTGTTGATGGAATAAATTTGATTGGGTGACATGTTTTGATACAAAACTAAGGCTTCATCGTATTTTTTGAAATACGTCAGCAAAAGTCCTTTGTGATACAGATAAATGTGTTTAAATTCTTCTGCTGTCAGTTCATTGAGTGCATCAAAAGCCTCTTTTTCACGATTTAAACCGGCATAAGCCCAAGCAGACAGTAATGGTTTTGTGAATGTATCGGCATAGGAAGATTGGGCCGTATTTAAAAAATCCAATGCTTTTTGATATTCGTTTCTGCTAAAAAAATCAGCGATTAAAATTGGTGATACCAAAAAAATATTTTCAGATGAGTTGACAATTTGATGTGCTAAGGGAATGGCTTTGTCAATTTCTCCTGTAATTGTTTGATAAACGAACAGATTTTTTTTGATATCATGGTAATTTTCATCTTTTTGAAGGACTTTTTGAAAATAGTGCGAGGCGTAATGATAGTTTTTATCCTGTTTGGCAAAATAACCGGCTAAATATGAACCTAAATCGGCATCATCTGGAATGACACGTGTGGTTTTGAGTTGAATGGTTTCAGCCAATTGTTCTTCAATATACTGCTTGAACCTTTTTTGCCAATATTGTTGGGCATGTGGATACAAAAAATAACAACCGTAACTAATCCCTAGCACACACAAACTGATAAGAAATCCTTTTTTTAATAGCATGATTTTATTCCTGTTTAAAAATACTTTACTTTTAGAATAAAAATATGTTATCATTATTTCAATTAAAAAAGAAGAAAAAAATGAATCAAGTTGATATTTTAAAATGGTTTTTTCTGTCCGGCATTGATGAGGGTGTTTCCGAAACGCCGGTAAATCACTTTCAAAGTCGTACCAACCGGATGCAACAACGTGTTCAATTGACGCCAACGGTTGTTCCTGCGAATGTTCCTGTTGTATCTGCTGAAGATTCATTTGTGTCACAAGCACAGCAATTATCGTTATCGGCAATGGATTTATCGCAATTAAGACAGGCTTTGGATTGTTTTGACGGATGCTCTCTTAAAAAAACAGCAGTACATACGTTAGATGGCATGGGATTTGATAGGAACCCGGATGTTTTATGTGTCATAGATACGCCGAAAAGTGCGGACGAAAAAGCCGGTCAGTTGGGCAGTGGGGATGGGGGTGTTTTACTATTTAAAATGTTGAAAGCCATTCAATTGGATTGGACTGTTAATACATACATTGCACCACTTATTCCATGGCGCTTGCCGGGGGACAGGAAACCAACGGAAACGGAAGTGGCTGTGTGTTTGCCTTTTTTTAAACGTCGGATAGCGTTATTGCAACCTCGTTTTATTTTAATTTTCGGTTCGTTGGCAACCAAGGCTTTACTTGATATCGACAGTGTTCCTAAAGCACGCCAGCAATCGTTGTATTATTCAACAGAACAGGGAAATATCCCCGTTATTGTTACATTCGGACCAGATATGGTTGTCAAAGGGCAATCTTATCGAACAAATGCGTGGGCCGATTTGCAAAAACTACAAAAAATGATACTTGAACAAAAGGAAAATAAAAATGCTTGATATAAAATTTATTCGTGAACAGACTGATGTTGTCAAACAGGCTTTGGTTGACAAATGTATTGATCTTGATATTGATTTGTTATTATCAATTGATAAGCAAATTATTACCTTGAAGCAGGCGATGGAAGCTGAATTGCAAAAACGTAATGCACTCAGTCGTGAAATGCCGACAGCAACGCCGGAACGCAAAAATGAAATTAAGGAATTATCACGTCAATCGGGGCAAAAAGCCTCTGAAATTTCGGCTGAATTAAAACCGTTGGAAGAACAGTTCCAATCTTTGATTCAAAAAACACCGACAATTCCGGCTCCTGATGTTCCTAAAGGTAAAAGTGATGAAGAAAATATTGTTGTTCGTCGAGTTGGAACACCTCGAGAATTTGATTTTGACTTCAAAGATCATGTTGAATTGATGGAAATGCATGGTTGGGGTGAATTTAAGCGGATTCCGCAAATTTGTGGAACTCGCTCATCTTCTATTCGGGGTGAATTGCTTCAACTGGAAATGGCTATGTGGCAATTTACATTAAACACGTTAATGAATAAAGGGTTTACGATTATGAGCGTTCCGGCTATGACATTTGAAAACGCTCTTTATAATATGGGACAATTTCCTTTTGACGTTGATTCGGTTTACAGTTTGCCGAAAGATAATTTATATTTAGCAGGTACGGCTGAATGTATTTTGAACAGCATTCATGCCGGTGAAATTTTAAAAGAAACGGACTTGCCGATTATGTATGCCGGTTTTTCACCGTGTTTCCGTCGAGAAGCAGGGGCAGCCGGTAAAGATACTCGGGGTATTTTCCGTGTACATCAATTTACCAAGGTTGAACAATATGTTATTTGTAAAGCGGATGTTGTTGAATCGGATAATTTTCACCAATTTTTATTAAATAATGCTGAAGAAATTATGCAGGCTCTTGAAATTCCGTATCAGGTTGTGGCCTGTTGTACGGGTGATATGGGGGCTGGAAAGTATCGCATGAATGATATTGAAGCATGGTGTCCGGCTCAAAACAGATATCGTGAATCGCATAGTTGTTCATCGTTATTGGATTGGCAGGCACATCGCACAAATATTCGTTATCGTGAAACGGAAACGGGTAAAGTTCGTTATGCATACACATTAAATAATACCGGTTTAGCCACGCCTCGTATTTTGGTATCATTCATGGAAAATCATCAACAGGCTGATGGTTCTATTCGGATACCGAAAGCATTGCAACCATATTTGGGCGGTAAAGAATTTATTGGTAAATAACGAATTGATTTTTCGTAATCCCACATACATCAGTTGTATGTGGGATTTTTTATTTTGATAAAAGTATCTGCCGTCATGGCAAACGTCGTGAAGCAATCTTTTCGAGATAAAGTTATGTTATTCAAAGATTGAATTATCATATTATTCCTCTCAGTAATGTTTAGATACAAAATCTGATGAGATAAAAACGATTCATTTTTTTGTGTTTAAAACGGCAATTTTACATAAAAAAAGCCCTTTGCAAACGGCAAAACCTGTTCAAAAATAACATTTAAAAATCAAAACCTTCTCTTAAAAAAACGTGTCAAAAAAAGGTACGTTATTTTTCCCATATTATGATGCAAAATACCTCTTGTCAACTAAAAAATGTAATCATCTGATTTTTATATCTTTTTTACCCCATTACAAACACATGTCGTCCATCAAAAAAAAGCGTCAAAAAAACGTACCTTTTTTTGACACGTTTTTTAAAGAGAACATTTTGATTTTTTGAGACTATTTTAATGGAGGTTTTATGATTCGCAAATTGCCTTTTTTGAAACAATTTAATGCTAAAACATCAGCCCAACAAGGTCGCAGTATGGTTGAAATCCTTGGTGTTTTGGCTGTGATGGGGGTCTTATCAGCCGGTGGGATTTATGGGTATTCTTTTGCTATGGATAAGTATCGGGCAAACGACATTGTGTATGAAGTGAACCTGCGTGCGAATGATATCTGGCATAAATATCAGGAGATGCCTTTGCCCGAACCGAGTGAAGACGGAACGGATTTCAATGAATTTCCGGATATAACGGGAACGGGTTATCCGATTTATATGACGTCACACCCCGATGTCGCCTTTAAAACGTATGTTGAAGGTGTTTCTTCCCGTGTGTGTAAAAATGTTGTGAACATGAACTTAAACGGTGTTATTCAAGGCATACAATTTGTGCAAGTTGCCCAAGGGGACGGGGATTTCGTTAAATATACAGGTTCTGCTTCTATCTGTGGGGAAGATGAAACAGACAATACAATCGTTTTTACATCATTTTTAGATTCGGAACATACAGATAAAAATGACCAACATTGTGTTGAAGAAGAAGATTGTGCGGGTTTATGTTCCCCTTATACCTGCGATAACAATATGACATGTCGTGATAAATGTTATGGACTTGATGAAACCCCTCATTGTTTAGACGATGGAGAGGGCGGAAAATGTGTTGCCTGCGTTACGAATGAACATTGTGAGAAAGGTAAAATTTGCAATGACTTAAACAATACTTGCGTAATACCTCCGGCAACTTGTGAAATTGGTGTCTCATTTCGTTCCAAAAATGGTTTTTGCATTCCCTGCTCCGATTCCGGAAGTATTATTATCGATGAAAGTTTGTTCGAATTTGAAGAATTAAACATCAAAGACGAATTAACAGGTATTGAACAATGTAACGCTTGTTCTAATCATCAAATTATTCAAAATAATAATGGTGTTACATATTGTAGTGTTGGTTGTGTCACTGGCGTTAATTATCAACTCAATTCGGGTGGCTGTGTAGATTGTTTGAATGATGATGGAACATTAAATACACAAACACATCGGATTGTTTACAATGATCCAGTTGGTGCAAAGCAATGCAAAGCCTGCAATCCCAAAAGATTTACCTATAATTATGGTTGGTTGACAACATATTGTTCACTGGATGTTGATTGTCAGAGCAATCAATTTAAAGGTGTGAAAGATAATGGACCTCATTGTTACGATTGCACGGATAAACGCAATGAACGTGTTCGCATGTTGACAATTGCCTCATTAAAAATGGCAGATTCATGTACGTCTTGTCCCGAAAAAATCGGAACAACTTATACAAAAAGATACGTATCCGGTGAGTATTGTTATCCGATGTGTGAACAACCAAACAATGCACAAGAACAAATCAGTATCTGTTCTGATGCACCTGATTCTGAAAATTGCACACGCCAATGGCAAAATGAAACAGGTGAATGTTTTGCATGTGATTCGCTAACACAAAATACATATATCGGTACGAATGAAACGCTAAAAACATTGTGTTTAAACTGCGGTCGCCGTATCAATAATTATAATTATTGCTTACCGAAAGAAGGCGGCTGTCAGACAGGGAAAATTATGAATGTTAAAGGAGAATGCGTTCCCTGTACTGATAAATGGACAGAAATCGAATCAGATGTGGCATCCGGTTGTACGAAAAATTGTCTTAAAGATAATAATGGTTCATATAGTCAAACAGGCACCACTCAAACCAAATGGGTTCATCAGAAAAAAAATGCTAACGGCGTTGTAACAAAAACACTTTGTTATCAAAATTGCCCTGCAAATCAATGGCAAAATGAATTCGGGGTATGTCATGCCTGCAATAATGATGATGGTCGATATGGTAATGAATATTTAGATGCCGAACACTGTGATAATCCTTGCAAAGATACAGCTTATCCCAGATATCAATACAACGGAAGATGTGTCGGAAAAATACAATGCCCTGATAAAAACAACATCAAATATTTCAGAAATACTTATGGTGAATGCACCTCATGCAATGATAAAGGTCTTCATACCCCTATCAGCAAAGAAGATTGTTTGAGATGTAATAATCGTATTTTTACAGAAAAATCATATTGCTTTCCAATTCAACCTGGTGTAGCCGGTATTTGCAACAGTTCGGAAAAATATGTTTTGACGGATAATTTAGATCCGGAATTAAAGGCATATGCTCAAAAATGGTTAGATGGTGAATATGACGATCATCCGGAAAATGGTGGCGGTTATGTTCAAGAATGGTATCATTCCGGTTGCTATCGTTGTGATGAAAGTCGTTCCGTTGAAACAACGCTTGCTCAATGTAAAAGTTGTCACAAACGACGGTTTGCCGATCCCATGTGTCACTTTGGACAATGTGAAAATACGGTTGAATTTTTAAATACAAAGTATGGTTGCACAAAATGCGAAAATTCATATAATCGGGGAGTATCAGGTGTTTATCAAGGCAAAGAATATCTTTGCCAATCATGTGATAACAGACAATTAATGACGCAAGTTTCCACTGGTATGATATATTGTGTTCCTAATAACTGTTCAATTGGTTTTGAATGGCAACGAGCCGAAAATGGTGCTTGTCAATCATGTACAACAAACAATAGCAAACAAGAAATCGGAGAAGAATCTATTTATCATCAACAATGTGAAGCATGCAACCGAGTTGCTTTTCCGGAAACGGTTGATGGCAAAATAATTTGGTATTGTTCCATAAAACCAAACAGAGGATATTTTGTTGATAAAAATGGTAACAGTATCAAATGCACAGTCTCTGATGATATTGAAATTATCAATTCAAGTTCGGCAAAAAACCTGTGTACGACTGACGGATGTCAACGCCAAATATTACAGGATGGAGAAACTTTTTACTGTATTAAATAATTTTATTTTGACAACTTATATCTTTGTAAGAGTTACAACCCTTACAAAGATATAGGTATTTAAAACAAAAAGAGATATTCTGCATTGACAAGGGGTTTATCCAATCGGTTTAAAGAGCATATAAAGAGTACTTTGTATTGCAAATTAACTGCTTCATATCCTTCTTATCAGGTAACTTGTTATTTAACATAACAGATAAAAAAACAAAACTGTTCAATTGTTGTCAATATTAGTAAGATTAAAGATTGTATGTGTGTCATATCAATATTTATATGAGTTTGCCTCTCGCTCCATAAAAAAAAACAGGGAAAATACCTTTCCCTGTTCATATAGTAAATAACTCAGTTAATCTTGTTTTCGAATACCAAACATCAACACCATAAATCCAAGAGGATTTTTTAATCGGCGTTCCCATGTCAACCCCTTACGAATGGCACGAAACGTAACATTCATCGTGATAACGTAACGAGACCGAACCGGTTCTGTTTCACCATACTTCATGTCGGTAAATTCAACTTCTGCACGCCAAACATTTTGCCCTTTTGTTCCTGTCCGAAACGGAACAATGTTTAAAATATTGACGTTGCGAGTCAACCCATCGGAGCGAGCCTGTTTCAAAGCCCGTTCAGCGTATGTCCCAAATTCTTTATAAACAACGCTTTCACTCATCCAATAAACAATTCCGTCAGGACCCCAACGCCGTTCCATTTCAGCAATATTTGAGCCGATGGACAATCGAGCCAACAAATATTGGCGAATAAAAGATTGTGTTAAGGCTTTCATATCCAATTGCTGAAAATTCGGACGAACAACGTTAATGACCTGCTGCTCTTTACTAAGAGATGTTAAGTAAAACGGTTGAACACGAACAATCGGCAACAATGAATACAAGGCTCCGATTAACATGAACGTACTCAACAATGAAACGACAGCAATAAGAGCAAATGTACGAGCCATCCACAGATAACGTCGTTCACGCATTCCTTCTTCAGAAATATCCTCATTTCTTACATCAGAATCAAATTCCTGTTCTGCCATCAATTCCCCCGTTTTTACGATACAATCATTCTGTAATTATAAAAACCATTCCGGTACAGCCGGTACTTTTTCAAGTTGCAAACAAGCACAAGGTGATTTTTTCAATTCAGAATAATCGGCCCCAATACCAACAGGTTCTTTTTCATAAACGGAACCACAGGCAGCAACAAAAGCAATTAAACCTAAAAATGCTAATAAAACTATTTTCTTTTTCATTTTTTACCTCACTTGTTATAGTTAGTGTCTTTACAATAGCATATAAAATAAAATAATCAAACAAAAAATGATAAATTACTTCTTTTTCTCCGTTTCTTCATATGAATCAACATACATACCGAATGGATTAGAGTAACTTTTTCTGAAAAATCGTCGGGACGGACTGAATTTAACATTCACAACGGCAACCCGACGTTTCGATTGTATAGACCCTCGACTGTAATGATAAATATCAAATTCAATCGTAAAAATGTTATCCATGCGGGAAATCGATAGAATATCAACACTTGTCGTCCCATGGGAACTGTTAATTGCCGTAATTCTGTCCTTTAACCCGTTGGAAAATTTTTTGTAAACCGAAGTGGAGGATAATTGTGCAATCGGTCCTCTTGCCCCCCAACGTCTATTCATTTCATCTTTATCCTGAAATGTTGTATGACGCATCTCCATATAATACCGAATCAACGTTTCATCAATCAGTTTTTTATCACCGGCATTTTTGGAAAACGGTTCCATGTATAATAAATCTTTTGACTCGCGTGGATTTTCTGTCGCAATTTGAGCAATGACTTTTAATTTTGGAGCCATTTGAACAAGTGTTAAAATCAAAATCAAATTAACACCAACAATAACAGCCGTAATAATCATCCAAAATTTAGCAATACCCTCTGCCGTGCTATAATCACTTTTTTGATTGTCTGACATCTTATAAGCCCCCATTTAAACAATCAGCATCCATTTTTTTGTTACGTTCTTTTTCAAGCGTTTTTTCTTGTTCCCGATAAACGGTTTCAACCAATGCCTTTTGTGCCAAAGCCCCTTTCATCAACTGATCAACATCTTTAGCGTTAATATCCGTTAACAACGCTGTTCCCTCAATATCCGTTTCCATAGCGTTAATGAATTGTTCATCCAGTTGCCGTTGATTAGCGTTCAACAACGTTAACGCTGTTGAATATTCCGGTGAATTTTTATCCAATTCATCTATTGCTTTTATTTTATCGGTCATAGTCAACGAACGAAACTTGTTAAGTTTATTTGATGTATTAGAAACTTCATACATGGCTGTTTCTTTCAACAAAGCCCGTGCTTCTTGAATAGCGGATTTTTTTTGTTTAATGAGTTCTTGCCTCAAAGAGGTTAAATCATTTGGATTAAACGGTGCCGTAATACCCAAAACCGATAAATTAGAAGCAATTTGATTGCCGAAATCTTTTTGTGCTTCTTGCTGGATACGCAACAACTCATAAGTGGTTTCAACATCTGTTCTTTTTTGTTGATAAACGGCAAAACGATTATCTAAATTTTTCGAACCGACGCTTACTCTTAACTGAAGTGAATCCGGTTGATAATATTCATTCATTTCACCATTTGGTAAACGTTTGACTTTTTTATTTTTTATGTAGTATGACCATGGTTCCGGCATAGAAGGAAACAACAACCCTTGTGATGATTCCTGTGTTAATTTAATAATCTCATTAGCCGGTGGCAACGGCTTCGGTGGTTTGGGAAATGATAACATTTCAGTTCCCAAACGAGCAAAAACAGCAGGTTTTGTCTGTTTCATCCGTGCTAAAAATGTTTGATATGCCGTGGCATTTTGCTCATAAGAATTATCACGGGATATACCTTGTATGGCTCCGTTAACACCAAACATTTGTGCAATATCAATCAAGAAATTATTGACTTGTTCGGCATAAATATAATCTTGATCCTTCCACCGTTTGAATCCATTTTCTTTATCATAGACTTCACCGTACTTTTCCGGATTTTGATAAACGTCAATTAACACATCCCGACCTAAACGCCAATGTGGAAAAGCATTTTCAGGTGTATTTTGTTGTGTCGTCGGAATGGAAGAATTAACATATATTTTTAAATCTTGTTCCTGACGGTCAAATTCTGCTGTCATGTTTTGCCATGCTTCGGTCGGATTTTTATAAATACCTTCTAATCGTTTAATATTACATTCCGTTAATGCTTTCATTTGATCTTCAACAAGTTTCTTTTTTTGTTCAACAAACTGTGTGTTTGTATGTTGTGTCGTCATGTAATTATTGATTAAAAACTGTGTTGAATGTATGTGCATTGCCTTAACTAAATAGGTACGATAATCTTCCGGCACTTTGTGTTCTCGCTTGGGTGGAAGCCATGGTTGAACCTGTTCCAATTGAGCATACGTCGGCAATGTTAATATCAAACTCAGCCCTAAAAACGTGCCATAAAATACGGCACTTAATCGATAATGTGTTTTGTATTTCATTTTTTGTCCCCCGTATCAACCGAACCGGCATTCCCCTTATTCGCCGAAATTTTTGGCACTTTTTTGACAATTTTCATACTGGAAATAGCCTGATTTGCAGCAAATTCCAATTTAACAGCCTCAATCATTTTTTGATAACCCAACAATTCAAACCATGCTAAACGCAATTGTTCGTTTGAACGCAAAACAACCAACTCATTTTTATCCGTTGACATTTTATCATCACCGGAAGAACCGGTATTACTCTCATCTTTTTCAACTTGGGCGTCAATTTGTTCCAAAATGTCTTTAATCATCGGAAAGTTGGCTTTTAATGTCAACATACGAGCCATCAGTGTAATCGTTGCCTGTTGTCGAATAAATTTACGACGTTGAACGACAAAATATTCACTAGCATAATCAGCCCGTGTTTCATCATCATAAGTTCCTAAATTGCGTTCCATACGCGTATGTACAGATACATCTTCCCCATGCGTTTTATCTTGTGTCACACCTTGGGGATCATCATCCGTAGAACTGTTGCTTTTGGTAATACCAGTTATTTCACCTAATTTTTTAAACGGCCATTGAACAGTAGATACAATGGCATTTTTGACTTTACCAGCCGCAGACGTAATATCTCGACGTATTTTTGTAATTTTTTGTTTGGCCGCACGATATGTTTGAGCCGTTTTTTCATAGGCTGTCGTAGCAGCCTGAATAAATTTATTACCCTCAGCACCGGCTATACCTGCTTGCATTTCCAGCGGACATGCTTCCGTCGGTGTACAATACGGCGGATTCGGACAACATTCCATAACAGCCAAAGCCGACACGGAAAAGAAACAAAGCGTTAAAGAAACAACAAATATTTTTAACCATGTTATTGTTTTCATGTTCGTTCCTCCTACTTCTTTTTCGTATTGGGATTGACAGGGACTTTAATCAAACCAACATCTTCCTTCATAAGCATTTTTGCTCCCAATGATTCCAATGTCAGAATTTGAATAACGATATCAGCCGTTGTGCTTTTGATTAAGGCACCCATGTTTCTGTTTTCCATTAACATACCATGCAATTGGTTACATCCTTTTGTTTCAGCATTAAACACGGATTTAATATCCTCAATGATTTTCGGTCTTAACTTTAAAGAAATTTCCAAATTTTTAGCAGCAACAATACTGGCATATTCTTCTCGAATTTCCCGAACACGACGAACCTCGTCAGATGAAATGCCTGATTGGCTCATATCAATCCCAGCCAATTGTGTAACTGCATTAACCTGTTCACCAAAATCCGTTAAACCAGAATCATCTTTGACAGCAGCAAAAAATGTTTCTTTAACTTTTTTGCGATTAACGGTATAAGATACATTCGGTTCAATTATGTCGTCGGCTTCATCTGTTCCGTAATCCAGCACGTTATTATATATATGCTTATAAACTTCCGTTTTAATTGCTCTGTTATTTTTTGTGTTAGTCGGATTCACAGAACAACCGGCATTACCATGCTCTGCTGTTTGAGAGTTTTCCTGTTGTTGACGTTGGGCTTCTGCCAAAATACCTTCCGAGTGAGATTGAACCTGACCTGCTGTGGATTCAGCATCCCGATCTGTATCACTAATCGGCTCTCCGACACCATAAGCAGTTGAAATAACGGAAAGAATTATAGCAAAACAAGATAAGCCTAAACTCGCTTTATTCATATCAGCCTCCTGTGAACGTATTTAAAATACCATCTACCAACCCCTCTTTTTTCGGGGCTTCAACACCTTGAATAGTGTTAATAGCATTGATTTCAATGTAACTGTTGCGAATGGTTGCAATTTCATTTAAGGTCATATGTGTCCTAAAAATAACTGATGATGACAACCCTTTTTGAATAGAGCCAGTTGTTGAACGATTGTGCGTTTCCGTTTCCATATCTTGACGATCTTGTTGTGCTTTTTCCGTCAAGTCCAGCGTACGGACAGCTAATGCACGGGCATTTTCAAATGTAATAAATGTTTGAATTTGCATTTTTTCTAATGTACCATCTTGCGTTTCGGCAGCAACTTCTTCACCTGAACGCATGTCAACAGGTTGATCATTTTTGGAATTAAGCGTTTTGGAATTATAAACAAATGTATTCTTCACAACAGCTTCCACTTCCGGAATTGATGGTTTATCTTTAGACAATGCTTGCCGTAACTTGGCATCCCCGTATGGTGGGAATTCCGAACTAACAACACTTCCCTTGTTTTCAACAACTTCGGCTTTATCAACTTTTGGATCACGCAGTTCCCGTTTTTTTTCGGATGACTTTAAACTATCTTCATCATTGTCATTGGACATCTCCGAATAGACCGTTTGAATGACACGTTCTGCAACAGCAGACATTTCCTGAATCGGATAGGGATTCATAATCTGAGGTATTTGCCCCATAACAACCTGAGGAGCAAAAACAAGACCGATAGATAAAAATCTGAAAATGGTTTTCATTTGTCCTCCTTATTTATTCAACAAATCAAATGTTGGTTTAGATTCAACATCATCCATAACCGTAAACGCATTAAGTCCATTCGCTGCCGCTTGTGACATAAGCAGACGATTGTACGTTTCAGCCATACGCATATTTCCATACACTTTAGTTTCATGCGTTTTTCGAATAGTATTGGTTGCATTAACTTTTTCTTGTGTATCATCTTTTGTTTCATGCAATGTGCGATATGCTAATGTACGATGAACCAGTGCCGTTGCCAACGCATACCGAGCAAATGCTTGCTTCGATTGAGCCAATCTGGCATGCCGACGGGTAATTTCCTCTGTTTTTATGCTATTTTGACCTCCCGTTATCATACTGGTTACCTGACCAACCGGATCATCAGCAGGTGTTTCCTCTCGGACTTGCATGTTATTCTTAACAGATTGTTCCGAAGCCGCATGATTAGGAAATTTACCCCCTTCAGCATCACTACCGGTTGTTGGTAATTTAGGAGTGGTATTGGCTTGCTCATTTTTAGGAACGGCATCCACAACATCAGATGATAATGCAGGCTTAGGTGATAAAAAATCAAGATTAAAAACAATATCCATATAATCACCCAAATCAATCAATTCTAATGTAGAGTTTTTAAGTGTATTAACGGCTGTTGCCAGTTCTTTTCCTTCGTTTGCAACCGCCCTGCCCAACTCAATCAAATCTTTCGCATCATTAACAACAACAACTGCTGTTGCCGGATAACTATATGACAACATAACGGTACTGACACAAAGAAAAAATCGACTTATATATTTCTTTATCATATTCTTCTCCTTTGTTCTACTTTGCCGGTCCGATGGACGTATTTCCCGATATGATGTTAATATTATCATAAATGGTTGCACTTTGAATGGATAACTCCGTAATATCCAACGACAACAACGTATTTGTCATCACATTCAACGCCAAACCGGCCCCATTACTGTTATCAATATCTTCCCGAACATTTGTGGGTTTATCAGCATTACTGCTGGCTTTTTGAATTTTATTATATTGTGATGTTCCATTCATGACCTGCGTTGCATCAGCAACAACAACAGCAGTCGCATCCTGCAGGAATTTTTTTAAATTTTTAACAGCACTACCGGCCGTATACATAGATAACTTATCTTCTTCAACCGCTTTAGTATAAAGATGATCACGAATACCAGCGGCAGCCCCTAAATAATCCCCTGTTGCCAATTGAACAGCCGGAGCAATGTACTGACCATATTCAGCATAGGCATCTTTAATAGAGGCGGCTGTTTCAGACAAAGAAAAACCCTCCCCCGGCGTATCGGAAGAAAATCTATCAGCAACAGCACCCCCCACTTCGGTTGCCTTATCTTTTATAGCCCCACCAACTTCAGTGGCTTTGTCCATAACAGCATTACCAGCCACTTCAATTTTACCATCGACATAATCTGTTGCATTTTTATAAGCATCGGAAACAGCTTGTGAAGCAGAAGACAACGCATCCCCGACGACGGCTGTATATCCATTCACCTTGGCTTGTATAGTTGTTTTAGCTAAATTACTGTTTTCTGTGACAACTTTATTATAGCGATTAACTTTGACCGCAACTTCCTGTATTTTACCGGCAGGATCAAACGTCATCGTGAATGCAAACGTGTCTGACGGCAAAAAAGCACACAAACAGCCGCAAGTAACACAAACATACTTGAAGCAATTAAAAAATCGTTTCATTCGAACCTCCGTATTTCGATAACCTCTTATTTCTATTTTACTCTTTTTTCATAACATTGCAAGTATTTTTTCTGCATATTATTTCATTGTTTGATAAATCAAAAACATTCGGTATTAAACAGCATCATTTTGGCAGGATATAAAACACACCAAAAAATCGGTTTCAGGACAGAAACCGATTTTTCAGCAAACATTATACATATTCTAACGTGTTTTCTTCTGATTTATTTTTTTGTTTATTTTCATAGCAGTTGATAGAACATCACGGGATTTTTCAACAAAAACAATATAATCCAATTGCTTATCCGTCAAAATGTGTTGCCGTTTCATTTCATCTGTTTGATATTGAAAATCATCCCAATAATGGTTGGGATTTAAGAAAACAACCGGTTTTTTAGATTGTTCCTCTTGTTCAACAAGGGAAACAAAATCCGAAAATGCCGCAAGTGTTTCCCATCCCCCCGGCATAATGACGATAACATCGGCTGTTTCATACATTTTTAATCGTTGTTCTGTTTGTGTAGCCGTAATAACAAGTTCATTTTGCCGACAAACATGATTTTGCGGGCAATTTTTATCCAATGAATCAGACGTTGTTACACCAACAATCCGTGCATTTTCCTTGATAGCACCCTGAAAAACAGATGCGGATAATCCACTTGTTGTTACATTATAAATCAGTGTCTTTTTTTCTTTACCTAAAATTGTTCCCAGTTGAAAGGCGGCTTTTTGAAAATTATCAGCAACATGCGATGACATTGTTCCGAAAACAGCCACGTTTTCTATTTGTGCAATTCCTGTTCTTGATAAACAAAAACACAGCAAAAAAACGACCAATCCCTGAAAAACTTTCATTAACAACTCCTGTTTAACGATTAAAAATAACGTCTTTTACACGATTTAAAACCGGTATGGTTATTTGACGAGCCCTAACAGCCCCTTGAGCCAACATATGTTCAACTTCATCAAAATGGGACATGTAATACATGTATTTTTCCCGTTTTTCACCCAGTTCGTCCATGAGCACCTGCAATAACATTTTTTTAATTGTTCCATACCCCATACCTCCATTTTTTAAACCGGTTTCAATTTCCTGAACAACCGGTGTCGGTGCGATACCTCGAGCAATGTGATACAATAAAATATCATCAGGATTTTTTTTATCATTGATGTCCTGACAATCCGTCTTAATTCCCATAACGGCTTTTTTTAATTCAGCATCTGTTCCGAATAACGGAATCACATTATTGTAACTTTTGCTCATCTTTTGACCATCCGTTCCGGGAAGAACCTGAGCCGTTTCACTCAAAGATGGGGTTGGTATTTTTAAAACTTCCTGTTCATACAATGCGTTGATAGAACCAGCAATATCAGCAGCAATTTCAACATGTTGAACCTGATCTTTTCCGACGGGTACAATATCCGTATCATAAGCCAAAATATCGGCCGCCATTAAAACGGGATATGTGTACAATCCCATATTGATACCGGCATCTGTCGGCTCATTGCGTGCAATATTTTTATCGACAGCCGCTTTATAGGCATGTGCCTTATTCATGAATCCTTTGGGTGTATATGCCATAAGAATAGTTGTTAATTCAAACAGTTCCGGTATATCGGATTGTTTATAAAACAATGATTTTTCAGGATTTAAGCCACAGGCCAAATAGGCACACGCAATTTCTCTGGTTAAACGATTTAATAAAGGGGCATCTTTAATGGCGTTGACAGCATGATAATCAGCAACAAACATGATATGATTATCATTTTCACTGACTTTATTGGCAAATTCAATGGCTGGTTTAACGGCTCCGAGGTAATTACCAATGTGTAACGTACCGGTCGGTTTAACACCGGTTAGAATAGTTTTTGATTGTTGTTCCATTGTGTCTTCCTTGTTTTATTGTTAATAAAAAATAAATAAAAATAAAACCGACAAAAGTCAAGTACTGTTTTATGCCTTTTGCCGGTCTGGTATGATTAAGAAACTCGTCCTTCCTGTACATTTAATTGGAAATCGGTTTTATGCTTTTTGTTGTAATCTGTTAATTTTGTACCCGCTGTTTCCAAAACAGAATGACGAACGGCTTCCATCGGTTCTTCTGTACTGTTCTTCAATCCTTCCGTTGAAATATTGCGAATAGCATCCAAACGGGCTTTGCTTTGAAGTTCTTTGGGTAATTGAGCAATAATGTCAGAGTTAAAAATTTCATCAAAAACCAATTGATGCGCCTGTTGCCGTGCTTGTTCCATTTCAACAGGAGTCAAGGGGGAACCCTTAATATTTTCCATACATTGCATACCGACAATTGTCATAAAATGCTCCATTAAAACTTTTTTATGACCGAAATTCTTTTCAATATCACCAGCAAATGTATTGGCAAATTCTTTTAGAGCCTCTACATAAAAAACAGCCTGACTTTCCGGTGTTGCTGGTTTTCCCTTGCGTGCCACTTTTGCCTTATGTGTTTTGTAGGCCATTTTACACAACAACTGACGCATTTTTGACCGATCATCTGTTTTTCCACCAAAATTGAGTGATGCAGCCGTTTCATTTTTCTTAGCTAATTTATAAAAATTATTACTTTGAATACCAGTCATCCCATCTTGATAAGCAAAATCGAGAGCCAGTGTTTTTAAAAATAGTGATTCACCTAAATGAGGTACTTTTTGAAGTAATTTATTGAGTTTGTCATCCATTTCAAAGTGAATGGCGTCTAACGCACTCTGTCTGTCAATAACAGGAACCGAACCTTTTTGTCCGTGCAAAATAACGGACTGGGCTTCAGGTGTCATATTTCTTGTTTTGCTGTCACGAGGAATCTCTTTCCCGTTGGGGGCTGTTAATTTAGGGGCTTTTTTTCCTTTGGAAATTGAAGCATCACGCTCATCTCTTTTCTTAAAACAGCTTTTGACAACGGCTTCTTTTTCAGCATCGGTTAACTCCCGCCCATCTTGCGTTAATCGGATATGTTTAAGCAATTCCTTGCCTTCCGGAGCCAATTCGCCATTTTTAAATTCAATTTTCGACCCATAACCAATCGTTAACCCATTACTGGTACAAAAATAAAAATTGGGAATGTGTTGAACGGAACAACTACCATCCTCATTACGAACGGGTTTTGTACTTTCAATAGCACATGTCATCATCATCAAATGACGTGTTTCCTCACTTTGACGTATTTGTTCTGTTCTTTTGATGAGTTGAGAAAACACCTGAAAATTTTCCAAAAGGAAACCCGGAAGTATTTCTAAATCTTTGTTGCCTACTGATGAAGAAGATGGTGTTTTTGTATTCATGAAAACATTCCTTTATCAAATTATTTAATCCCGATTATTATGATACACATTTTTTTTATTTTTTCAAGTTTTTTTCATTTTTTTACGTAAAATCACTTGCAAAAAAGATGAAACACTTTTAAACTTATCAACAGTAAGGGGGCTTATTTTATGTTAATGCAAAGTTTAATAATTACCTTGTTAGGAATGGGTAGTGTTTTTTTCTTTTTGTTTCTGATGATTTGTTGTATGCATTTGTTACATGGTCTTGTCGGTACGAAACAAGAAAAAACATTAGATAAAATTGCACTGGCAATTGTCATGGCACAAAACAATCACTTAAAAAAATAATATTTTGTTGACAAAGGGACGAACGTATGAAAAAGAAAAAAATTTCATTTATGTGTACGGCTTTCAGGGACGGGTTTCAATCTGTTTTCGGGGCTCGTGTTTTATCAAAAGATTATCTGCCTGTTGTGAAAGAGGCCGTTCAGGCCGGCATGACCAACATCGAAGCCGGTGGTGGTGCTTCGTTTCAGGCTGCTTTTTTCTATAATAACGAAAATGCCTTTGACGTGATGGATGAATTTCGTCGTATTTGTGGAAACGATGTGAATTTACAAACTTTATCACGGGGAGTAAATGTCGTTGCTTTGGATTCACAAAGTTCCGATATGATTAAATTGCATGCTGATTTGTTTAAAAAACATGGAATGACAACCATTCGCAATTTTGATGCGTTAAATGATCCCGAAAATTTACTTTATAGTGCGCAATGCATTGTCAATGCCGGTTTGAAACATCAGTTATGCGTTGCCATGATGTCATTGCCACCGACATGCAAGGGGGCTCATACACCGGATTTTTATATCGAACGATTACAAAACTTTATCAAATCGGGTATTCCGTTTGATTCATTATGTTTTAAGGATGCATCCGGCACATCATTACCGTCTATTGTTCGGGAAACGATTGCTCGGGCTCGCAAAATCGTAGGTAAAAAAGTACCAATTCAATTTCACTCACATGAAACGGCTGGGACAGGTTTGGCATGTTATCTGGCAGCCATTGAAGGGGGGGCTGATACGGTTGATTTATCATTAGCTCCAGTATCGGGTGGTACATGTCAACCGGACGTTGCAACATTATGGCATGCACTACGGGGTAGTGACTACGAATTGGATTGTGATATTGATGCCGTTATGAAAGTAGAAAGCCATTTAAAAGATGCTTTACAAGATTACTTTATTCCACCGGAAGCGTTACACGTTGAACCACAAATTCCTTGGTCGCCAATGCCCGGAGGTGCTTTAACGGCAAACACTCAAATGTTGCGTGATAACGGCTTAATGGATAAGTATGCCGAAATCATCAAAGCCATGGAAGAAGTTGTCTTAAAAGGTGGTTTCGGAACATCTGTTACACCTGTTTCACAATTCTATTTTCAACAAGCATTTAATAATGTTTTATACGGTCCGTGGCAAAAAATTGCTGACGGATACGGCAAAATGGTTTTGGGATATTTTGGCAAGACACCCGTTAAACCGGATGCTAAAGTGGTTAAGATTGCTTCGGAACAATTGAATTTAAAACCGACGAAAGAACCTGTTTTAAAAATCAATGATGCCAATCCTGCTAAACAACGAACATTCTATGAAGAGAAACTGACTCAAGCCGGTTTGCCGTTGACAGATGAAAATGTCTTTATTTGTGCCTCTTGCAGTGATAAAGGAATAGCCTTTTTACAAGGGAAAGGGAAAATCGGGGTTCGATACAAAGAAAAATCGGCATCACAAACCCTCACAAGCACAAACACACATGATATTCAAATTGACAATGAAACCTTCCATGTTGTTTTGAATGGTGACACAGCAACCGTCAACGGAAAAACATATCGGGTATCCAGCGTTTGTTCATCTGATAATGTTAAACCGACAACCATTTCAACCAACAATGGCCAATCAATGACAGTGACGGCAGGAACACCCGGAACAATTACCAAAATTTTGGTTCAGAATGGTCAAACAGTTACAGCCGATACAGATGTCTGTATTATTGAAGTCATGAAGATGGAAGTTTTTGTCAAAGCCGGCGTTAATGGTCGGATTCAAGATATTTCCGTTAGTGCGGGAACACCTGTCGTGACCGGTCAACCGTTAATGACAATTCAAGGATAATATAAAGGAGGTTACATGCCGTCAAAAACATTTTATGTTTGGTTGAGTGCTTTTGTAATTGCGACGGGATTGTTTTTTGTTGCTTCATGTTGTATTTCAAGCATCGGTTTGATTTATGAACAAACGGGTATTTTTAAACTCTTTACAACAAAAGGCAATTCAACACTCTTTTTGCCGTTTGGTCTTTCTCAATTGATTATGATAGGCATTTGTTGTATTTTGCTGTATTTAGGTATTGCCCGTCGATTTGAACCACTATTGTTAATTCCGATTGCAACAGGTGGTTTACTGGCAAACATGCCCGGAGCAGATATGACAGCAGAAGGAGGACTGTTACACATCTTATACACCATTGGAATTGATAATGGTTTATTTCCACTTATTATCTTTTTAGGTGTTGGAGCCATGACGGATTTTGGTCCGCTACTTTCCAATCCGAAAACAGCATTATTAGGTGGTGCGGCTCAGTTTGCTATTTTCGGAACATTTTTAGGGGGTATCTTATTAGCAAAATATTTGCCTGTTTTTGATTTGACAATACAACAAGCCGCCTCTATTGCTATTATCGGCGGAGCCGACGGTCCGACATCGATTTATCTGGCAGGTAAATTGGCTCCTGAAATGTTAGGAGCAATTGCAGTGGCTGCCTACTCCTATATGGCATTGGTTCCCGTGATTCAACCTCCCGTCATGCGTGCGTTAACCACACAGGAAGAACGTCAAATCGTGATGACACAATTGAGAGACGTTTCTAAAACAGAAAAAATATTATTCCCAATTATGACAACGATTTTAACCGGTTTATTTATTCCGATGGCGTTACCGTTAATCGGCATGTTAATGTTCGGCAATTTATTGAAAGAATGTGGTGTAACAGAACGATTATCCAAAACAGCCTCCAATGACTTGATGAACATTGTGACAATCATGCTCGGTTTATCGGTCGGTTCTAAAATGGCTGCTGAATTATTTTTAATACCACAAACATTGATTGTATTGTTACTGGGTGTAATTGCTTTCATTGTCGGAACAGGTTCCGGTGTTATCATGGCCAAAATTATGAATGTATTTTTAAAACACAAAATCAATCCTCTGATTGGTTCAGCCGGTGTATCTGCCATACCAATGGCTTCTCGTGTCAGTGAAAAATTAGGATTAGAAGCCAACCCTAACAACCATTTGGTCATGCACGCCATGGGGGCTAACGTGTCAGGAGCCATTGGTTCAGCCATTGCTGCCGGTATTTTGTTGGCATTATGCTAATCAAATATTCCACTTGCTTTTTGTCTCATTTTGTTATATACTGTCACCCATGTAACTCATGTGAAAGGAATTACAATGACACAGAAGGCAATTTTATGGGATTGGGACAATACACTTGTTGATACGTTCGGGGCTATTTTATCGGCTCAAAATGTTATGCGTCGTTTTTATGGATTGCCGGCTTGGACGAAAGAAGAAGCCAAAACGGCTATGAATACATCTGGTCGTAATTTGATTAAAGATCTGGTCGGCGAAGAAAAAGCACAGGAAGCCCGTCAAATTTACTTAAAGGCTTACACACAAAATGCAACAGCCATTAACTTAAAAGCAGGTGCCATTGATGCTTTGGAAAAGGCAAAATCATTAGGATACATTAACATTTTAGCCAGCAACAAAGCCGGTAGTATTTTACGAAATGAAGCCCGCACATTAAATATTGACCATTATTTTGATCGCATCATCGGGGCAGAAGATACATCAAATGACAAGCCTTCTAAATCATTTACAGATGCTGCATTAGAAGGTTTTTCTTATGAACGTGTATATAGTATCGGTGATGGCAAAGCAGATATCAAAATGGGGCATAATTATGCGAATGGATGTGGTGTGTTAGTATGGACGGATCCGAACACATCGGAATTTAGCGAAGTTAAACCGGATTATGCCTTTGCAGATTTGTTGTCCGTATCGATTTTTTTAGAAAAGGATGAATAATGGAAAGTTTAGAAGATTTAAAATGTTTAATTGTTAATTGGGACGGTGTTTGTGTGAGCACGCTCGAAGCCCGTCACTTGGCGTATTGTGCAACATTTAAAGCCATTGGTCAAAGTAACCGGAAGTGGACGGAAGCAGACACCTTATCACAAACGGGGCGCAATCCGGATGCGATATGGTCTGATAAAAAATTATGGGGCGAACAAGCCAAACAAGCCAAAGAAGTTTTTTATAAAACATATATTGATTTATTGCCGACTCATTTACGTATCAATGCTGTTGCAGCAGCCTTTTTAACGGTTTTTCGTGTTCAACATCCGGATGTACCGGTTATTGCTTTCGGAGCAAAAAATCAAGTACTAATGGAAAAAGAAATCAAACGATTATTACCAGAGGGAAGTTTTGATGATATTTATGGGTCGTTAACTGGTTCCGATACCAATAAACATTTAGATTCTGATGTTGCTTTGCGTAAAATCATGTCAGATAAACTATTAACATCAGCGGACCAAGTTATTTATCTGGGTTATAAAAAATCAGATAAATCCGCTGCTGATAAGGCAGACATCCATTTTGCAGATGGTCAATCATTCATGATTGAATATCTGTATGAACACAGTCGAATCGATACATCAAGATTGTCTGATTTATTATTACAACAGGCACGTTCTCAACATATCAAATAACAATATCAAAAAAAGGTGGGTATCCCCACCTTTTTTAGTTGAGTTAATATTCTTTTGAATAAAAAATAAATCCATCAACATAAACAGAGATATTTTTTTATCTTTTTGTTTTTTTATGTGGACTTGTCGGCATTTTTATCCAATCTTCCGATACAACTTGATTCACAAAATTAGGTTTGTTTTTGAGCCAAATATCAGGAGCAATCACAATTTTATTCGGATTTTCATTTAACCATGCTCCCCACCATGAAAAGGTAGAATTAGCAATAATATTGTGTTTACATACACTCATCAAACGCATGTCATTATAACTAAACTGTCCTTGATTATGTTCTACAAATGTATGCGGATACGGCAGTTTAAGATTTTTTTTAACCCAACTCATATCATTTGAAAAAATGTAAAAATGAGGATTTTGAACTCGTTTAGCAATATAATCAGTGGCTGTTTTATAGTAATATAAGGGCAATACATATTGAATACTACCGGGAAGTAAATAATCACCTCGACGAATATGAACAGCAACAGAATTTTGTGCTTGCATTTGTTTTATGAGTTTTTTATTTCTGTCAGACAATCCATTCTTAAATTGAAAGGCCTTTAAAATTTCCTTTCGGTATTTTTTAAAATATTTTTCATTTTGAAATATACCTTTCAGATATGTATAAGTGTCATTATCATAAAACGTGCCTTCATCATTATCAACGAGATACCGTCCATGTGTTTTTTGTTTTTGGGCTATTAAATTTTGGTACACAGGCACGTCCTCATGTTCGGGTACATTTAATTGAATATCAAAAGCATTTGTCAAGTTAAACGTATTCCCATGAACATATAGTTTTTTGTTGTATTCCAGAGAATAGGCCAACCCTGTTGCATATTGAAACATATTGTTTCCCAAACCAAAAAAAATACCGACTTGGACAACTTTTTGTTCAGGAAGACGATCATCTTGCAATCGCACACATGAATACACACCCAAAAAACCAATCACACAACAAAAAATATAAACAATTGAAGCGACAAAATATTTCACTTTACTCTCCTTGTTGGCTTATTATAGAAAAAATAATACAATAGTCAACTATAAAAAAAAGCACTATTTAAATATAATTGTCTGTTAGCAATTTATGTTATGTATGGCAACAGCCCCGATAAGATTTGTTTTTCACTTATCGGGGGATTTTGTTACCTACTTTGTTGTTTAAATTACAATACCTTTTCGCAGTAGAAGTTGCCATCTAAATCTGTCGTGACTTCCCGTTCATAAGTGGTACAAGAACGACAAATTTCTTTGGCTTTCGCTGAATTGTAAATTTGTGTTTTACCGGCATTACATGATACTTTATTGCCACTGATGTTGATAAAATATCCATCTGTTGCTTGTTGTGAACATTTTTTGATACCATTTTCTTCAAATGCAACACGATTACAGGCCTCACAATAACCGCTGTAAACACCTTCATTACCGATAACGGATACACCCCCTTCGGAACAACTTTTACACATTTTATCCGTTTGTGTGTGATATGTTGCCCCATTGGAACATTCTTCTTTCGCACAATAAAGGGCTGTTTGTGTTTCGGATACCTGAACAGTCATTAAAGGTCTGCCACATGCCTGACAATCATCCCGTGCAACGGTGGTATCAGGTATTTGCTGTGTATTTGCCGTGCAGGATGCACATGTATTGCTGATTGTCATAAACGTACTTTCTTGTTCACACAATCCATAAACACATGTATTACCGACCAATCGACGATTACCACAACTGCCACATTGCGAAACCGCATCAACAGTACTCATGGTATAAATAGCGTTTTTATCGTGACAATTTTGACACGTACCATTGACATCACGCAACAGTTGACCGTCACCTGTCGGATAAGGAGATAATATGCCATTATCATAACTGTTACAAACACCATTTTGTCCCGGGATATATTTTACACACTTATTACCAACAGCAAATCGATTCCCACAGGCTTGACATTCATTTACCATCTGTTCTGATGAAAAACCATTCATGGTAATGGCATTTGCTGAATCGTCACATTTGACACATTCTCCTCTTTTTCCACGAATATGTTTATCAGGACAGGTTTTAAGCACACAATTCGTTATTATGCCTGTATGATTTGTTTGCACGACTTGTCGCTGGGTACATTTTTTGCAAATATTTTCCATCTGTGTATTACCCCAACCATTTAAAATCATATCAATCGTATTGGAATAAATATCATTACATGGAATAAAACGATATTCACCGGTTCCGGCATATTGATGTCCGTAAAAATAATTGGTTGGTGTTTTGGGAACACAATATTTATCTTTCCCATTTCCATAAGTAAAAACTTCTCGTCCAACAAATGAAACACCATTAACCGTACCTGTTACACCGGCACAATTGTTCACACAGGCTGTTTGTGCTTCTTCTGTTTCTTCTATTCGTATCGGATTACCGGAAGTACATGAATGACATTTGCTATCATATCCTCGAAATTGGTTTTCTTGACTATTATTACCGTTGTCATCTTTTTTATTCACACATGTTACGGGACCGTTTAAATGGCAATAGCCATTATTTCTCCAGCGTCCACATTTTTCACACAATTCATGATATTCTTTTGGGACATTCCCAAGCGAATAACTTGTTGATACATTGCATGAATAACAAGACCAACCAGCCCCGAAATTTCCTTGAAACATCCGTTTACAATTAGGAGAAGTAGGACCCTCTTCTTGACAAATACGAATTGATTCTTCTTCGCTCATATTGCTGGGTTGTGAACAAACACGACTACATGTTCCTTTGCTGTCAATTTCTCTTAAACCATTACATTTATTAACACAGTCAGAAAGAACTTTACCTCCTGTTGTATAGTTAAAACCACCTACATTATCTGAACACAGATTACATTTTCCAGTATAATCAACTTTAAACTGATTGTCTGGACAAGCAACATGTCCGCAAAAACGAGCATACCCATCAAATAAATAGTTTGACAACCCACATGCTTGACATTGTGCTATTGCTTGTGAATCATTGACGATTTTATAATCTTCATATTGAGGAAAATCCCCGCATGAAACACATCCTTTACTTTGTGTTTGCACACTAATCCCTTTGGTGCAGGTTGCAGAACAATAATATGTTTTGCTGTTATCTTCATGTGTTACATGTTCCAATACACGGGCATTTCCTGTTTCACCACAGGCTTGACAC
>JAZTVX010000076.1:0-29332 GCA_045635565.1 Alphaproteobacteria bacterium
TGCCGATATGCCGTATAATGATGTTGCAACAGGGTCTTGTTTAAGATGTAATCCCGAAGAAAACGCCCATTGGCAAGAATCAACACAAACATGTGTCTTTTGTGTTGAACCCAAAGTCATTTGGGATGATGTCACACAAAATTGTGAATGTCGGTTCGGTTTCTACGGGGATAGTTGTGAACCATGCGATTCGCCGAAAGAATGGCGTGAAAATGCCTGTCAATGCCCTGTCGGCAAACATGAAAAGGACGGTGATTGCGTGCAATGTTTGGAAAACAGTCATTGTGACTCATCGAATCCCATTTGCGATACAACATCCCATCTTTGTAAGACATGTGCAGATACACATGGTGTATCACTATCTGTTTGGGATACCAACTCAAAACAATGTGTCCAATGTTTAGTTCATTCTAATTGTTCAGGAACAACACCTGTTTGCAATTCGACTTCACATACTTGTGAGGCATGTCCATCCGGCACACAATGGAATGGCTCCGATTGTCGTCCGTTACGTACAATCACTTTACGTAATATGCATACAACAACAACAAAAACAGTTATTGATGGAGGACAACTATCAAAGCCCTCGGCTTCATTTAATGGTTTTCCGTTTAGCCATTGGTCGGAAACACCAGGTGGTGCTGCTGTCACATTTCCACTAAAAATTACGGGTGATAAAACATTATACGCTTATTATAACGTTCCCAACCCCAGTCCACAAACAGCCGACTTTAGTATTTATGGTGGAAATAAAACGGTTACAACATCATATTCTGATTATAACACTTATATTCAATATCAATATGATGTTTACAGAGGGAACGGTTGTGCCGGTGGTTGGCGAGGTTGTGGTTATGGTGAGGTATTTTATAATTTAAACAACGCCGGTTCTGTGGGTATTACCTGTTATCAGACTTATACATTCTACGGACAAACATTTAGTTTAACTCGCACAATCACCGGTATTAAAAATGGAGATGGTTGTACTACTGGCACAATCACTTTTAAACAACATGCCGTTATTCATCCATATTAAAAATGTTGGGTAATTGTTTGAGAAATAAGACTCATCAAACTGACAAAGAGACATTTTACTTTATTATCGTCTCTTGAACGTTTCAATATACCGATACAAATAGTTTATTCATGCGTATTGTTCGTTTTAACAATACGCATGAATAAATTGTCTTTGAACGATTCATCAACAGATACCACTTGTCATACATGACAAGGACACCGTACAAGATAAAGCCGATATGACAATATCTTTTAAAAAGATGTCGTCTATATTCAACCTATTTTATAATATTTCCAAAATACGTAACGCTACTTCCAATTTTGAATCTGATAATTGACGAATCGCTGTAATAGAACGAACTTCCATGTTTTGCCGTTTTTTGTTAGCACTTTCCGTAAAATCAAGAATATCCGATAGCGGACAATTTAAAAAACGACAGATGTTTTTTAAATTTTCAAAAGACGGGTAATTAACACCCCGTTCAATATTTGAAATGGCTTCAACCGAAATCTCGCACGCCTCTGCCAGTTTCAATTGCGTGATCTTTTGCTTACGACGAATACTTTGTATTCTTAATCCAATAAATTGTTTGGTTATTTCTTTCATGTTTCACATTATAAGCAGGTTTTCAATCAGGTGGAATGAAGTCATACTTGTATATTTCAACCAAAACACGATGTACATCTTATCGTATGATACCCACTCATAATATTCAATAAAAAATCATCCAACTATACCTCATCAAAACAATTATGACAACAAGGTATAAAAAAAGCCGATTCTACATCATCTCTGGAATCGGCTCTACTTTTAAAATGTATATCGCCCTTTTATCATAAAGATATTAGAATGAAATTTAGATGGAGAATCCCATTTACCTCCGACTTCATTTGTTTTCATGTGACGATATTCGGCTCCGATGGCAAACGGTATAATCGGTAGTTCATATTCAATACCGACCATTCCTTGCAAAGCCGTCGTGTTGTTATGATCAAACCGTGCATATCCGATACCACCGCCGACATAGGGGTCAATAATCGGGATAAACGGAATATCAACATATGCATTAGCAAATGCACCGTCAAAACGGCTGTCTATGCCTTGTTTAACTCGGGGTTGAACATGTAAATATTCAACTTCACCCCGAATATCAATTACGGGTATCGGTAATTCATACCCGACAGCAACAGAATAAACAGGACTGTTTTCATAAGCCGTTTTCATTTCTTCACGAGTAACGGAACCATCATTTAAACTCACTCCGACACCGGCACTGCCATAAACACCTGCATGTGCTGTCAAACTGCTTAAAACACAAAAACCGAAACCGATAGATAATAATTTGTTTAACATCAATAAAATTCCTTTCTTTCGAAATAATCACCAAACCGACAAATCATTATCATACAATAGAATGATTAACAAATTATTGATAAAAGATGTTGCGTTTTTAAAATAAATTTGATATACTGCAAGCATTCGTAATTTTTTTGTATGAAAGGAACTTCAAAATGGCACTTCCGTTAATGCCGAAAGCAACTGCTGTCTGGTTGGTTGAAAACACTTCTTTAACATTTGAACAAATTGCCGATTTTTGCGGTATGCACACACTTGAAATTCAAGCCATTGCCGATGGCGACGTTGCTTTTAACATCATGGGTTTCAATCCGATTGCCAACGGTCAGTTAACACAAGATGAAATTATCCGTTGCGAACAAGATTCAAAGGCATCTTTAACATTATCGGTTAATCCGGAAATCGAACGGCTGTTAAACAAGGGGTCCCGTTACGTATCTCATGCCAAA
The DNA here is from genome assembly GCA_045635565.1 of Alphaproteobacteria bacterium. Classification (GTDB taxonomy): domain Bacteria; phylum Pseudomonadota; class Alphaproteobacteria; order CAAHEQ01; family UBA3637; genus RGIG4140. Next base: position 2,824 of record JAZTVX010000076.1, read on the forward strand.
CGGGGGGATCGTCCGGATGGAATTGCATGGATTGTTAAAAATCATCCGGAAATTTCGGACACACAAATTGTCAAACTCTTGCGTACGACAAAAGCAACAATTACATCTATTCGTGAAAAAACACACAAAAACATTCATAACATTCACCCAAAAAATCCGGTTACATTGGGTTTATGTTCCGAATCAGATTTAAACAAAGCCATTGCCGTATCAGTCAAACGGGTTGTGGCACAATAGGGAGGTTTAAATGGCTGATGAATTAAAAATTCAGGAAGCAGACGGGGGCAAATTAGCCTCTTATATTGAACGAATTGAACGCTTGGAAGAAGAAAGAAAAGAACTGGGTGCTGACGTTCGTGAAATTTTTGCAGAAGCGAAGGGAAACGGTTTTGATACAAAGGTTATGCGTCAAATATTACGTTTACGCAAAATGACACCTGCCGATCGAGCCGAGGCGGAGTTTTTGCGTGATTCTTATAAAAAATTATTAGGCATTAACGAATAGTGCTTGATTTTTGATTTTTTAAAGTATAAACTTTATACGATAACCAGTGTTTGGAGGAATAAAAATATGAAACACACATTTTCTTTAATTGCTTTTGCAACATTGTGTAGTGCAATGACAGTTACCGTTATGGCACAGGCAGCTGAACAAGTTGTTTCAAGAACAGAAACAACATACGTCAAACAAAACGAACGAATTATGGATGGTTATACGGCTTTAGACCCGATTGACAATACAGTCAAAACAAACACCGTCACTTATGATGTTGCCGTACCAGCCGAACAACAAACAAAGCCAGCCGAACAACCGGCTCCAGTTGCTCAACCGACACAAGTTGTTCATCCGACAGCTTACATTCCACAACAACCGGTTGTCATTGAACAGCCGACAGGTCAGGTTCCGGCTGAAATTATGGCTCAACAACCGTTACCGCAAGGTGCTTGTTCTGATGTTAGTTGCCCAGGAAAAGTCACAACGATTTCTTACACACAATCTCCGGTAAAAGTTCAATATCCGGTCGTTCGTCAATATCCGGTTCGTGTCGAACACCCGGTTATGGTTCAACGGGATATTACAGTTCGTCAACCGGTCGTCGTTCAACAACCTGTTGTTGTTCAAAAACCTGTTGTCGTTCAACAACCTGTTACAGTTGAACGTGCTCCGGCTTACATTCAACAACAACCTGTTTATATGCAACAAAAAGCATCTTACGTTCAAAACAAACCTGTTGTTGTTCAAGCCCCTGCCGGTCAGATTTTACCGCCATGCGCCACAGGCAATTGCCCTCAACCGCAACCACAGCCGTGTGCAATGGGAAATTGTCCACAACAATAATTTTTTACTTGCAATGAGTAAAAGAATCTGATACATTAAAGCCATTCAAGAAAGATTGAATGGCTTTTTTTTATCAAGTCTTAATTTATTTTTATCTTTCTGTTTATTTTAGCAATCTATAACTTGTTTGAGGGTCCATGAAACCGAATCAAAAAAATCGCTATAACGGGCGACACACCAATCGGAGCAATCGTACAATAATTATGCGTAATACTGTTTTGGAAAGTTCCGGTCCTGCCGGAAAATTACACGGAACGGCATTACAATTAAGTGAAAAATATCAAGCCGCTGCCAAAGATGCTCTTATTCAAAATGATTTAATAATGGCTCAAACATACTTGCAGTATGCTGACCATTATATTCGATTGCAAAATATCGCCATTCAAAACGAACAAAATTTCCGTAATCAAAACACCAATAAAGCCGTTGAGGTATGCGTTACGGAAAAAAATGATGAACTACCGCTTATTGAATTACCGACAGAACAACCCGAAACAACCGTACTTTCGGAACAACCGTCTGATGAAACAGTTGTCGAATCACTTAACACTGTCAATTCGATGAGCGAATCGGCTTCAACGAACAGTCCTTCATCTGACGAAATTATGCCTGAAACAATTAGTATTTCGGTCACACCCAAACAACCGACAAAAGAAAAAAAGGTCATTCGTCGTCCTCGTGTTGCCAAAACAAAACAATTATCTGAAACACCGTCGGAAGTTGCTGTTTCCTAACAGTGTCTGAAAATCTGTCTTATTAAAGGGAAGAATATGTCCGTCATTTTGATTTTAGATGTTATTATGATAACACTTTTGGTTACAGCCATTATCTATGCCATTATTTTGGATAATCATTTGTCGGCAACAAAAGAAAACTATCGAATGTTATCACACTTGATTGAACAGTTTTATCAAGCCTCACAACGCATGCAAGATGAATTAAATACCGTTCAACAATCTGAAAATGAAATGAAACAATCTCTTTTACTACAGATTGACAAGGCATCTGTTTTGAAGGAAGAATTAAACGCTCTACTCAATAAAATCGAACAAAAAACACACACATTGGACGGATTAAAAGTACGTCGTCCATTGACGACGCAAAAAAATGTACTAAATGATTTTCCCCAAGAAATGGATTTATCCGAAACCGAACAAGAATTATTAAACGCTTTGAATGAATTGAAATGAAACCGATTATCCGTCGCATATTGCGTTTTTCATCTGTTTTTATCCTGATTGCATTGGCAATTATTACCTTAAAACTGATTCGTATTTTTCAAAATTTAGATTTATTGATACAGTAATTCAGCTTATTTAAAACAAAGTACAATTTTGTTCGAAATGTATAAAATGTACTTAAACAATACATCTCCCCTTGTCAGGACACGGGGAGTCTATTTTATCAGGCATGTTTTTGAAGACAACATATCTTTGTATGGTTTGTTGTCTATTTTACGATTTTGACTGTAGATGTATTATTTTGATAACAACTTTTAATACTGTTCTAAACAGACGCAAAACACATTTAACATACTGATTATAAAAATATTTATACAATAATATGTCTTGTTTGAATGCTAAAATATGTATTTTGTACTCATTTTGTTCTTGACTTTAAAACACATTTATTGTACGATTTGTACGTTAAACAACAAAGGAGACAATATGACACACACATTTTCAATAAAAACGGTACAGCCTCAATTTGGTTATCTGCCAATTATCGATATTTGTTCATTCAAAAACAATAATGATACAATAAAATACACACCAACATCGATTTCATCAGATAGTAATCAATCGACAATCAAAAATAATACGGATAAATTTAAACCGATTTGTTTATCTCGTTTTTCGGATACATCTTCAGATACATCAACACATATGGGTGTTGTTTACGCCGATTTGAACACACAACATAATTTTGTTGGTTTATCGCAACCGATACATATCAAACACAATGACGTTCGAAAAAATATATCCGTCAACACAGTTTCATTGCCTGCATCATCTCAACATTATTTTAACACAAAATCATTGTTGCACAGATGTATTCAATGGTTAGATCATGTATCTGGTAAAAAAATTATTTGGCGTTCACTTAATCGGTCGGGAACCTTGGCTTTGATTATACCACATCGGGGGATTTATTTTGTACAATTTGTACCATGCCATACAACGCAAAACCAACTGCAAGCACAATTCGAATCCGATATCCAACCGATACCCGTTCATATTTTTCAAACGTTTGATGATTTTGTTTCGTTCGTTCAGGGAGTTATACGCTATGACGCATAACGAATTAAAAATAAAAGCCGATTTTTTTCATATGTTAAAAGTATTAACCCCAACCATTCGTCATCAGGTATTAGATGCTTTATTTCTGTTTGTATTTAGTCAGAAAAAAACATCATTAAACCACTCTGCCAAAATTATTTTTGATATCATTCAACATGATATTCAATCTCAAAGCACATCTGATTTCAAACAGACATCAGACATATCATCAACACATATTTCATTGCCGGGAGCATATTGTTATACACACATGCCCTTCCCTCAATTATGGAAAACATTACCGTACGAAACAATGCCCGTAACGCATCCCGATGTATCAATACCTGACAAGATATGTAATGACATATTGACACCCGTTATCAATATTATACAAACGCAAGAGGAACCATTCCACCCTATACACGAAATACAAACACCAGCCAATTACAAACGTGAACCAATTGAAAAATGGATTCAAAAGCAATCTGTACACATTGAACATCCCATGGCTCACCTACCATTTATGCGAGATATTACCCCGGAAATAACAAAATCTGTTTTTCCGATAAAAACAAAATCAGCATTTCAATATTCAAAAAACACTGAAAAATCCTTGTTTATAAGGTTAAAACGCACAATCAAACACATATATCAAAAAAGAAAAACAGAAAGGAATTAACACATGCCACAAATTAAAGAACGAGAAGATGTCCAACGACATATTCAAAAAGCCTGTGATATATACAAACACTATTCAATGCCCCGTCCGAATAAAATCCATACAGCCATTCGCTATTTGGACGTTATGGCAAAAGGAGAAGAAAAAGGGGAATATTGTTGTCCGACACCAACAGAAGTCGATGATGCCGATATTGTGCAATTCGAATGGTTGCCATTATTGGAAATTGATGACAGGCGTTTGCTTTGGAAACGATTTTCCGGTATGGGTTGGAAACGATTAGCAACCGAACATAATATTTGTGAAAAAACGGCTCGCAATCGGGTTAAAAAATCAATCGACAAACTGTATGAACTTCTTCATTGAAAAAAAAGATGGTTTTTAGTTTAAAAACAAAGAAAAACCTTGTTTTTTTTCAAAAAAAAGATAATATGACTATCAAGAGGAAATAAAAAATGATGCGTCTATTATCAACATTAGTCAGTTTAGCGTTTTTTGGTTGTTTTGTCGTGTTCATCGTCGGGTTTATCATCGTGATGCACTTTTCCGTCGGTTTGCCGGACTATCGGCAATTGGCTGAATATCGTCCGATGATAACGACCCGATTATATGCTAACGACGGTTCTTTAATGGCAGAATATGCCAATGAAAAACGGTCATTTGTACCGATTGAACAAATTCCTGAAATTGTCAGTAGTGCTTTCTTAGCAGCCGAAGATAAAAAATTCTATTCACATGGAGGGATTGATTTTGTGGGGTTAACTCGAGCCATTATCGTCAACATTAAAAACATCGGTTCCGGACGTCGGCCGGTGGGGGCTTCGACCATTACCCAACAAGTTGCTAAAAACTTTTTGTTGACAAGCGAACAATCCGTCGCCCGTAAAATTCGGGAAGCATTGTTGGCACGTAAAATTGAACAAACTTATACAAAAGACCATATTTTGGAACTCTATCTCAATGAAATTTATTTAGGGGGTGGTTCATACGGGGTAGCCAGTGCCGCATTGCATTATTTTGATAAAGATTTAAAAGATTTATCATTGGCAGAAATTGCCTATTTAGCGGCTTTGCCGAAAGCCCCGAATAACTATCATCCCATTCGTCGGAAAGAACAAGCCATTGCCCGTCGCAATTGGGTTTTATCCCGTATGGCTGACGATGGCTACATTACCGACGCACAAGCCCAAGAAGCCCAAAACGAACCATTAACCGTTGCTCAAAAAGATACGAATTTATTAAAATTGTCAGGCTATTATTCAGAAGAAGTCCGTCGCTTCATTGTATCAAAATACGGTGAGGATGCCATGTACAACGGGGGATTGTTTATTCGAACATCTCTCGATCCCCGTTTGCAAAAAGCAGGCGTTACGGCTTTACAAAACGGCTTATTGAACTATGACAAACGCCATGGGTGGCGTGGTCCGTTACAAACGATTAACTTAACCGATGGATGGCAGGATACTTTTCGAAAAAAAAACGTACCGCCTTATGTTCCTGACGATTGGAAAATGGCCGTTGTGACGGAAACTACTCCAAAAGAAGCCCTATTGTATTTAACAGATGGTTCGACCGGTAAAATCTTATTAACAACAATATCTTGGGCTAAAAAAGCATTGGATAATGCGAAAGTTGATACCAAACCTGTTCGTCAAATCACAGATGTATTGAAAAAAGGTGATGTTATTTATGTTTCGCCCAAAGATGAAAAAACACCTCAAACCGGATTATATTTACTACAACAGTTACCAAAAGCAGAAGGAGCTCTGGTTGCGTTAGACCCACACACGGGGCGTGTTTTGGCAATGGTCGGAGGTTTTTCATTTTATCGCAATCAATTTAACCGTGTCATGCAGGCTAATCGCCAACCCGGTTCATCATTTAAACCGTTTGTATATTTAGCAGCCCTTGATTCAGGTTATACACCATCCAGTTTGATTTTAGATGCACCGATTGTTATGCGTATGCCGGACGGCAGTGTGTGGAAACCAAAAAATTACAGCCGAACATTTTACGGACCGACAACATTGCGTGTCGGATTAGAAAAATCACGTAACTTGATGACCATTCGATTAGCACAAGCCGTCGGCATGAAAAAAATTGCAAAATACGCTCAAAAATTCGGTATAGCCGATAATCTATTACCTGTTTTGTCATCAGCCTTAGGGGCTCACGAAACAACGTTGTTGAAACTGGTAACAGCGTATGGTTCATTTGTCAATGGCGGACGTGAAATTACACCGAATTTAATCGATCGGATTCAAGACCGTGATGGCGTAACAATTTATAAACATGACATGCGTGCTTGTCCGAATTGTATCGGAGAAGAATCAGATCCGATGAAAAAACCGGAAATCATGGATGAACGCCCACAGATTCAAGATCCGTTAAGTGCTTATCAAATGGTCAATATTTTAACGGGAGTTGTGGAACGGGGAACAGGTCGTGTTGCCAAAGCCGTCGGTCGCACATTGGGAGCGAAAAGTGGAACAAGCAATGATAGTTATGATGCTTGGTTTATCGGATTTTCACCGGATTTGGTTGCTGGTGTATGGGTTGGATTTGACACCCCTCAAACATTGGGAGCAAATGACACAGGCGGTGTCGTTTCCGGTCCGATTTTCCGTGATTTTATGAGCGAAGCACTGAAAGGTCAACCCAATATACCATTTCGTATTCCAGACGGGATTCGGTTAGTCAAAGTTAATCCGACCACAGGTAAAGCATCCAATGACGCTAATGCGATTGAAGAAGCCTTTCGTTTGAATGATATTGTTCCGACACAACAGGTTGAGATAACGGATTTTGGTACAACACCATCATCGTACGGGAAAGAAACAAGCATTCCTGCCATGGGTGGTTTATATTAAATCAAACAATAGAAATATCCTCATATGCCATATGTGATAAAGGCTTTTTGATAGAGTTTAATAATAACTGTTTCTTTTGTACAAATAATGACGGATAACAATCTTTATCCGTCATTATCAATTCTTATACATATTTTCATAAAACTAAATAACCATTTCTTTCAATAGTTCTTTGGCTTTTTGATAATCAAATTTACCTGTTCCCAGTAACGGCAAATCTTTTAAGTAAATAATTTTACGGGGAACCCACAATTCACTAAATTGATGTTGTTTGAAATAAGTTTGAACAACATCAACCGTCATAGTCGGATTATTGGTTAAACAAACCAGTTGTTCCCCTTTCTTATCATCAGCAACAGCCAAAACTCCGAGCATCGTATCCGGAAACTGTTGTGAAAGTAATCCTTCCACTGATGACAAAGAAACCATTTCACCGGCAATTTTTGCAAACCGTTTTGCCCGCCCCTGAATAGTTATAAATCCGTTATCATCAACCGTGACAATATCTCCCGTGTTATACCAATTATTTTCGGGTGGTTGCAACACTTCCGGTTTATCGGCTTTCATATATCCCAACATTACGTTGTCACCGGTAACCCATAATTCGCCCCCATTATCAATCCCTGCAATTTTTTCCAAACGATATTGCATACCCGTTAATAAACGACCGACACTGCCGTCTTTCCGATACATTGGCGTGTTAATGGATAAAACAGGACTTGTTTCGGTTGCACCGTATCCTTCCAAAACACGAACACCGAATTTTTTACTCCATAATTCGGCTGTTTTTTCTTTGAGTTTTTCCCCGCCGACAATGGCATACTTAATAGAAAAGAAATCATACGGGTGAGCCAACCGACCATAACCGGCTAAAAACGTATCAGTTGAACAAATGATGGTTGCATTTGTATCATATACTAATTCCGGCACAATCCGATAATGCAACGGAGATGGATACAAAAATGTTTTCACACCTGATAACACTGTCATCATACAACCAACGGACAGCCCAAACGAATGGAACATCGGTAAGGCGTTAAAAAAAACATCAGACGCATTAAATGCCATAACCGAGGAAATTTGATAACGGTTGGCTTGAAAGTTACGATGCGACAAGACAACGGCTTTAGGCATCCCTTCCGAACCGGAAGTGAACAGTACAACAGCTGCCTCACTCGGTTTGTTTTTGGGTCGTTTACGACAAACAAAATCCAAAATACCTTGCACTTTCGCTTTCCAGAGAGATTGCTTCATCAAATCTTCAGCATAAATAATACGAACCCCTTGTTCCAAAATGGCTTTGGTTAAATTTTCCAAATGGGCTTGTCTCACAAACAATCGGGATGATATCACCGTTTTCACACCAACAGTTTTCAATGTTGATAACACTTGTGGAATACCTTGTGTAAAGTTAATCATTGTCGGCACTTTATCTAATCGCATTAACGCAAATAACGACAAAACCGTCACATTCATATTCGGTAACATTAACCCGACATAATGTTCTTTCCGGACAAGTTGTTTATAAACAGCCCCTAATACATATGATTTCAACAATAATTGACGATACGTTAAGGGTTTTCTTGTTACATCTTCCAAAATGACGTGCTTTGAGCCGTAAATGGTTGATGCCTCCAGCAATGAACAAAATAAATTTTCGTCGATTTGTGATGTCGCATACAACATGCGAACCATTAAGTCATATAATCGGTTGGAAATAACAGTTCGTCGTTGACGACCGACAACCGTTTCGGGAATAGTTATTTTTTCCGGAGGTAAAATATTTAAGTGAATTGTCGGAAAGAAGCGTGTTTTAACTTTGTATTTCAAATATGAAAATTTGGAATATTGAGCCCCATCAATCCGAATTGGTAAAATACGTGCCTGTGCCTTTTCAGCAACAATACCTGCTCCTTCATACACTTTCATCAAGCCACCGGTTACGGTAATTCGACCTTCCGGAAAGATAATAACTTTTTTATCTTTTTTAATTTCTTCAATCAGGGAACGAATTGCCATCGGATTTGTCGGATCAAGAGCGTATAAATCAACTAACGGACTCAACATTCGGATAAACCATTTTTTTGACCATTCCGTGTTAATGGCAAACGTCAATTTTTCCGGAATACAGGCAACCAGTAACAACGCATCTAATAAAGATGTATGATTGGCAATCAATAAAACACGTTTTCCGGCTTTTTTATAGTTAGATAAGCCGATGGTTTCTATTTTGAAAAACAACTTTAATAAAGCGTATAAAACGGAACGAACAAAAGCATCCGGTAACAATGAACAAATGTAAAAAGAAACACCGATACCCAACAAAGCGACGATTAAAAACAGTTGTTGAATGCTGACACCCACAGCCAATAAACCAGCCGATACAATGGCAATGATAACCATTCCCAATGAATTGATAATATTGTTACCGGCAATAACAGAAGCCGTACATTTTTTCGGTGCTTTGTTTTGAATTAACGCCTGCAACGGCACGATATACATACCACCACAAAACGCCATTAAAAACAAACAAATGGAAATAATGATATTTGTTGTATCGGACAAAAAGACAGACAAGGAGGCTGGTTCAACATATGTCGGATAGGAACGTGTTAAAAAATACAAAACCAAAAAACAAACAGTCATTCCGATGGAACTTAACGGAACATATGTTACATGCAACAATCCTTTTAAGACCTTGTTACAGGTAACGGAACCGACAGCAACCCCAACGGAAAATAATAATAAGAAGAATGTGACAACTGTTTCCCGAACATGAAAGATTTGTTCGGACAGAGCATATATCTGCACAACAATAAAAGCCCCTAAACTCCAAAACCATGTTGCACCTAAAATACTAATCCAAATGGTTTTATTTTGTTTAATCAAAGCAAACGTTGACAGGGTGGTTTTCAAAATATTATGTGATATGTGCATATCCGGACGAGGTGGTGGTGCCGGCAAGATAAATCGAGCCGATAAAAACCCAAAAACAGAAAAACATATCAACAGACAAATTGAAACCGATAACGGTAAAATCGTTCCCAAAATCAATCCGCCCATAATAGCCAGATAGGTACTGCCTTCCACATAGGCATTACCGGCAATTAACTCATTTTGTTTAAGTTGTTGTGGTAATAATGCATATTTAATCGGTCCGAAAAATGATGATTGTGTTCCCATTAAAAACAAAATAATAACCAACAATGGCAAACTGTTGAACACATAAGCCAAACCAACCCCACACATCAACACAATTTCGGCAATTTTTAAATAACGGGTAAGCATTGCCCGATCATATTTATCGGCAAATTCACCGGCTGTTGCCGAAAACAAAAAAAACGGTAAAATAAACAATGCCGACAACAAGTGTGTCATCAATTCTGCATGAGTTGCAATTTTAAACGTCACAACCGTGAATAACGCATTTTTAAACAAATTATCGTTAAATGCCCCTAAAAACTGAGTCATTAACAACGGTGCCAATCGACGTGATTTTAATAAATTCGGTAACATGTTTATCCTTTTCATTGTGGTGAAATTATATTGTGTGATGAATCACTTTTCAAAATATACATTTTTGACGGTTGATGAAACATGAATGTTTCCTGTTCACCTGATTCCCATTGAATATGTAAAAGAGCCCCCTCCTTTTGAACCGTTCCACAAACAGTCGGTTGTTTACTCTGACAAAACAGGGCATTGTGTTCATAAACCAGATAATCTGTCCATTGAGGCGTTTTCACAGGAATGGCTAATGCTTTCTGACTGTCTGATAATTGATGAAAAATCGGTTCCAACCGAGCCAAATCCGGTGGTAATTTTTGATTTGTCTTACCTCGCAAATAATCCGTTGAACCGTATTGAGGTGTGTTTTTAACACGCATGATGATTTTTAAATTATTTTCATATATCGCTATCAACGACTTATCAAACGGTGCCCAAATGTAATTCGGCGTTAAAACAAGTGGTTTTTTATTTAAAATGTAATGATTGAAATGGGATTCATCATGCCAACGAGCCATAACCCGATTTTTTTCATTGATATGCACATGTTCGGATAAGGTTTGACACATATCCAAAAAGGCTTGCCGTCTCCCTCCGATAAAACCTGATTGGGCGTACATGTCTCCTGCTCCCATCGGAATATAGGCTGTTGATTGTGGCTGTCTGTCATACGGATAATCATATGGATTTTGATGACGATAATATGCCGGATGCCACGCAGCAATAATTCCTTGACGAACAGACGGAAAAATTTCTTCCTGCACAACACCAACAACTTCGGCATTGGCATTTAAAAAGTAAATGTAATCAAAATCAGCTAATTGATGACGAATACCATAAATCATATCAAATCGATCGATGGCATCTTTGGGGAAACCGTGAAATGACCGTTTTATTTTAGTCACTTTATCCGAAAATTTTATTGTGGTATTATCAGTAAAAACAAAATAATGTTTCTGATGACGGGGTAAAAAATATTTTTCGGCACTATGATAAAATTTATCCCAAAACGTGATGTATCGACCGGTTGCAATATAAATAACAGCAACCTTTTTCGGTCCATATGTCACATGTAACCAAACAAATAAACCCAATAAACAAACAGCACATATTGCCCAAAATGTTTTAAAACCGAAACGATATTTATGAATTGTCTGGGTCATGTGGATACTCGGATAGACAAGATGTTAAAAAGAAACGAACGGCTTGAAGACACGTTTCATCGATATTGTGCCCCATAAACGGCTGAACACACGTTGAAACGTTTTGATTCATTTGTTGTAAAATAGCTTGATTAAATTCCATACCGGCAAACGGCACAACATCATCTGCCTGACCGTGTGTCAATAAAACAGGCAACCGTTTTTGCGTGGCTGTTGGTTGATTTAACGGTACGGCAGACATGCCTATGATACCAGCAACATCATCGATTAAATCAAATGCCGTTTTTAACGCAATCAATCCCCCTTGTGAAAAACCACCAATAACGATACGACACATCGGAATGCCGTATTGCTTTTGTATGGTTTCTAAATAGGCTTTCATTTGTGTTACGGCAGGCTGAGCCCGTTCGTTCAATTGTGTCAAATAAGATAATGTCATCGTTTCGGACGGTTGATAATCATCCAACGAAAACCATTCAAATCCATCGTTTGATAGAGGGGTTGGAGCGTTAGGACAGAAAAAAGCCGTATTCGGAAAATCAACCTGTATATAATGAGCCAAGGAAGCCATATCATAACCATTTGACCCGTATCCGTGCAATAAGAAAACGGCACTTTGCGGATTAACCGGAACGGCTGAAATATGTGATAACATAAAAATTCCCCTTGAAATGAATAATTGTTTTTTATATACTTTACCTTATAAACAAAAACAGGAGAAAACACAATGAAAAAAATCATTTTTTTGGGGCTTGTCAGTACCCTTTTGTTCACTTCTCACATTTGTGAAGCATCTTCACGAACAGCCAAAGGGTTATCCGAAATTGATAAACTTGCCATTACGGCAGGGGCTGCACAGGCTTGTGGTGCCGATCGTGACAAAATGACAACTTATGAAATGATTGTCAGCCGGATTTTGGTGAATCCAACTCGTTCAACACAAGCCGAACAGGCTGTCTTGACGGCTTACGCTCGTAAAAAATTACAAACGTACCAAGAACAAAAATCTTCTCCTGAAATTGATTGTTATGAGGTATTGGACCGATTTAACAGCATGCCATTATTTCGGTCAACTGTTTATCGTGACGGAACGTTAAAATTACCTGACGGAAAAGTCATCAAACCCGTTCGACCGGTTCAACCAACACCTCAACCTCGTCCGAAACAATTGATGAAAAAATAATATAAATGTGAATGCGACCGGAAAAACTGAATTTTTTATTTCGTGATGTAACATCATTACACGGTACAGGTCAAAAAACTGCCGGTTTTTTGCGTAAATTATGTGGACCGTGTCTTGTAGATTTGCTGTTCCATGCTCCGATTGGGGTTATTCATCGCCCATTTAAAGAACAAGTAACCCATATTACATCAGGCAGTCACGCAACCGTTCATATTTGTATCGATGGACATATCGTGCCTCACACACGACGACAACCCTATAAAATCAATGCTCATTTGGTAAAAACAGCAGAACCTGTCGAATTGGTATTTTTCAATTATCGGAATGATTATTTGGAAAAGACTTTTTTGTGCAACAAGACTTATTTTATATCCGGAAAAATGGAAACAAACGGGTTTATGTTGAAAATATTGCATCCTGATTATGTGTCACATCAATTAAATGATATCCCCGAATTTGAAAGTGTGTATCCCCTAACAATAGGGTTGACCAATAAAGGCATGAATAAATCCATTCAATACATTGTATCACAAACACCTGATTTACCTGAATGGCAAGATATATTTTTTGTGCAAAAAAGAAACTGGCCTTCATGGAAACAAGCCATCAGTCAACTACATCAACCTCAATGTCTATCGGATATACAACCACAAACACCCTCACGCCTGCGTTTAGCATACGATGAATTGTTGGCCAACCAACTCACTTTATTTTTGGCTCGGCACAAACGCAAAAAGCAAATCGGACAGAAACTCCCCCCCATTCAAGATAACGGATTAGTTAAACGTTTTTTGACACAATTACCGTTTGAACTCACATCAGCACAAAAACGGGTTATATCCGAAATTCAAACAGATTTATCAGCAGATATCAAAATGACCCGTTTACTCCAAGGTGATGTTGGCAGTGGAAAAACCATTGTAGCGTTAATCGCGTTACTACAAGCAGTTGAAGGGGGTATGCAAGGCGTGTTAATGGTGCCGACAGATATTTTAGCCCACCAACATTTTAACTCTATTCAAAAAATGACCGCTTGTTTAGGTATTCGTATCGGATTATTGACCGGTCGTGAAAAAGGCAAAAAACGCACACAGATATGTCAAGCGTTGGCCAATGGTGAATTGGATATTCTCATCGGCACGCATGCCGTATTTTCCGACGATGTTATTTATCATCAACTGGCTGTTGCCATCATTGATGAACAACACAAATTTGGTGTACAGCAACGCTTGGCTTTGACACAAAAACAACCCAACGTTAATGTGTTGGTTATGACAGCAACGCCGATTCCTCGTACCTTAGCATTGACAGCATACGGAGATATGGACGTTTCCGTTTTAGATGAAAAACCAGCCAATCGAAAACCAATTGAAACACGGGTTATGCCCATGACTAAAGCCGTTGATTTATCGGAAAAATTATTTCAAAAAATTCGTCAATCCGAACAACGGTTGCAGGTTTATTGGGTTTGTCCGTTGGTAGAAGAATCGGAAAAATCCGATTTAATGGCTGCCGAAAAACGTTTTGAAATATTACAGGACGTTTTTGGCCATCGGGTTGGTTTGGTACACGGAAAAATGTCCGGTTCGCAAAAAGATGAAGTCATGAATCAATTTATTACCGGTCAACTGGACGTACTGGTTGCAACAACCGTCATCGAAGTCGGTGTTGATGTGCCGACCGCATCCGTCATCGTAATTGAACAGGCAGAACGCTTCGGTTTAGCAGCTTTACATCAGTTACGGGGGCGTGTCGGTCGTGGAGGAACACAATCGAATTGTATTTTATTATACGGCAAACAATTATCACAAACGGCACAAGCCCGTTTAAAAATTATGCGTGAAACGGATAATGGTTTTTTGATTGCCGAAGAAGATTTACGCCTGCGAGGTGCCGGTGAAATTTTGGGTTCTCGACAATCGGGATTACAAACATTTTTATTTGCTGATTTAAATCAGCATGGCGATTTGCTTTATACAGCAACACAGGATGCCAAAATGATTTTAAATACCGATCCGATGTTAACTTCTTCCCGTGGACAGGCTCTGCGACAGTTGTTATACCTGTTTCGTCAGGATAAACACATTCAAACACTCAAGGCCGGATAATTTATGCCAATTTAATATTCGGATTTATCAAATCGGCGATGAATCCATAACCACTGTTCCGGTGTTTCACGAATCCATTTTTCCAATTCTTGATTGATGGACAACATGGTTTCATAGATGGCTTTGTTTTTATCCGGAGTTTGTGAAACGGGTAAAGGGTAAACATCTATTTTAAATTGTCCGTTCGCTACACGAATACACCGAGCCATAAAAATCGGCATGTTCAATTTCAACGCAACAGTTGCAATAGCGGGGGCCGTTTTAGCCATTTTTCCGAAAAACGGCACATCAATACCTTCTCGCAGTTTTTGGTCACATAGCATGACAACACCTTTGCCGGCATGCAATAATTCAATCATTTTTTTAGCCCCTTGCGATCCTTTGGGAATCAACGTACCGACACGTCGCTGAAACAATACCTTATCCAACCATGGATTATTAGCCGAACGATAAACAGGATTCAAACAGTAATCATCAAATAAATTCGTCGTAACGGCCAATTCAAAATTACCAATATGACCCGAACAGACAAAACATCCCTGTTTTTGGTGTGCCACTTGTTGTAAATATGATAAACCCGTTATATCGGCTTGTCGAAACAACGATGCTCCATGAGGCAATTCGGCATATGTTCGTCCCCAATGGCACCACATTTTTTTTAAAATCAACTCCCGTTCTTCATCTGTTTTATCCGGAAATGCACAGGCTAAATTCCGTCGTCCGACATGATTACGCTTGGGGAAACAATGATACATCACTTTTCCCAATCCGGCACCGATTGATGAGGCCGTCCGAACAGGCAACACTTTAAAAAACAATAAAACCAAATAAACAAAACAACCGACTATCGGATCGGAAAAATACCGTTGAACGGTTGTTCTGCGTGCCTGTCGCAATGCCCGACTCATTTAAAACACCCCCTTAACAATTTCCATGGCTTCTTGCGGATTGTCAAAAATAAATTGTCCATCAACAACATGAATCCGTTTCAATAAATCTTTCGGAATTTTAACAGCATCTTTCGTTGTTGTCACCAATGTCAAACCGTTTGCCGTTTTTAATAACCGTTCAATGTCAAACCTTGTGTAAAAATAATGGTCAGGATAACTTTCTGTTTGAACAACATTCACTCCTTCACTTTGAAGCATTTTGTAAAACTTATCCGGTTGACCGATACCGGCAAAAGCCATGACCTTTTTGCCTTTTAATGATAAAATACTTTTTTTGTCAATTTGAAAACGCCCTGTTAAAATCGGCAAATCCACTTTATTGCGTTGCAAATAAAACCGAACCCCCCACTCATCATCACCGGCAATGACGATAACGTCCGCCCGAGTCAATCCTTTCAAAACCGGCTCACGCAACGGACCGGCTGGAATCACACATTCATTCCCAAACCCTTTTTTTCCGTCAACAACAACAAATGAAAGTGTTTTGATTAAGGACGGGTTTTGAAAACCATCATCCATAATAATACATTCTGCCCCGTGTTTAACGGCTGTTTGTGCTCCTCGAGCCCGATAATTATCTACAATCGTTGGTGCATAACACGCCAACAAAACCGCTTCATCACCCACATCACAAGCCGAATGATTTTCCAAATCAACCCGTACGTTTTTCAAACGGGATTTATATCCATGATTCAGAAAGAAAAAGTGTTTTTTTTGTTTTTTGACCAAAGAAGCAACAGCCAAACAAACCGGTGTCTTACCCGTTCCTCCGACCGACAAATTGCCAACACAAATAACAGGAACGGATACCTGATATGGATTTGTCCGTCGAAAGCGGGAAGCCGTTCCAAAAGCATAAACAGCCCCTAACGGTTTTAACAACCGAGATAAAAAGTGATTCGGAATATCCCAAAAGCGAGGCGTTTTCATCACATTTTTCCTTTCTAAACATCAAACCGTTGATGCAAAATATCATATACTCTGTCTAACACATTCATTTCCGATGTTGCCATTTTTTCAGCCCGAACAGCCATTTTTTCGGCTTCTGCCGGTTTCATTAAAAAGGCCAAAAGGCGTTTTGATAAGGCTTTAACATCACCAACTTCAACCAAGGCTTTATTTTTTTTGGCTTGGGTGACAATTTCACGAAAGTTAAACGCATGTGGTCCAATCATTACGGCTCGATGCAAACGCATGGGTTCCAGCATGTTTTGTCCACCAAACGGAATCAAAGACCCCCCGACAAATACAAACGGTGATAATTGGTAAATCAATCCCATTTCACCAATAGTATCAGCCAAATAAACATCCGTTTTTGATGTAATATCTTCTCCGCGAGAACGTCGGGCAACAGTTAATCCGTTCTTTTTCAGCATTTTTTCAATATCATCACCCCGATTAGGATGTCTGGGCGAAATAATCGTCAATAAATCAGCATACTGTTTGGTAATAACGGTGTGAACCTCAACACCCATTTCCTCTTCATTGGCGTGCGTGCTTGCCATACACCAGCACGGACGTTGTCCGATAGCCTTTTTTAAACTTTTTAATTCTTTTAAATCAAACGGTGGCTGTGTGGCAGCAAATTTCAAATTACCGACACTAACAACATCTTTCGCTCCCAACACTTTGAGCCGACGAGCATCTTCTTTTGTTTGTCCGAAAGACAACGTGAACAAGTGTTGAATAGCCCCAATCATGGCCGAAAATTTTTGCCAGCGTTTAAATGATTTATCGGAAATACGACCGTTTAACAATACCAGTGGAATCCCTTGTTTTCGAATAGATGACAACATATTCGGCCAAAAATCCGATTCAAACCATAGAACCAAATCCGGTTGCCAATGGCGAACAAATCGGCGACTTGCCCATGGAAAATCAACAGGCAGATAATGGTGAAACGCTCCTTTAGGCAACCGTTTTTGCATCAGATGGGCAGATGTAACCGTTCCGGATGTAATCATAACCGTTAAATTTTTATTAGCACTGATAAGTTTTTGAACCAATGGCAACATGGACAAACACTCTCCGACACTTGCGCCATGCATCCAAACCAATTTGCCTGCCGGTCTTTTCTGTATGAAAAAACCCAATCGTTCTTTAAACCGTTTTTTATCTTCTTTTCCACGAAAAAAACGAATGATTAACAAGATAAAAATCAACGGACTAAACAAAATTGTCAAAACGCGGTATAAAAATAATGTTGTCATTTTCAAAAACTTTCTGATAATATATAGAAAGCATATTAACTCAAATGAAAAAAAAAGGCAAGGTGTATGATTCAAATAAAAGTGAAAAATCCTCTTTTTGAAGAAGCGTTAATGACTTCTTTAAGTGAATTTGATCCAAAAATTTACGATAAAAATGCCCCGTCGGGGGATATTTTACTCATCTTGGATACACAGGAAAACGTTTCGTCGTTTTTAAATCAGCCATCACAACAAGCCATTGTATTACTCGGGACTCATCATCAGGAAGCCGATTTGGAAATGGATTTACCCTGCTCTCTAAACGAACTGAAAAGACAACTGAATCTGCTGATTTTAAAGCATCGTAATATGCCGATGTTTGAAAATGATTATTTTTTGTTTGAAGGGGCCAACCGTCTTCTCATTAACAAACACACAGCAGAAAAAATTCGTTTAACAGAAAAAGAAACACGGTTAATTTCATTTTTAGTTTGTGCATTACCTGAAAGCGTATCCAAGGCAGACTTATTACGTGAAGTATGGCATTATAATCCGGAAACGGAAACACACACTGTTGAAACACATATTTATGCACTCCGACAAAAGATGGGGGAAGAATATTTTGATTCACTCATATCCAACACAGCAGACGGATATATCATACGCATCGATTCAAATGAAGCAGATGCATAAACTCTTTGACAAAAGTATAAAAAAGGGATATAATCCCCCATTATCAGGAGAAAAACATGCAATTTAATGCCCGTCATTTAAAAACAAGACTTAAAAAAGTCAGAGGTCGCAAAGCATCCAGTACAAAATGGTTACAACGTCAAATCAATGATCCATATGTTGCTGAAGCCCATCGATTAGGGTATCGGGGTCGTGCTGCTTTTAAAATTATGCAGTTGGACGATCAGTTTCATTTTTTCAAACCGGGCAAACGGGTTGTTGATTTAGGATGTGCCCCCGGTGGGTGGTCTCAGGTAGCAGTTGAACGGGTCAAATCCACACCGGAAAATCCGTTGGTTGTCGGTATGGATTTATTAGAAGCCCAAGAAATAGCCGGTGCTCGGTTGGTTCAAATGGATTTTACAACAGATGAAGCCCCTGCCAAACTGGAAGAATTACTGGGTGGACATAAAGCCGATATCGTCATGTCAGACATGGCCGCCAACACGACGGGCATGCACAGCATTGACCATTTGCGAATTATGGGATTGTTAGAAATGGCTTATGATTTTGCCTGTCAAATACTTAATCCGAATGGTGTTTTTATTGCCAAAATTTTCCAAGGAGGAACAGAAAACCAATTTTTGGCAGATATGAAGAAAAATTTTGCTGTTGTTAAACACGCAAAACCTGATGCCAGCCGCAAAGATTCGTCAGAAGTGTATGTTGTTGCCACCGGTTTCAGAGGTTCAAAGTAATACAAGGATACCATCATGCGTGAAGATCGTATTAAAGATTTAGCCGTTACCTTATTGACGGAAATTGAGGCAACAAACCGACCGGCAAGTGAAGTTATTAACACTTTTACACGCATGCGTTCGTTTTTAGGGTCAAAAGATAGACGTTATCTAACGGATATTGTATGGCGTATTTTACGTTTAAAAGCCCGTTTGAATTTTTGTTATCCAAAAGCAACATGGCGTGAAAAAATTGATTTATCGGAACAGGCGTTGCCGTTAACGGATAAAACACCACAACACATCTTGTGGGAAGTCCCTGAATGGTTAATAAAACACATTAGCAATCCCGAACGGGAGTTGCCGGCATTGCTGGATACACCACCGATTGTATTGCGTACAAACGGAAACCGTGACATTATTCGTCAGCAACTGCAACAAGAAGGCATTGAAACAATCCCGACAACATTATCGCCATATGGTCTTATATTAACAAAGCGAATCAATTTATCGACCAGCCAATGTTATCGCAACGGATTAGTAGAAGTACAAGATGAGGGCTCGCAACTGGTTGCGTTAATGACCCATATTCAACCAAACGATACGGTTTTGGATTATTGTGCCGGTGCCGGAGGCAAATCGTTGATTTTCGCTCAAATGATGCAAAATAAAGGTTGTATTTTGGCACATGATGTTTCTGAACGCAGTTTAAACGAACTGCAAAAGCGTTCTTTACGAGCCAAAGCATCCATCATTCAGACAACAACTCATCTGGCCTCATGGCATAAACAACACACCAATACAACATGGAAACACGTTGTCGTTGATGCTCCGTGTTCGGGAACAGGAACATGGCGACGGTGCCCCGATGCCCGTTGGAAATTAACTCCGGAGCAATTGCAACAGTTATGCAAAAAGCAGGCAACTATTTTAAAAAGTGCGTCACAGTATGTTGCCCCTATGGGGTATTTATCTTATATGACATGTTCTTTAACAAATGATGAAAACATCAATCAAGTGTGTTCTTTTTTAAAACAACAGACACATTTTAAATTATGTTCACACAAACAATTTTCACCAGCACAAACACAAACGGATGGTTTGTTTTGTGCCGTTATGCAACGTCAATCATAGAGAGGATCTATGGCAAAAAACAAAATAAACGGTTGGTTAGTTATTGATAAACCGTACAACATGGGGTCAACATCGGTTGTCGGTAAATTAAAATGGTTGTTAAAACCGGAAAAAATCGGTCATGCCGGCACATTAGACCCGTTAGCAACAGGTGTTTTACCAATTGCTTTCGGTTCGGCAACAAAAACGATTCCTTTTGTAATGGATGGACAAAAAACATATGAATTTGAGGTGACCTGGGGACGTCAAACAACAACTGATGATGTAGAAGGTGAAACACAATATGAATCGGATTTACGACCGACTCGGCAAGAAATTGAAATACTTCTTCCACAATTTATCGGACAAATCGAACAAATTCCTCCTCAATACAGTGCCTTGAAAATAAATGGGAAACGAGCATATGATTTAGCCCGAAACGGTGTTGAAGTTGATTTTAAACCACGTTTAATTCAAATTGATTCGTTGCAAATTTTATCACATACGTCAGAAAAGACGCTTTTTCAAGTGCAATGTGGTAAAGGAACGTATGTGCGTTCAATCGGGCGAGACTTGGGACAAAAGTTAGGCTGTTACGGATATATTACCCGATTGAGAAGAACAAAATGTGGCCCTTTTGATATTAACATGTCGATTTTACTTGAAAATTTGGAAAAAGACAGTTATAATGAAAACGCTTCGAAAATTATATCACCGCTGACTGCACTGGACGACATCTTGGTGCTAGCCGTAGGTGATGAAGAAAAAGAAGCCTTGTTGTACGGTAAAAGTATTTCTTTTCCGTTACAGGATATGACCTGTAATCCGTTTTGTCCGACAGAATTATCGGTTGGTAGTGTTGTCGGATTAAGATGGGGGCAACAATTGTGTGCATTGGCAACATATACAGACGGTCAATTAAAACCGTTTCGTGTATTTGCTGTTTAATTAAAATTTTTTTAAGGAGAAAAACGATGTCGCTTTCAAAAGAAACAAAACAACAAATTATTAAAGACTATGCAACATGTGCTAATGACACGGGTTCACCGGAAGTTCAAGTTGCTGTATTGACGGCAAAAATTACTTATTTATCAGAACACATGAAAACACATGCTAAAGATTTTCATTCCCGTCGTGGCTTAATGAAAATGGTTGCAGGTCGTCGTCGTTTGTTGAACTACTTGAAGAAAGACAATGCTGAACGCTATACGGCGCTCATCCAAAAATTAGGTTTGCGTAAGTAAACCGACAAGGGGAACGTCAGGGGATGTTCCCCTTTAATTTGTATGTATGTAAGGAAGAAAAGAAAAAATGACTATTTTTAACACATGTAAAAGAGAGATAGAATGGGGTGGTAAAACACTTTCAATTGAAACAGGTAAAATTGCCCGTCAAGCAGACGGGGCCGTTATTGTCAAATACGGGGAAACGGTTGTTCATGCGGCTGTTTGTGCCAGCAAAAACACACCGGATACATTTGAAGATTTTATTCCGTTAACGGTCAACTATATTGAAAAAAGTTATGCAGCCGGTCGTATTCCGGGGGGCTTTTTCAAACGGGAAGGGAAACCATCTGAAGAAGAAATTTTAATATCCCGTTTAATTGACAGACCGATTCGTCCATTATTTGCCAAAGGTTTTAACAATGATACACAAGTAACGGTTACGTTACTCAGCCATGATTTAAAAACGCAACCGGATATCGTTGCCATGATTGCCGCTTCGGCTGCGTTAACAATTTCCGGATTGCCCTTTTTGGGACCTATCGGTGGAGCCCGTGTCGGTTACGTCAACGGAGAATACGTTTTAAACCCTGATTTAGACACAATTAAACACAGCCAGTTAAATTTGGTTGTTGCAGGTACGTCAGAAGGTGTATTGATGGTTGAATCCGAAGCACAGGAATTATCGGAAGAAACCATGTTAGGAGCCGTTTCATTCGGTCATGATTGCGTCAAACCGGTTATTGACATGATTATTGATTTTGCGGAAGAATGTGCCAAAGAACCTTGGACGGTTAAAGAAGAACCGGCCGAATATGCCATTGTTCGTGCTGAAATTTTATCTAATTTAGGCGACGAATTAAAAAATGCTTTCCACATTCAAAAGAAATTGGAAAGACATGAAGCCGTCACCACCATTCGTGAAAAAGCACATGCTTTATTTGCCGAACGTGAAGCCGAAGATGCCATTTGTGATAAAGTTTTCCATGAACTGGAAGCACGTATCATGCGTGACATGGTTTTAGATACAGGCATGCGAATTGACGGTCGTGATACCAAAACGATTCGTGTAATTGAAACAGAAGTCGGTCTATTACCGAAAACACACGGTTCTGCCTTATTCACACGTGGGGAAACACAAGCACTTGTCACAGCAACACTCGGAACGGGCGAAGACGAACAAATCATTGATTCATTATCCGGAGAATATAAAGAATCATTTTTGTTGCATTACAACTTCCCACCATATTCCGTTGGGGAAGTCGGTCGTTTAGGTTCTCCGGGACGACGTGAAATCGGTCACGGAAAATTGGCATGGCGTGCCATTCATCCGATGTTGCCGAACAAAGAAGAATTTCCTTATACACTCCGTGTTGTTTCTGAAATTATGGAATCAAACGGTTCATCTTCCATGGCAACGGTTTGTGGTTCAACATTGGCGTTAATGGATGCCGGTGTTCCAATGAAAAAACCGGTTGCCGGTATTGCTATGGGCTTAATTAAGGAACAAGATAAATTTGTTGTCTTATCTGACATTTTAGGTGATGAAGACCACTTGGGTGATATGGATTTCAAAGTTGCCGGTACAAAAGATGGTGTAACCGCCTTACAAATGGATATTAAAATCACGTCAATTACAAAAGAAATCATGCAAATTGCTTTACAACAGGCGCATGAAGGTCGCTTACATATTTTAGGTAAAATGGCTGAATCTTTAGCTGAACCACGTCATGAAATCAGCCCGAATGCACCACGGATTATTGCTTTCCAAATTGATAAAGAAAAAATTCGTGATGTTATCGGAACAGGTGGTAAAGTCATTCGTGAAATTGTTGAAAAAACGGGTGCTAAAATTGATATTGAAGAAGATGGAACAGTTCGGATTGCATCAATTTCCGGTGAAGCAGGCGAAAGTGCTTTAAAATGGATTAAAGGCATTGTCAGCGAACCGGAAGAAGGTGTTATCTATGATGGGACAGTTGTCAAAATTATGGATTTCGGCGCCTTTGTTAACTTCATGGGTACACGGGACGGTTTAGTTCATGTATCTGAAATTGCTTCACATCGTGTTGAAAAAGTAACAGATGTATTGGCAGAAGGTGACAAAGTCAAAGTTTTGTGCATGGGTATTGACAATCGGGGCAAAGTTAAATTGTCCATGAAACGTGTCAATCAGGAAACAGGCGAATTGATTGTTGTGGAAGATGCTCCGAAAGGACACAAACACAAACATCGTGAACATGGTTCTAAAGCTGAATAAGCACGTTTCTTGTCGCATTAAAAAATCTCCGTGTAAACGGAGATTTTTTTATGACTTTTATCATCATATTTGACATCAATCAAAGAATGTATCGAAAAAAAACAGCCAATACACTTCATCTGACCTATTTTGGCACACAATATTTTTTACCGTCTTTATCCAATACCTTACCACCTGCATTTTGACACATTGTGACAGATACTGTATCGATACCGATTTCATTATCAATATCCGACGTACCGACTCGACATTCGCCATTGATTGTTTGCCATTCTTCATCACCACATATCAACGCACACGCAAATGTTTTATCCCCTGTTTGCATGATACGGCGTATATTACATGAAGTACACAATTGTTTTGAATCTGTTTCATCGTTAATTTCAATGGCTGTTTCATTTGAACAGGAAATACATTTGTTTTGGGACGATAAAAAGGTTACTGTTTGTTCACAACCGGCTTTCACACAATAAGAATCACTTGTAAAACGACGCAAATCACCACATGAATCACATTCGGCTTGTGTTGTTTTATAACTGGCATCTGCTGTGCAGGAACGACAAATCCAATCATTATCCCGATATAATTTACCGATACCTGCTGTATGATTTGGGAAATGTTCAGGGTCAGGACTATCACTATTACAAACACCATATGAACCGGGTTTGTATAAATAACAGTATCCATTAACATACATGCGATTATTACACATTTGACAATCTTCTTTACTATCAACCTTTGCATAATAATCACTAACATACGTTGTTGAACATTCACCACATCGACCGTTGGCAACACGGAAAGTATTTGTCGGACATGTTACCAATGAACAAAAACGTTTAATGGAACCATTATTTAAAGAATATGTTTTTGTATCAGTACTACAATCGGCACACATTTGAATATATTCCGGTGGTAGAGATTTATAATCTTCTCCCATACTGGTTTGTGTACCAATATCACTACATTTTTTACAAGCACCACTACTATATTCTTGAATATAGTTTTCACCACAATCATTGACACATGTTGTTTGATTGTTCCACGTTAAAACAAAACGTTTTTTTATATCAGTATATCCCTGTGTTTCATCAGCAATATTACATTTTGTACAACCGGAAACCTCATCACTGACAATTGTTACCCGACCTTGCGTACTACACGGATAACAGATTTTATTTTTGCTCATAAAATAACCAGCCGGACATACCTCAACATCCAAAACGCAATTCCCGTCAACATGTTTTCTGTTTTTGTTTCCGTTACCATCTTTACAAGCAAGGCACATATCAATCAATTGTTGTGATGCCCCTCCCGGGTATGATAAATTCACAATGGACGGTGTTGAGCACGGATGACATGTACCGGTAGAACTTAAAAACTCATTAGTCTTGCATTTTTGTGAACAAAACGGCTTATCCTTACCAATAAAATAAACGGCTTTTCCCGAACAATTTTGTATACATTCATCTTGCCACGGTTGTTTAAATTCTTCGGGAAGAGTATTGTTATAAAAATTCGTATAATTGTCATAACAAGCAGGCCAATTACCACTAAAACAATCGGCATTATTGACTTTATTGATATCGCATTTACGACAATACCCCCATGACTTATAGTAACCATTCGGGCATTCTTTTAAAACACATTGATTATTGTTATATACAACTCGATTTCCACAAGCATTACATAAAGCATGTGATTGAGCATCATTTGGCATTGTCAAAGGAGCCCATTGACCATATGTTTCCAAATCCGTTTGAACGTGAATTGCTCCGTGATTTTTAACTTTATCCGATTTACCCGAACACGGCAAGCAACCATATTGTGTGGTTAAAAATTCCTTCCCTTTGATACATGTCATCGCACAATAGGTGACTTGATTATCCCCCTCTCCGACTTCGGCAATGCGTTTACCGTTATTACACGCATTACACATATCAATGCCACTATGTGTATCTTTAATTGTTGTACTACCAACCTGTTTTTCAAAAATACCGTCATTATCCGAAGCATTTTGTAAAATCATATTGGATTGAAATGTGCATTGAACACATGACCCATTTGCTGTTCGATATTCTTTGCCATAGCGGTCGCCCTCGCCACAAGTTTCGGGTAAAACAACACATTTGTGTGTTGTCACATCACAAATTTGTTCATTCGGACAATCTTTATTGGCCAAACATTCCACACAAACGCCACCATTATCATCATCAAAACAAAACGGCGTTGATGTT
>JAZTVX010000077.1:0-60980 GCA_045635565.1 Alphaproteobacteria bacterium
TGTGATGTCATGTAAATCGGATAACCCGTTCCCGTTGTATCCGGAAATTCATCAAAATCCGTTCCATCTTCACTCGGTTCAGGCAAAGGCATTTCCTGATATTTATGCCAGATATCATTGGCACGCAGATTGACTTCATACACAATATCATTTGCCCGATATTTATCCATGGCAAAAGAATACCCGTAAATCCCACCGGCCGATAACACCCCTATCACAGCCAAAACACCCAAGATTTCAACCATACTGCGACCCTGCTCGGCTGATGTTTTAGCATCAAATTGTTTCAAAAAAGGCAATTTAAAATTCATAAAACCTCCGTTAAAATAATCTCAAAAAATCAAAACCTTCTCAATGAAAAACGTGTCAAAAAAAGGTACGTTTTTTTGATGCTTTTTTTTGATGGACGACGCATGCTTGTGATGAGTTAAAAAAGATATAAAAATCAGATGATTGTATTTTTTAGTTGACAAGAGGTAATTTGCACAATAATATGGGAAAAATAACGTACCTTTTTTTGACACGTTTTTTAAAGAGAATATATTGATTTTTAATCCTTATTTTTGAATGGGTTTTGGTATTTGTAAAAGCTTTTTTTGTATAAAAAATTCCTTTATCATGGAAAAATCATACTTCGCTTTACTTTGTTTCTTCGACAAAGTTTAAGTCATTATCAATATATTTGTTTCAACAGATAAGTCTTTTTAATCTTTATGATATGGGTGACCATCGATAATCGTTTTGGCACGATAAATTTGTTCAGCCAACACGACACGAGCCAGCATATGTGGTAATGTCATACGGCCGAATGATAATTTGTAGTCCGCCTGTTGTCTTAAAAAATCAGCATGACCACTTGCTCCCCCAATTAAAAAAGAAACAGCCGGCACACCCGAATCAATCCATCCTTGCAATAATGTCGCAAATTCCCGAGAAGATGGTGTCTTGCCTGTTTCATCCAAGACAACGATTTTAGACCCATTCGGAACAGAATTTAATAACAAATGCGATTCGGCTTCCTTTAATGCAACACCACTTAATGCCTTTTTTTCTTCAAATTCTTTAACGGCAACCGACCACCGCGTTTTTTGCAGATAAGATGTGATTAAAACATCTTCAGGTGTTCCCTTTTTCAATCGACCAATAGCAGAAATAACGAGTTGCATCTTAAACCCGCTTACAATATTTATTCGGCAATAAATCTGCAATAGATACTATATCATAAGCATCTGTTTGACCGACAGGAACAATTACCCGTGCCTGACCGTTACTGTAATCAGCAATGTATTCCCGACATTTACCACACGGAGAAATAATATATCCATCCAAGTCACGTACGGCAACAATCATGTCAATTTCCATATCTTTTTCAGCCGTCAATGCCATACCGATTGTCACGATTTCAGCACATGTGGCAACAGATGGTTGCGTCGTCCCAACATGTAATCCAGCATAAATATTTCCTTGTTTTGTTACCAACGCAGCCGATACAACCGTATGATGTCCATCCCGTTGATAACGTTCTTTTAACAATGCTCGAGCCGCTTGGATCAATTCATCTGCCGTTACCGTCATTATTCCCCCTTTTTCATCAATTCTTCAACCATGTTATCCAACGATTGTCGTTCTTCCTGATTGTAAGGAATAGTCGTCGGGGTTGTTTCTTTGTGAACGGCTTTTTCAATCTCCTTCACGGCTTTTTTCTTAACTTTTTCCGTTACATCTTGCTTCACTTCTTTAACAAATCGGTCAATGGCTTTCTTATTCGATTTTTCCGGTAGTTTATGTTGCCGTTTTAAATCAACTCCGATTTTTTTCGCCGATGTCGTTTTATCTTCCCCTAAACCCAAGTCCGTCCGAACATTTTCCGGTAAAAATTTCTGCAGAAATACAACTGTTTTTTGAATGTACGGAATAGAAACATTATCTTTATTTAAGTCAGCCATTTGTTTATCGGAAAAAATCATAGACAACCCGATATAAAACAACGCAATTAACAAAATACCCCGTAACAAACCAAATAATAAACCCAAAATTCTATCAAGACCACTTAATGCACTTTGACGCAACTTTTGCCCAATGTAAGAATTGACAATTGTCATCACAACCAAGATAACAAGCGAAACAATCAAAGAACCACATAAGCCTGCCATTTTTTCATTTTCAATGAATTGACCCATAATCGGTTGTGTCGGTCCATAACTGAATAAAGCACCGATACCAGCCAAAATCCATGATGAAATACCCAACAATTCGGTAACTAACCCTCGATATAAAGCAAACAACACGGAAAAAACAAGTGTTCCGATAACAATCATATCGATTAAACCAACAGACATTTTAACTCCTTTATTTTATTAGCGTGTGCGTATGATACCTTTTTTTATTTCGAAATGCAACGATTAAATCCGAATAACATCCGTCAAAACGTTATCAATCATTTTAATTTGTCACATTACCATGCTGTTTCGGAATGAGATTCATTCGGCACGACATACGTTACATTTAAGTTAGATGGTAAAATTGGTTGCAAGCGATAAACAGCGTGTTGCACCGTTCCAATAATCCATGAATGTGTACCAACAAATTGTAATTTAGCCGGTTGCCATCCGATTGCGAAAAACAGATAATAAATTGTCAACAAAACAACCGTCACTATAAAAGAACTGATACCACTCATTACATGGTTAATGAGCATGAGCTGAACAGATGTTTTTTCTTCATCAATATAAATATCATCATCACTTTCTTTCAACCGTTTAGCAATGATATAAGCCACCCAAATAATAATAAACAACGGCACAAAGGCTCCGCTGAAATCAGATAATGATCCTTCAAACATAAACGAATACGTATTATCAAAACGGGACTTGTCCAATAACACAATCAAAATGATAACGCCGATCATAAATAAACCAAGACAGATACCGGCAATATACGCTGAACGCATTTCTGATTTTGTCAGCAAATCATCTTTACTCAGTCCTTGTTTCTTCAAATGAGGCATAACTTTTGCTAAAGAAACTTTTTGTCCGTTCATTTTAATATTGGCAAATCGTTTGGCATTTTTGTTATCCAGGATACGTTCGTATTTTTTATCCGTTATAACCGATATGGCAAACCCGTATAAAATAACATTCATAACAACACACCCGATTAAAAAAGCCCCATTGCCTGATGTTATCGAACTGATTTTGGTATAAAAATCACTTGAAAAAAAACAAATATTACCGATAAACCACAACACCATCAATAACACTGTTTTGATTCCATGCCTGATGACAATCGGTTTATCTTTGATAGGTACTTTATAAGTTTGTTCCACAGATGAAGCAATTGTTGTTAACAGATAAAATACGAAAAAGCAACCCCAAGCATATGCCGATTGTCGCTCAATGCCTTGTTCCCGAATCAAATCACCAACTATCTGACCAACATTAAATGCTATAATAGCATATAGAATATACAAGACAACATTAACAATGTTTTTAACCGTTCTATTAAAAAAGAATGAAATAATCGTTGTCCCTAACAACAAAATCCAAGCAAATGATCCCATATATGTAAAAACCATCTTTTAACCCCCTTGAAATGTATCAATCAATGTGCGTAAATTACCAATATGTGTTACATGTATAGAATCACTTTTCGGTTTTTTATCCGTTCGGGACGGTGGTGTCAACGCCCGTTCAAAACCCAATTTCGATGCTTCTTTTAAACGTAAATCCGGTTGGGGCACGGCCCGTATTTCACCGGATAACCCAACCTCACCAAAAATCACCATATCAGCCGGTATGGCTTTTTGTGTTAACGATGAAACAATTGCCGTTGCAACAGCCATATCACAAGCCGGTTCTGTTACTTTTAATCCGCCGGCAACATTAAGATAAATATCTTTATTTGCCAAAGATACACCGCATCGTGCTTCCAATACTGCTAAAATCATTGCCAATCGATTCGAATCCCAACCGACAACTGCTCGACGGGGAGCCGTTCCGCTTTGAGGTGCAACCAACGCCTGTATTTCAACCAGCATCGGCCGAGAACCTTCAATACCGGCATAAACACAACTGCCGGCAATATTACCCCGTCGTTCTGCCAAAAACAACGCCGACGGATTCGGAACTTCCTGTAAACCGTTTTCGGTCATTTCAAACACACCGATTTCATCTGTCGCTCCAAACCGATTTTTAACAGACCGCAAAATACGAAAATGATGTCCTCTATCCCCTTCAAAATATAAAACAGTATCAACCATATGTTCTAAAACACGAGGTCCTGCCAAAGTTCCTTCTTTGGTCACATGTCCAACCAAAAAAACGGCAAACTGTCGTCTTTTTGCCAAGCGTATCAGTTCATGACCTGCTGCCCGTACTTGACCAACCGTTCCAGGTGCTGAATCTAACGTATCAATAAACATTGTTTGTATTGAATCAATAACCACAATATCCGGTGCATCAGCCGTATCCAATGTCGCAACAATATCACGCACGTTGGACACACTGGCTAAATCAACATTGGCTTTGGATAATCCTAAACGCATGGCACGTAACCGAACCTGATCAACGGATTCTTCTCCTGAAATGTAAACACATTTTGTCGGTGAACCGATTTTATTGACACCTTTGGATAAATTGGCAACAGCTTGCAACAACAATGTCGATTTACCAATACCGGGGTCACCCCCAACCAAAATAACCGAACCGGGGACTAAACCACCCCCACAAACTCTATCCAATTCTCCAATTTGAGATTTGAGACGAAAAATAATTTCAGGTGCCCCCTGCAAATCAGAAAAATCAATTTTGCGACCACCTCGCCCACCGGTAGCCGTTGGACTTTCTTTTTGTGGTAAATCTTCTTCAATAATCGTATTCCATTCACCACATGCTTCACATTTGCCTGCCCATCGGGGGTATATTGTTCCACAACTTTGGCAAACAAACTGTGTCATTTTTTTTGCCATGTCAATCTACCTTCACTTCAACGTTAATCGGTCCGTTTGCACTGCCGGCAACAAATTGACGAACATACGGATTCGTTGTTTTATCCAATTGCTTTACCGTCCCAACCCAAATAATTTTGCCTTCATATAACATAGCAATTCTATCAGCGATTTTTCGTGCCGAATTCATATCATGCGTAATCGTCAAAGCCGTCGCGCCCAATGTTTTAACCGTTGAAACAATTAAATCATTGATAACATCTGACATAATCGGATCAAGTCCTGTTGTCGGTTCATCAAAGAAAATGACGTTTGGATTCGTCGCTATGGCTCGAGCCAAACCCACCCGTTTTTTCATACCACCGGATAAATCAGCCGGATAAGAATCGGCAATCGATGGATTTAAACCAACCTGAGCCAATTTTTCAATCGCAATTTTTTTAGCCGTTAACTTATCTGTCGTTTTATTTTGTAACAATGAAAACGCCACATTTTCCCAAACACTCAAACTGTCAAACAATGCTCCGCTTTGGAACAACATACCGATTTGAGAACGCAGTTCTTCCTGTGCTTTACGAGGCAAAGATGACACATGATGTCCATCAATTTCAACGTGTCCTTTATCCGGATTCAATAATCCCAAAATACATTTGAGCGTAACGGATTTACCTGTACCGGAACCTCCGATAATAACCAAAGATTCCCCCATACGAATATCTAAATCAACACCATCTAAAACCTTTTTCCGTCCAAAGGCTTTATGAACATTAACCAACTTAATTTTAGGGGTTTCCGGTGTTTTTCGACGTTGAAACAAAGCCATAATTATTCTCCTAAATTGAAAAGAAAAGTTCCGTAATAATGTAATTAAATACCAAAATTAAAATACTGGAAGAAACAACGGCATTTGTCGTTGCTTGACCAACCCCTTGAGCCCCACCTTCCGAATTAAATCCGTTATAACATCCTAACAGTGTTATAATGAACCCAAATACCGATGCTTTTGTTAAACCGGAAATAATATCCATTGGTTTTAAATATTCCCATGTATTGACAAGATACGTCGCCGCATTAAAATCCAATTTGGATACACCAATCATATATCCGCCAAAAATACCGATTACATCTCCGATGAGTACCAAAACAGGTAACATCAAAACACCGGCAATAACACGGGGAACAATCAAATATTTAAACGGATTCGTCGATAAAGTATATAATGCATCAATTTGTTCTGTAACACGCATTGTTCCAATTTCAGCAGCCATTGCCGCCCCAATCCGACCGGCAACCATCAATCCGGCCATGACAGGTGCCAATTCCCGTGTAACGGCAACCAAAACAACCATAGCAACAGCCCCTTCTGCCGATAATTGAGCAAATCCACTGTATGTTTGCAGTGCAATAACCATACCGGCAAACAACGTTGTCAATGCGACAACCGGCAAAGAATAAAATCCAATATCCACAAATTGCCGAAATAAGGCTTTCCCGTAAAACGGCGGTGTGATACAATGGTAAAGCGTATCTGTTGCAAATAACCCCAACCGACCGGCCGACCGTAAAAAACGCAATACGACCTGCCCTAATTTATTGACGAACTGTATTATTTTAGTCACGAAAAAAATCCTTTCTGTTTGCGTCAACTATAAGCCGAAAGACAATAAAATGCAAACAAAAAGTGACATATGATTTTGATAAACACAATGAAAACAGAGGTATTCTGTTGCTGGGAACCTCCAAACCCCACCATTTCGCTCATTTGAAAATGGAATTGATGGTCTAGGTACCTAATTAGGCAGCCATTGCGACCGGAGCAAAATTATCATTTGCATTTATTTATATTAGCCCGATAACGGCGGTACAATGCCGAATGCAAGAGAAAGCCTTTATTATGCGTGTCGATCCTATTTCACCCCCATAAAGTATTGAATGGTGGAGGTGTCGGGTACCGCCCCCGAGTCCACAGACATCTATTCCGCCTTTCGTTTAGCATCATAGTCAGTTACCTGACGATTCGATGCTATCACATTTTGAAACGAAAAGCAAGTCCATTTATCTGAAATACACCTATTCTTTCATCGAAGATGAGAACGCATCGTCACCAGAATGAGGCGTAACGATGTGAACACCAATGGGTTTATCTTCCGTACACAAGTGCACAACTCGTTGCGGGAGCGGAATATTGATATTTTCAGAACGGAAACGTGTCAGTATTTCGGCTCGTATTGCACTGGATAAAGAAGCACGTGATCCAATATCGTTTGTATAACAACTAACCCGAAAATTTAAACTGTTATCCGCAAAATCCATCAACAAGACAAACGGTGCCGGATTAACCAAAATACCTTTTGTGTTTTTAACAACATCTAATAAAATTTCCTGCACACGAACAACATCACTGTCATAATCAACACCCACAGCAACATCAACACGTCCCATTTTATTTTTGTATGTCATATTCGTCACCGTATTGGATAATATATCGGCATTCGGAATAATCACATTAGCACGATTAAACGTTTCAATGACCGTTGAACGAATATTGACTTGCTTAACTGTTCCCTCTTCCCCGTTAATGATAACCCAATCACCGATTTTAATCGGACGTTCAAATAACAAAATGATACCCGAAACAAAATTGTTCACAACATTTTGCAAACCAAGCCCTGCTCCTAATGACAACGCCCCTGCGACCAAGGCCAATCCTTTCAGACTTCCGCCCATAACACTGATACCGGCCAAACAGGCAACAATAATCCCAACAAAACCAATACCGGCAGCCAATGAGTTACGAATACTCGAATCCATTTCGATATTACTTAATTTACCGTTGAGCAAACTGTTTTTAATCCATTTACTGATAATCAAAACAACAAAAAACGCTACAATTCCCAAAAAGACGGATGTTATGGAAACGTGCATACCACCAATATTAAATCCGATAAAAAATTTCTTTAATTTTTGCAACAAAATATCAACGGAAACGCCCCAAACAAATAACAAAACCAAGACACAACTGATAACAACAATCGGACTGAGGAAAAAACCGAACCAAAATTCCCATTTTTCCGTTTGTTTACGATTAACCCGAAAATCACGCATCCAAAATTTGCGTGTGACAAATTGATGAAATAAGACCGTGAATAACTTGTGAATAATATAAAAAAGACCCACAATAAAAACGGATTCAATAAATTTATTGTAAATATACTCCGTTAAAATCACATACCCGAACAACGAAAAAGACAAAACAACCAGGGTTATGATTGTCATCAAAATACTGATTTTTGATGACGTACTCAACTGTTGAACATCCCCGTTATTTAATTCTTCGTCCGTTAATTGATGATCATTGTATAAAAAGCGTTTAACAACCAAAATAATACATAAGGCTTTAACAATATTAGACAACGATTTTAACGCATAGATAATATCATCAGAATGTTCTAATTGGATAGCCAACACTTGAAAATACGAAAAGACACAAATAATGATAATGGAAAAATTAAGCGCAAAGTAAAGTGATTTAGCTTTTTCATCATTTACCTCTATTAACCGCCAGTTTGAACGTTTTGGTGTGAATAAGACCCGAACAACGGCACTACAAATGAATAAATACAAACCGTAAATAATTCCGATTCTTAAAACCGTTCCGAATGGTCCGGAAAATAAATCCTGATGATTTTTTAACCACAACCAACATAAACCGAACATGGCTGCCGGTATAATTCCCCGTGCCAGCAAAACGAAAAAGCCAGCCATAACTTTATGAGAATAATCCGGATTTAAAATATCTTTTTGATAACCGAGTTTTTTACGAATCAAATAACTCAACAATGCAATACCGGCAAATGCCAATAAAAACCAAACACCAACCGTTTCCATTTGAATTTTGACGGATTGTTGTTGTGCTTGTGTCAAATTATTATACCATTGTACCGGATATGTACCAACGTTGTAAAAGAACAGTGCAAAACTTTTAATTGATTCAACAAATGTCCGCCAGTGTAAAATAGAATTATGTTTAACCATAATCCGTTCCAACAAAGCCTGATTACGCAAACTGACAATCAACTGATTGATTTCGTCTATTTTCGCCAAAGCCATATCTGCCGAGGCAATTTTGGATTTAATTTTATCCGATTCATCCGTTAATTCTTTGCGTTGCTTGGCAATGTCTTCCGGTTCCGTTTCCCCTTCGGCAACTAAAGCGTTTAAGGAGGCTATTTTTTTTGCGGTATTTTCCAACTGTGTTGTCGCACGTTGTTTTTCTTTCGTCAAAACATCTTGAAAAGAACTCAATTGTTTAATGTTTGTTTGCGAACCTCTGACTGCAATGGTTTTTTGTCGAATCAATGTTTCAATATTGTTCAGTTCTGACCCAATATTTTCAATATCGATACTGGTTTCAATAATAACTGCATCCGCCTTATCCGACACATCAATCATTTGAGTTGTTTGTGCATAACACATACGGGTAACACAAAACAACACGCTTAAAACAATCAATAAACAACGCATATTTCTTCCTCTCAATCAAACTGATTGATTTTATATCGGATTTATATGCCGATTGTCAAGGAAAAACCCTTTATTTCAAGCAGGGGATTTAATTATTTCCCCGAAAGTGTGCATGACCAGAACGTACACACCGATAGGTGTATGACGCGGCTTTTTGAACACGACGTCCTTTCTGAACAAACGGCGTATAGAACGGTTCATGTTTTGTCGTTTTCAATGGTTGTGCATCTGATATAACGTGTGTTGCATGTATCGTTTTGGGGGTTGGATTTTCAATGATTTGAACAGCAACATCTTGAACAATCATTTGCGTTTCCGTCGTTACCTCAACAGGGGCTTCGGCTTTTTGTTTAAAATGTGCTTTACGCTTGGCTTTCAACCGTTCTTTTTGTATCTTACGTGCTTTATCTTGCTGACGACGTTGCTGTTTGGCTTCTTCATTTTGTTGACGTTCCAATGGTGATATCATGGATTGTGCTTGTATATCATCTAATCGTTGCTCGGCTTGTTTTTTCTTTTTGGCTGCTTCACGACGCTTTGCCCGTTTCATAGCTTGACGATCTTTCTGCATCTGTTCTAATTCAGCCTGTTGTTTTTCAACAGCACGTTGTTTAGCACGTTCCCCATTGGATAAGGCAGCCTTTTCCAAACGCTGTGCCGATGTCTGACACAAAGAAATCAATGCATGTGGGATACCGTCTTGTGTTGTGACGGATTTGAGTGTATCAATAACATTACGAATATGAATTAAAAATTTTTTTTGTAACTGGTGATGCATTTGTTTGATACCACCCAAATGTTGCGTAATTATTTCAACATTTTCCCGAAGTAATCGAACAATATTAGCATCTTCCGGATGCATTAACCCTAATCGAATAGCCGTTGCACAGGCTTTAACTTCTTCCAACACTTCAAACCGTTGTAAACGAGCCGATGGCTTTGCCGATTTTACCGGTTGAGTTGGGACATTGTCCTGTTCAACGGGTGTTTGTTCCTGTCGTATAACTTTGTGAGGTATAACGTCACCTGTTTCCGGCAATTCGGGACTATTATCATCCAGTCTTAAATTATGACCGTCTAAACTATCCATCATATATTTACCATACAATTGTAATTCACGATAGTGAATCGGATCGGCTTTTGAACGAGCATAATTTTTATAATAACCTTCCAATGCCGATAACCGTTCCTTGTCCAAATAATGAAACATCCATGGGTTATCATAAACCTGCGATACCATGCCCGATACAAAACGGGCAAACCGTCTTTCCGTTTGATAACGAAACAGCAAATCACGCCCCAATTGAGATTTAGGATAACGCAACACAAAATTATCGGTTTCATGGTCCGCAAAACTAAATACACAGGAACCAATTTTGTGTTTTTGCAAAAAACGGTAAAGCATGTCTTCCGTCAACATGGGATACTTATCCTGCAACGCCGGATTCTTGGAAAAATAAAGAACAACAGGACGCCAGTTGGGATAAGAAGCAATAAAACGTTCAACATCTTCATGCCGTTCATATTCTTCAATGACAGCAACCGGCCAATTCATCGGTTCTTCACCTCGAGGGTCCGGCGTTAACATCGCCCGAAGCAAATGACGGTCTTCCATTCTATCAGACAAACCAAACAACAATTTGCGACGATGATACATTCTCAATTCATAATCTGTCATAAAAAGCCTCCCACAAAATAACGACATATTCCGTTATATCCGATATTATTTTTTTTGTCAAGAAAATTGTTAATAACTCATTAAAAAACAGCAGAGGTACGTTTTCCATATAAAACATCACTTGATAATTATTTATTTTTCAAAAAAAATTGTGGTTTTTATTTTTTTTTCTTGCACTTTTATGCAAGAGATTGTAAAAAAAAGGCGTATTAAGTTTAAAAATTAGGAAATAACATGAAAAAAATTATTCTTGCACTGGTCATGGGACTGTTGATTATTTTAGGAACAAGTGCCTGTTCTAAAAAAGAAAACCCTGATGCCGACATTGTTGTTTTTTCCCAAAAAGCATGTCCGCACTGTATTCACGCAAAAGAATTTATGAATACAGAATTAAAGAAAATGATTCCGACTGTTTCCATACAGGATTATGATATTCGTGCCAGTAAAAAAAATTATGAATTATTCATGCACGCCGTTCGTCGCTATAAAATTGATCCGAATCGTGCCGGTACACCGTTATTCATTGTCAATGATAATGTTTTAATGGGATGGAATGATGAAATTCAAACGAAACTGGTTGAATTTGTCAAACAAAAGAAATCAGCACAATAAAATTAAACACATTTTAACATCAACATAAAGGAGAGTAAAAATGAAAAAAACAAAAACAATTCCGGAAACACCGTTTGCTGTTGAAACAACAACAAACCATTCAACACATGATTGTTGCTGTGGGTCCGACTGTCACTGCCATTCGGAAAAACCGGCCGGCTGTGGATTAAAAACGGTTTTAATGGCTGCTTCCATGTGGGGTAGTGCCTTGGTTATTGCCGGTGCTATTTTAGTTTCCGGTGGCCCGAGCGTTTCTCCGATTCGCCCGACTGCAACACCAAAAGTTGCTCCGGTTGCCACAGCAAGCGTTTCAGATGAAACGATGAAAAAATTCGTTGAAAAAAATCCGAAATTGATTTTTGAAACAGTTCAGAAATATTTAAACGACATGGAAAGAGAAGCCCGTGCCGCCGAAGAAGCCAATCCGAAAATGGCACCACAAGAAATCATTGATGAAATTTTGGCTGACAAATCTAACTACTCTTTGGGCAACCCGAACGGTAAATATGTCATCATTGAATTTTTCGATCACAAATGTGGTTGGTGCAAACGCACAAATGATGCTATGAGAACCGCTCTTGCCAAACCGGAAAACAAAAACATTCGTTGGGTTCCGATTGATACACCGATTTTTGGTGAACAATCCGAAACAATTGCCCGTTTTGTTTTAGCCGCCGGCAAACAAGGTAAATATGCCGAAATGCATGAAGCCGTCGGAACAGCTAAATCTTTCACAGATGCAGACTTCATCGAAATGGGTCGTAAAATCGGTTTAGATACAGATAAATTGGTTGCCGATGCCAACAGTGAAGAATTAAAAGCAAAATTAGTTAAAAACCAAGAATATGCCGGTAAATTGAATATCAACGGCGTTCCGATGTTAATCGTCAACGGCCGAATTAATCCGGGTGCCTTGTTGGGTGAAAAACTTGAAAAAGCCCTCCAAGAAGCACGGGAAATGAAATAAGGTTATTTCATGATATGAAACGGGCTTGTCAAACAAGCCCGTTTTTTATATGTCAAAAAAATATTATCTATACATTTTATTCAAAACTCAAAATAAGAACACTTAACAAATCTGACACACACCACCGATAGAGTCACAAATATTATTCCGAAAAAAACAAGAAATATAATCCTTATCACATATTTTGGCACCATCAAAAATGACATGGCTAACGCAAAAAAATAAATAATATCATTTAAAAACATCTGTGATGAGTCAAATAATCATGAGATATTACAAAAATTGTTTTGAAGAAACAACCCCTACCGTTTTCTCGCTCTTTTATCCCAATCCATAATACAAATCAACAAAAGACACTTGTTTGATTTTGAACAAATAAAAAACAATACCTATTGTAGTGATTTTTACTGCAACTTCATCAAAATCTATCTCATATGTATTCACCAACGCCAAATTGCATTGTTGATAAAACAAGTTGCCGGCTAAATTAAAAAACGTCTTTTAAACGGCATCAATAGATATTTGTTGTGCTTCCAGTTTTTTAATGGTATCCCGAATACGGGCGGCTTCTTCAAATTTCATTTCACTGGCCGCCTGACGCATTTTCTTGTATAAATCATTTAATAATTGTGGTATATCGTCCATTAAATCATCTGTCACTTTTGTTTTTTTGTTCACAACATCATCCTTACCGACCAAATCATTAAAGTCTTTAATCAAATCAGGAATTTGTTTTTGAATACCTTTCGGCACAATCCCGTTTTGAATGTTAAATGCCATTTGCTTCGTCCGTCGTCGGCTCGTTTCATCTAATGCCGACTGCAAAGATTTCGTCATCTTGTCAGCATATAAGACGACCCGTCCATTCACATGACGGGCCGCCCGTCCGATTGTCTGAATCAAAGAGGTTGTTGACCGTAAAAAACCATCCTTGTCCGCATCTAAAATAGCAACCAATGCCACTTCGGGAATATCCAATCCTTCACGTAACAAGTTAATACCAACCAAAACATCAAAAACACCTAAACGTAAATCACGCAAAATCTGTATGCGTTCTAAAGTATCAATATCCGAATGCAAATAACGGGTTTTAACACCTCTTTCAGTTAAATATTCAGTTAAATCTTCTGCCATACGTTTCGTTAATGTCGTAACTAAAACACGCCCCTTGCATTCAATTGTTTTTAAACATTCAGCCAATAAATCTTCGACCTGATTCGTCACAGGCCGTACAAAACATTCAGGGTCAAGTAATCCCGTCGGACGAATAATCTGTTCTGTTACAACTCCTTGTGTTTGTTCCAATTCAAACACGCCGGGCGTTGCCGATACAAAAATAGTTTGAGGACGCATTTTATTCCATTCTTCAAACATTAACGGCCTATTATCCATACAACTGGGCAATCGAAAACCATATTCCGACAATATTGATTTGCGAGCATAATCTCCCCGATACATTGCCATCAATTGTGGGATAGTTACGTGGCTTTCATCAACAAATACCAAAGCATCATCCGGCAAATATTCAAACAAAGTGGGTGGGGCTTCACCAGACTTACGGCCGGTCAAGTGACGAGAATAATTTTCAATACCCCGACAACTGCCCGTCGCTTCCAACATTTCCAAATCATACCGTGTCCTAGATTCTAATCGTTGTGCCTCCAATAATTTTTCTTCTTTTTGAAAAAAAGCAAGGCGTTCTTTTAATTCCTGACGTATCGTTTTAATTGCTTGTGATAATGCCGGTCGAGGTGTCACATAGTGACTGGCCGGAAAAACAGTAATCTCCGGCAAAGCCGTTTTTTTCTTACCCGTCAAGGGGTCAAACTCATAAATAGCTTCAATTTCATCACCGAAAAAACTAACCCGCCATGCTAAATCTTCATAGTGCGACGGAAAAATATCCAAGGTATCTCCGGTCACACGAAAAGTTCCCCGTTCAAAAGCAATATCATTCCGTTTGTATTGCAATTCGACCAACCGTCTTACCACATCACGAATATCAACTTCTTCTGACTTTTTCAATGAAAACGCCATAGATGAATACGATTCAACAGATCCCAACCCGTAAATACAAGAAACAGACGATACAACAATCACATCTCGTCGTTCCAATAAATGACGAGTCGCTGCATGGCGCAATCGATCAATTTGTTCATTAACGGCAGAATCTTTTTCAATAAATGTATCCGTTTTCGGAATATATGCTTCCGGTTGAAAATAGTCATAGTACGAAACAAAATATTCAACGGCATTGTTTGGAAAAAAAGATTTCATTTCGGCATACAATTGAGCCGCCAATGTTTTATTGTGTGCCAAAATCAATGCCGGCCGTTGTAATTCATGAATAACGTGTGCCATGGTATAGGTTTTACCCGAACCGGTAATACCTAACAAAACCTGATTTTGTTGTTGTTGACGGATACCGGCCACCAATTCACGAATAGCCTGTGGTTGGTCACCTGATGGTTGAAAAGGTGATTCTAACATAAAACCTGCCAAACCGGTTAAATTCGGCTTCTCGTACATAGGTATCATGGTTTAATATCCTTTTTCAAACGGTCAATCAATCTTGTTTTGAGCAATTAACAGAAGGGACTTCTTCTTTCTTTTTACTCATTTCGGCTTGAAGTGGTTGCCCCCGTTTTGATGCAACATTTTTTACTTCACGCCATAATTCTTTGACCCCCATTGTTGCATCTTTTTTCAAACTTTTCAAGGTAACTTTCGACTGCACCCGAGATAAAGACAAATACATTTGATATAAAACAAGTATGGCAAATAATAAAGTCACTCCCAGATATCGAACAGAACCAAACATACCGAAAATGCCCATTATACCGGTTAATAACATGATATAAAAGACACGTTTTAAAACAAATTTCGGTGATATCTGTAATGATAGTGCCCGTTCCGTCAAAAACATTTCCCCAATCGGAAAAACAAAACGATGACGATAAATGTTTGCCGGTATCGTTCGCAAGGCTTCAAAAATCGGATAAGCCATCATAATCAAAACGAACACTCCTTGTGGCATTAGCGACAGTTGTATCCACAAAAAACCACTGATAAACGTCATGATAAAAACAAGTGGAAATCCCAAAGATAATACAACAAACTTCCGATAGACAAACCACACGACCAACAATAACATCAACATCATTACCCAAAACGAAAAACATGCTTCAGGCAACAAACCAAAAACCTTGCTGGACATCAACAAAAACAACAAACAGGCAACAATATTAACAACAAAACCTTTTATCGGTACACGGTCAAATTCCGTATAAAGCATCATGAAAAACGCCCAAGCAACGGCCAATACCACTCGAATGACCATTACTCCAATCGGATTGGATATACCGTACAATGTTTCAGGCAACGCAAATGTTCCTGCAAAACATATCAGTCCCAACAAACCAAACTGCAACCAAAACGGACGTTTATACAGTATCGGCATGGTGCATAATCCAACACCTATCAAAACCAATAGAAACAAGTAAGACGGTGGTAATATCGGCAAACCAAAAGCACTAGACAACCCCTGTTCCAAAACCAAAGACAAGGCAAACAAAATGCTAACACCCCACGAAACACCCATGACGGAAACGTGTTCATATTTTTTCAATAATAACGGAACAAAGAAATAACGGGCACTGACAAAAAACAATACGGCAACAATTAACCAAATCCCTGTCTGTATCAATGTCATTTTGCCCCCTTTCAACCGATGTCACCTGTTACAACACCATAATAAATCGTTTTATGTCGGCTTATCATAAAACGATTTTTATCATCCGTTCACCTAAAAAAATTAAGCCTTGTGACGGAAAGCAATACGTCCTTTTGACAAATCATATGGTGTCATTTCAATTTCGACCTTATCTCCGACCATGACGCGAATACGGAATTTACGCATTTTACCGGACGTATGTGCAATGATTTCATGACCATTTTCCAGTGTAACCCGAAAAGTAGCGTTTGGTAATGCTTCCGTTACCGTTCCCGTAAATTGCAAAACTTCTTCTTTTGCCATAAAAAAACTCCTCATAAAAAAATAAACTGGGCGTATCTTATATCATTTTTGACAAAAAAACAAGCAAAAAATGATTTATTTCCCGAAACATCTCAAAAAAACGATTACAAGCAGCAAATTGCCAAAAACAAAACCAAGAACAGGCTTTATTGACAAAAAACAACGTATTTTTTCAATAAAACATCGCTTTTTTCCTTGTAAAAAAAATATTTTTTGCGTAAAATACGACAGAATATGCGTTTATTATTGAAAGGATAACATATGTTGTACCGTTCTGTTTTATTGGCTGGTCTTTGTTTTGTTTCGCTTACGGGAGCATGGGCACAGGAAAATGCAAACATCACATTAAAAGAAGGGCAAACACTCAATCTGGATTTGGGTAGCATACTTGTTTGCAAAGCCAATCAATGTGTTGCAACAAATCACAACATGAGTCGGGAATATTTGCATCATCAGGTTGCCTCCTTATTATCGGCGAATACAGGCAAAGGCATCCGTCTGTGTGAGGCCGATGCATCGACACATCAATGTGTACAAAACGGCATTTCACTTCCTATCGAGTCCAATACGATTCACACGATGGCAAATATTACCAAAGCCCGTTTAGTTGATGCTCGTTCGGTTACAGACGTACCGGCATATGATTTTATTATCGACTACAAAATGAAAACAGGCGATATATTCCCATCTTGTCAAACGGCTTTGTCCCGTGTCGGTATGCGTCATGCCGGATCAGTTGAAATCATGTCTCCGAAATTCAATTGTCGTTTAACACAAACAGGGACAACAACATTCAGTTT
Organism: Alphaproteobacteria bacterium; assembly: GCA_045635565.1. GTDB lineage: Bacteria > Pseudomonadota > Alphaproteobacteria > CAAHEQ01 > UBA3637 > RGIG4140. Next base: position 17,563 of record JAZTVX010000077.1, read on the forward strand.
AGCTTATCATGTTGATTATATCGATTTTGACAGAGGAGTTATCGGAGCCATGTATTCCATAGCGGCTGACAACCAGTTAAAAGGAAACGGTTCAGGCTATGTTTTATTAGATTTTGATAACGGTGTCAAAATGGACATCGGGGAAACATTCCCGTATCCGGAACAAATGGCCGCATTGGAAAGTGGAGAAGTAGCAACATTTGACACGCCGGGTGATATTGAAGCCGTTTGGATGCGTCCGACACCATTCCTCAATTTATTCACGCCGACATTCTCCCCAAACAACTGTCATACATTTGTCGGAGGTTGTTCAGCTCAAATGTTAAATAATCCGGCTTCTGCCATTCCACCGGCACAAGCGAAATTGAATAAATTAACCCCTCCGAATGTGGCATCTACAACAGGATTGATTATTCAGGAAATGACGAGTGAACAGGTTTCTCCTGTCGAAAAACAAAAAGTGATGACAAAACGGCTTATTCAGGAAAACGGCAGAACCGTTTATTCGGAACAATCAACCCGTCATTATGTTCGTCAAACACCAGATTCACCATTGGTAGAAGAAACAGACAAAGCCGACATTCAAACAAGTGGCACAGATTCCCGACCAATAGAGGAAGTTGTTCAAAATGCCGAAAAAGAATATGCTGCCATGAAACAATTTCAAGCACACAAACAAACCGGCATTCAAAAAAAACAGAAAACAACGCCTAATAAAAAAATCATCATGCAACAACCTACATCAACACAACCTCGTCGTTTAGGAGAACCGATTAAACAAACCAATGTTGAAGTTGTTGTTCCTCAAGGTGTTGTTTTATCCGATGCCGAACGAGCCTATATCGAGCAAATGGCATTACCTCATATGCCACAAACACGAACACAGGACAAGGAAGAGCCGTCAAACACACAACAGCAAACACTTCCTTCAGAACATCAACCCAATACGCAACAAACAATCAATCAAGAAACGATTCAACCGATAGCACAGATCGAAGAATCCCAATTACCGATTGTTGCCGTTAACGGGAAAGAAGTAATTCCCGTCACGAATGAAAAAGTTGAAACAGCCCCCCAACAACCATCTGTTTTTGATAACATTGAAACACCTAAAGAAGAAAAATCTCTTTGGAAAAGTTTTACAGATGGCATTGGCAGTTGGTTTTAACGAACAAGGAATAATATGATACAAACAAAAATATTACCGAACGGCGTTCGGATTGTATTTGAACAAGTCAGCAATCTTCAAAAAGTGTCTTTTTGCTGTCGTATGATGGCAGGATCGCAAAATGAAACTCGGGAACAAAATGGTATTGCTCACTATTTAGAACACTGTCTCTTTTTAGGAACAACATCCCGAACAGAAGAAGAAATTCAATTGATTGAACGACACGCCGGCACTATTTTCAACGCTGAAACAGGACAGGAATATATCCAACTCATAACAGATGTTTTACCGGAAGATTTCGCTCTGGCATTTGATGTTTATGCAGATATGATTCAAAATCCGACATTCCCACAGGAAAAACTGGAACGGGAAAAAGGCATTGTTTTAACGGAAATATCCGAATTTTTAGATGATACGGATAACTGTGCCAATAATTTAATGTTTAATGCGGCCTACAAACGCAATCCGTTAGGTTTGCCGATTGAAGGAACCATTAAAACCGTTAAAAACATTACACGAGATCATTTGATTGATTTTTATCAAAAATGGTTCCGTCCGGAAAATTTAATTATTTCCGTTGCCGGCAATACGGATTTTGACACGGTTGTGCGTTATTGTGAACAGGCATATGGTCAATTTCAAAACAACACACCTGTTCCGACAAAAACAGCATCTCCATATTTAGGGGGTGACCGTCGAGAAGAAGAAGACACGGAAACAAACACCGTTCGCATGGCTTTTCAAGGCGTCCCCATTCATCATTTCAGAGATTATATGTGTGCGTCACTGTATGCCGGTATTGTTTCGTTAATGGCTTTTGATGAACTACGCATGAAACAAGGATTACTCTATGGTATTCAAGCCGAAAACTGTGCCTTTGAAGACAGTGCTATTTTTCATATCAATTTTTCGGCCGACGTAACAAAACAAGAAACAATTATTCAAGAAACATGTCGTTTGCTGAAACAAACACAGATGGAGATTCCGTCTTTTTACATTGAAGCTGCCAAAAAACAAATGAAATTAGACATGCCATCCAATGATGGATCATTAGACGAAAAAATATCTTCCAATTTATTTGATATGACGTATTTTAACCATGTAACATCACAAGAAGATGTTTTAGCCGAATTGGATTCGATTACATCGGCAGAAATTCAACAGATAGCCGGTCGCATCCTAAATTCCCGTTTGGCTTTTGCCATTCGGGGAAATATCCGCAAAACACCGACTTATGAGCAAATCAATAAATGGCTTAACGGCGATGAACCCAAAACAAAAGCAAATGTGATTCCATTGCCTCAACCTTCTCCAATACGATAGGAAATAAAAATGATACAAACAACAACTTTATCAAACGGCATTCGTGTTATTACCGATTCTTCCGACACATCGGAAAGCATTTCTTTGGGCGTTTGGGTATCCGTCGGAGCCCGCTATGAAACGGCAGACATCAACGGGATATCACATTGTTTGGAACACATGGCTTTCAAAGGAACAACAAACCGTTCATCTTTTGACATATCCAAAGAAATTGAAGATGTCGGTGGAATTATCAATGCCTACACAGGTAAGGATATGACGGCTTATTACGTTCGGGTTCTCAAAGAACACGGGCAGTTAGGATTAGACATCATCACCGACATTGTTCAACATTCCGTCATGGATAAAACCGAATTGGAAAAAGAAAAAGGCGTTATTATTCAAGAAATCAACATGCAAAATGATACCCCCGATGATTTGGTTTTTGATTATTACAGTGAAACGGCTTATCCCAATCAGCCGTTAGGTCGAGCCATTTTGGGAACGGCACAAACCGTACGGGATATCAGCAGTCAAAAATTATTGGACTACATGCATACACAATACACGACAAAACGTATGATTGTCAGTGCTTCGGGTGCCGTTAATCATGAATCATTTGTAGCCGAATGCGAAAAACGGTTAACACACGTTGCAACACATGATATGCCATCAGCCGAAACAGCCGTTTATCACGGTGGCGAAAAACGGGTTTTAAAACCACACGAACAAGTCAATCTTGTTTTCGGATTTGAAGGATTTTCATACAATCATCCGGATTATTATGTCGGCAGTTTATTATCTTCCATTCTGGGAGGCGGCATGTCATCCCGTTTGTTTCAGGAAATTCGTGAAAAAAGAGGATTGGTCTATTCCATTTACGCCTTTAATTCAGCAGAAACAGACACCGGTTCATTTGGTGTTTATGCGGGAACAGGCGAGAAAGAAGTCGTTGAACTGATGCCTGTTTTATGTGATGAACTGGTCAAACTGCCGGATTCTTTAACGGAAGAAGAAATCAATCGTGCTAAAGCCCGTTTGCGTGCCGGTATTCTGATGCGTCAGGAAAACATGGCAACACATGCCGAAGCCAATGCTATTGACATGATTATTCACGGTCGGGTTGTTTCTAAACAAGAAGTTATCGACAAAATAAATGCCATTGAAATGGCTGATTTACAACGGGTTGCCCATCAACTCACAGCCCAAAAGCCGACATTATCAGCATTAGGTCCGATAAAACACGTCATGGCGTATGATGACATTGTACAACGACTCAAAAAATAAAAATGATATTTTTGATTTCACATCGGTAGATATTATCTCTACTTTGTGACGTTGTTACGACGTTGTATAATGGTTTGGCGATTACGTTGTTCAATACCAGCCAATGCTTCAACAACTGTTCGGGTACTAAATCCCTGACGAATATCAGGACGCTGTGGATAATAAGGTGAATAACCGTTAAGTGCCTGTTTTTGCTGAACGGGTTTATGTTCATTCAACATATGATACGGCAATGTTGCCGTTGTTTTTAGTGCAACATCAAATGCATCCTGACCGTTACAGACAATATCCGGTGCATGACCGATGCATTCAATATTTTCCCCTTGTGCATCCCAATAAGTTAATTTTGTTACACCAATACGCAACAAAAATCCACAAGGCAAATGAACATTCCCCTGTTGGAATTGTTGCATACCACACGTATTTTCACCAATGTAACAGACATTCGGATGATGATAAAAAGACGTGTAAACACTTTCACCGGCAGAAGCAACCTCCCTATCCGTCAGAATGTTGATTTTACCCTGATACCCTTGTTGTGGATTAAATGCGTAATATGATTTTGTTTCATCAAATAAGGCTGTCCGTCCGCCTGAAAAGCACATACGTTTCAATTCGGGAACAGTCTTATCCAAATGACGGGTAAAAATACCGTGTGTATGGAGGGCGTAATTCGATAAAAACGTATCTCGAATTTCACAGCGTTTAAATGTGTTAATATCATTGCCATATGTCCGACGGGCAATATGGTCAATGGGCTTATCTTCTCCACCCTGATTCCCCCTAAAATCTAAAATCAATCTATCCCATTTTTGACCTTTCTGACCGTAAATCACATCAAAACATTTAATAAAACGTTTCCAGCGTTTATAATCCGGTCGAAAAGATAATGAGGCACACGACACAACCAAAATTTTTTCCTGATTGTGTTGCATCACACCGATTTCCCAAATCGGTCGAGCATCTGATGGTAATCGTATTTTATCCCGATTATGTCGATGAACAGCAAATAATTTCTTTTCCATACCACGGGCATCTGATACACAATATTCAGCACTTAATAATTGATAGCCGTCCGGCCGATAAGATGTTTTCATTAAATTTTGACCGACACCCTGTGGATGCCTGTTCGAATGATACCCACTCATTCTGTTTTGACCGGTTGCTATAATACAGTGATTATCTAAAATATACTGTCCCGCTTGTTGTAAAACAAATTGAAAAAAAGAATCCGCACGCATATCATGCCGAATATGTTGCCATATATGCTCAACGGCTCGTTTAAATCCTTGCTGATTTTGAACACCGAACCCTTCCCAACCGACATGTTCCACCATCCAACGGGCATAGGCTGCTAAATTTTTTCGCTGTTCTGTCGGGGAAAGTATTTGTTCCCCTAAATCATTCGTCGGACGATTCAAACAAGCCATTTCGTGAAACGACACACCATTTTGAATCGGCGTTACCAAATCGGCAATCGAAACGGTTTTTAAAATTTCGTCAAATGTTAAAAAACGACACACCATTATCCGAAGATTCCTTCCTTTATCTTATAAGATACTCGAAAATCACATAAATGTCAATTTGAAAAAAAATAATAAAAAAAATAGACATTATCATAAAAATGTGATATACTGTGTGCTCAACAAAGGAGATAACATGTTTTTTAAACGCTTGCTTAATCTATTTAACAAAGAATCAAAAGCCGAAAAAGAAGCCCGTGAAGCACAAGAAGCAAAAGAAGAATACGATTCCATTGTGTTCACAATGGCTGTATCGAATGAAGATTATTATCTTGCTTTAAAACTATTGGAAGAAACACCTGCTTTGGCTCACTATGGTATCGTTGAAGCCGCTCAACCACTTCACCAATTGGCAAATGTATTAGCACAAGAAACGCTTAATCCTGAAGCAACACAGTTATATGTCAGTTTATGTGAAGCCGGCATGAAACCACACGCATCAGATATGCCAAAACTCATGCAACAAAAACACAATTTACCGATTATATGTCGATTATATAAACAACAACCTCATTTGCAAAAAACCATTCAAAATTTAAATCCGTTATTAACGTTGGCAAAATCATTAGCAACATGGGATCGTTCTCAACAAGATGTTGATTTATTCGGACGATTTTCACAAATGGGATTAAAAGCCAATCAAAAAATTGTTAAATTACTGTTCCGACAACCGGAAAATTTACCGATTATCCGTTATATATTCATGAATCAACCGGAATTATCTCCTGAAAGCAACGGAATAGATGGTCAAAATTATGTTCGTCATGCCAATCAGACACAAAATTATTCCGGTTTATTATTTTTATATACATTAGGAGCCGAATTATCTGCCCGTCAAATTAAAACGCTTGGTAAGGCACGACTGGATACCAACACCCGTTTAAACCGTCGTTTCAACCTGCAACGGAAACAAAAACAAAACATCAATCAATAAGTTTTTATCCCTCGCATATCCTAGCGAGGGATTTTTGTATCATACTTATGATACAAAATGATATAAAATTCAGAACAAAAAATGTTACCAAACAGGGAACGGCTATGACATGAATCCCATAACGTGCATGAACCACACACCTGACAATCTGACAAGTGAATAAATTGCATCATTTGACTGTGAATATTTAATCCGTTTTAATTATTTTTGTTGTGGCCTGCGTGGGGGTAACGGAGGATTCTTACCAAACAACTGTTGTTTAAAATCCGGATGAACACTTTCGGCAAATGATTGAAACTGTTCTAATTCAAAACCACTCAACTGCTTACCGGAGATAACATTATCTTGCAACGGATTTACCGTTTTTTTGCCTTTCCAGACCTCATAATGTAAATGAGGTCCCGTTGTTCGACCTGTTGATCCGACATAACCAATCAATTCTTTTTGTTTGACATAAGAACCGACTTTTAAGCCCTTTTTGTACGCATTTAAATGAGCATAGGCCGTTTCATAGCCACCGGCATGACGAATACGAATATATTTTCCATAAGCCCCTTTACGACCTAACTGAATAATTTTACCGTCACCACCGGCATAAACAGGCGTTCCCCGAGGGGCTGCCAAATCCAATCCTTTATGAAAAATACGATACATTAAAATCGGATGTGTTCGCCAACCGTATGAAGATGACAATCTGAATTTTTCAATCGGGCGTTTTTCCAAAGTTCGTTGTTCACGCTGTCCGGTCGGATTATAAAAAGCGGCCGTTCCGGAACGATCTGTGTACCAATAGCGATGTACTTCCTTTTTACCCGATTTAAATCCAAAATACAAAACCTGTTTGTTTGTATCTAATTCTAAACCGGTTGGTGTCACCTGCTGTGAATAAATAATTTCAAAAGGGTCTTCCGGCTTGAAATCGCTGTAAAAATCAATTTCATTTCCCAACGCATTGATGATTTGACGAACAATGGCTTTTGGCACCCCGTATTTTTGAGCCGACCCACTAAATGTACGAACGATTTTTCCTTCAATCCGTTTGTTTTGTGTTTCAACCCGCCCTTCCTGCGAAAAAGGAATTAACAATCCGTCTTCATCTTTTAAAACAGCCACAAATTCATTTTCCCGAAAGGGCAGTGTCAACCCTAAAAACTCCCCTTTTAAACCGGTAAAGACCATCACAACCGTTCCACGCTGAATCGTCCGCAAATTAACCAACGTTTCCAACGTATTGGCAATGTTTTTATGCTGGATTTTATCAATATCGGCACGGCTTAACAATTTTAAAAATGTTTCACCTTTTTCCATGGTATATGTATTTAGATAAGCTTTTCCCTGACGAACGGCATTTTCCAAATCAACTAATGACGGACCCGTTTCCGGTTCTTCTTCAACAACCGGTTCATCACCCAAATCCGAATGAACAACTTCCTGTGCTTCGGGATTTAAAACCGGTTCAACAGCACAATTTGGTGCACAATTGATATCGTCCGGACTGACAACAACCTGTGAATCGGGTTTAAACAAAACAAAAGCGCCCAATCCCAGCAAGAGCAACATAACACCTTTGACAACACGGTCAATCCATTTGCGATGCCCGACACCACCGATTTTTTTATACGTTTTATATCGGAAAATTTTAGATTGCTGTGTTGCTTTTTGTAATCGATTGAGTATTTTCTTCATGATTTTACTGTACTCATTTTTATCAATAAGTCAAGTTAATTTATCAACACATACACACATATTAACCATTCTAACATATTTTTGTAATAATTTGAAACAATCATTGATTTGTCAAATCCCGAAAAAATCGGTATGCTGACGACAACTCATGCAAAGGAGAATAACAATGATTGCAGAAATTAAAACATTAACGTCTTATAAACACTGTGAAAAAACATTACAAAACGCCATTCCGTGTGTTGGTGTTGGATTACACAGCGGTCAAAAGGTTCACATGACGTTAAAACCTGCCGGTATCGGTCATGGAATTGTTTTCAAAAGAACGGATATTACAGACAAAGACAATTTAATTCCGGTTAGTCATGATAGCGTTGTTGACACACGGATGTGTTCTTGTGTCGGTAATGCTGATGGCGTTTCAGTTGGCACAATTGAACATTTAATGGGTGCATTGAGTGGTTTTGGCATTACGAATATCCTGATTGAATTAGACAGTGCCGAAGTACCGGTCATGGACGGTTCTGCGTCAGATTACGTCACGTTAATTGAATGTGCCGGCATCATTAAACAAGATGCTCCGTTAAAAGCCGTTAAAATTTTAAAAGAAGTCAGTTTTGACGATAACAAAGGATCAAGCGTTTGTCTGTATCCGGCAGAAAAAAATCTTTCTATTGACTTTATGATTGATTTTTCAAAATCAAAAGTCATCGGTCGTCAAGAATATTCTATTACATTATCGGAAAGAACGTTTAAAGATGCCATTTCTTATGCCCGTACATTCGGCTTTTTGCAGGAGGTGGAAGCCTTACGTTCTATGGGGTTAGCAAAAGGCGGGTCACTTGACAACGTGATTGTTGTTGATGGGGACAAAGTTGCCAATAAAGAAGGATTGCGGAGCGAAAATGAATTTGTTGTTCATAAGACATTGGATGCCGTTGGTGATTTGTATCAATTAGGTATGCCGATTATCGGTCATTTTGCCGGTGTTAAGTCCGGTCATGCTCATACCAATCAATTGTTACGCAAATTGATGGCTGATAAGTCTGCTTATACCATTGTTAACATGGACGATTACGAAGAATCATTGTGTCATGTTTCCATGCGTCAATCAGCATAATGGTTTTATTGTTAAACACAAAAGGCGTATCAACCGATACGCCTTTTTTCATCTATCTATTCTTATAAAGACTTCTTTAAATTGGTGGCACAAATTTTACCGTTTTCTTCCTTTAAATCGTACAAGACGGTTTCATCTTCATCTAAACTGCGTAATTTAGCTGCTTGCAATGCCGTAATGTGAACAAAAATATCTTTTTCCCCTTGGTTTGGTTTAATAAAACCATACCCTTTTTTGTAATTAAACCATTTTACTTTACCGGTTTCCATATTAAACTCCATATTTGTGACTAAAAATAACAAAACAACCTATTTGTGTTTTGTTTGTCTGTACGACAAGATAGAATATAAGAAGCCTCCCCATAAAAATCAAGGCATTCATTTCATTTATTTTATTGAAATTAAAAGTTTTTTTTAATATTATTGTATGTACTAATGTACACTTAAACCAATGAGTTCATTTTGATTAACAACGGCAAATGCCACTTCCCGACTGGCAGCATATCCCATTTTTTCTCCTTGACCATTGTATATTGACCACACCAACGCATTGTTGTGCGTTTCTTGCTTGATATAAGCCTTATCCATATCAACAGAAAGAGTGTTTTGCAGAAAGTAAGTTCCCTCATCAAACTCAGGTAAAACAAATTGTTTACTCATCTTCATGCTCCTGCGTCGTTAAAATATGCGATGTTTCTTTTTTCGTCTGAATCGCAATTTGACGAATTTTTTTTGGCTTCGCCGGACGATACAAATCAATATTTAACAAACCGTTTTCCAAAAAGGCTTCCGTTATCTTTAAGCCGTCTGCCAACACAAAAGATTTAATGAATGACCGACCGGCAATGCCTCGATGTAAAAAATGGCGATTTTCATTCGTCTCTTGTCTTCCCCGAATAACCAGTTGCTTATCTTCAAGAGATACATCTAAATCCTGTTCCTTGTAACCGGCAACAGCCAACGTTATCCGCAATGAATCCGGACCCGTTTGTTCAATATTATAAGGGGGGAAACTTTCCGACCCTTTGGATATGCGTAACAAAACATCTTCCAATTCATCAAAACCCAACATAAACGGATGATTGAACGGATTGATATTTGCCATATTATACCCCTTCTTTCATTCGCATCATGATATTGTCTTTATCCTTAACCAATTGCGAATCCCGTGACAACAAATTTTCAATTGTTCGAACGGCATGTATAATCGTCGTATGATCCCGTCCGAATTGTGACCCGATATCCGGTAACGATAAGGCTGTCAGCGTTTTGGCTAAATACATCGCTAATTGACGAGGTCGAGCAATTTTACGTTCACGTCTGTTGGATTTTAAATCAGATAATCTCAAGCCGTAATAATCAGCCGTAGCCTGTTGAATTTCCATTACGGAAAATTGCCGTTCATAAACCTGCAAAATATCTTTTAATACCATGCGAGCCGTATCCATGTTAATAGGTGTACCAATCAATTCAGCATGGGCAACCAACCGTTTGAAAGACCCTTCCAACTCCCGAATACTCGCTGTAATGTTTTTAGCCAGATACCGAATCACATCATCCGGAATATAAACCCGTGTTTCTTCGGCTTTCTTTTGCAAAATACCTAAACGCAACTCATACGTCGTCGGTTGCATTTGAACAACTAACCCTTGAGCAATGCGTGTTTTAATTCTATCTTCAATCCCTTGCAAATCCATCGGATTCGTATCAGCCGACAAAATTATTTTTTTCCCGCGGGCAATCAATTGATTAAATGTATGAAAAAATTCTTCCTGTGAAGCAGGTTTTCCAAAAATAAACTGAACATCATCAATCATTAACACATCAACGTCACGAAACAACTTGCGAAACGAATCCGTATTTTTATGTCGCAAAGCCTTAATGAAGTGTTGAAAAAACTGTTCCGACGTTAAATATAATACGTTTTGTTCAGGATATAATTCCTTAATACGCCAAGCAATCGCATGCATTAAATGCGTTTTACCCAATCCGACCGACGCATGTAAATATAACGGATTAAATACAACCGTATTGTCTTCGGCAACCCGTCGGGCAGCGGCATAAGCAAATTCATTTGACGGACCAACCACAAACGAATCAAACGTATGACTCTTATCCAAGAAACAAGGAATTGTTTCCCCATCAACATCAATACGCATTTCAACTTTACCGGCTGCATGCGTTTTAACCGTTTCGACAAAAGAAACATCTGACACACCCGTCTTGGTATGAAGCGGTTGTATCGTCTGTGTCGAAAGTGCTGTATCACCCTGTTGATTCAATTGAAATGTCAACCCGTCAATCATCGGATTTTCTTTTTGCCATAGAGCCAATATCTGATCGGCATAATTACGTTTAATCAATTCATGAATACACGGCGACGGCACACACAAATTAACCTGATTATCAACCACTTTATCGGGTGTTACCCGTTTTAACCAACGTAACGCTAATTTATCACCCATTTGCGTTTCCAATGCCTGACAAACACTCTGCCATTCCTGTTGCAAGGCAGACCCATCTGCCTGCACACCGTTCGCAACGGTTTCAGAAGAATTGGTTTGTGCAAAAAGCAGTTGTTCTTGTTTCATGCCTGTCAACATGTCCGTTCCTTGTCCGTTTCTGTTTTTTATTCATCTTAACTTTGATTGATATACATATAATAAAAGTTTCCACAAAAAAATCAATTAACTTTTTGTTAATTTTTAAAAACAATTTCCTTGACACAATATATAGTACCAACCAAAACAACATTTTGTGTTTTTAGCGTGTTTTCGATATTTATTGACTTTGTCGTCCCCCTCAAAGCGATACTCCCACATCGCTAAAAGTTAACCGATGAACGTCATACCATGATATCACCGACTCGCAAAACAAACGGCATTTTAACAAAATATATTGAGAAGTCAACCTGTTTTTAAAAAAAAAGACGACTCGAAAATAAAAATTATTCCGTCAAGACATCTTGACAAATATCAGATATATGATAACATGATGAACGTTTTAATAAGTTGAGAGGTTTTATTTAAAGTCTATGACACCGATATATGCATATGTCCTTAATATTGGACTTGTTCTTTTTTTAGTTTTTGCGAATGCTTTTTTTGTTGTTTCAGAATTTTCAATTGTTAAGATTAGACGGACCCGTTTGGAAGAATTAGTTCGCACAACAAACAGTCGCCGTGCGAAAATTGCTTTAAAAATTAACGACCGGTTAAACACGTATTTGAGTGCCATTCAGTTAGGGATTACGCTGGCATCCTTGGGTTTAGGTTGGATTGGTGAACCGGCAGTTTCTAAACTGTTAGAATCGTTGTTCGGTCATTGGTTTGCCGAAGATTCTGTTTTACTGCATTCAATTAGTTTCGGGATTGCATTTTCATTCATTACATTATTGCACGTTGTATTGGGTGAATTAGTACCGAAATCATTAGCCATTCAATCAACAGAACGGTATGTATTAGCCGTTGCACCGGCACTTTACACATTCAATCGGATTTTTGCCCCATTCATTTGGATTTTTGACCATGTGTCCATTTGGATTTTGGGTTTAATGGGAACGAAATTAGCCGATGAAACGGAAGAAACACACTCGGGAGAAGAAATCAAAATCATTATTGATGCCTCTCAAAAAAGTGGCATGATTAGCGAAACAGAAGGCGAAATCATTCAAAACGCTATTGTATTTTCCGAAATTTGTGCCCATGAAATCATGATTCCTCGTCAAGACATGAAATGTTTGTATCAAGATGACAGTAATGAAGAAGTGTTAAAATTCATCAGAAAACATCACCACACCCGTTTTCCGTTATGTGATAAAGACCGTGACCACGTCATCGGTATGATACACATACGAGACATCATTGAACGTGGGGCAGAAAAGAATGATGAAAAATTCCTTACCAACATATCCCGTGAAATTTTGTTTGTTCCAGAAAACAAATCCATTTCGGATATTTTGCATGAAATGATGCTCAAACACATTCACATGGCCGTTGTTGTTGATGAATACGGTGGAACAGCCGGTTTATTATCTATGGAAGACATTTTGGAAGAATTGGTCGGTGATATTTTAGATGAACACGATCCACAAATCAACGAACCGATTAAACAAATTGATGACAGTGTTTATGAAGTTGACGGTACGGTTTTAGTTGAAGATGTTTTTGAATGTGCCGGTTTACCTTATATGGAACACGAAGAAACCACCATGGGTGGGTATGTGTTTGGTTTATTGGGTGAAGTTCCGAAACAAGGCAATCATGTCGAAGATGAATTTTGTCGGTATGAGGTCATGACAGTTGACAACATGCGTATTTTACGCATTCGGATTCAAGTCAAACAATTACCGAACAATGAAACAAACACATCGGAAGAATCATTTTAACACTTAAAGCCACCACAATTCGGTGGCTTTTTTTATAAAAAGCAAAAAACCCTCTTGTTCTTTTGTTGAAGACACTCTAATTAAACCATATCACCGCATGTTTAACAAAGGAAATACCAATGGACAAGATTCACAACTTACCGTCTAAATCCGTGTGTCAATAAATTAGGACATAAATTAGGATATGGTGCGACAGTTGGCTATAACGCAGGCTCTATTAAGGCTGCGGCAGAAGGATTTTTGGAACCCTCTGCACGAAAAGCACTTGACGAGAAAAACCGAATTACGCCTCTGCGAATTCCCGATACAAACAAACATCAATATATCAGCTGTGTTGGTTCTTCCGATGGAGGATTTGCAGCTACCGAAATGTTTTTCGGCGGAATTGACAAAGAAGTTTCAGATATATATGATAAAGTATCTGATTCCAAACAACGGAAGGCTTATGGGGGAATAGGCAGAATATTACAAGACTCCACAAAAGATATAAAAAACAATATATTGGGTATTTCACATGGTTTATCATCTAACACCCCGGAATCCTGCAATATATTATTACAAAACCCAATTTCTTGGTCGAAATAAAATCTTCTTCAAAACGGATAAATAATATTGACTATTTATCCGTTTTCTTTTATCATGTTCATGTATTGTTCTAATCGAAAGGTGTGTTAATGACTTTAAAAAAAGTATTACTGTCTATCGTGTTATTGATAACGACATTGATTTGTTTCGTATTATTCAGTAATGTTTTGATAAACACGATATATATTGGATTTATCGTTCCGTTGTTGCTCCAAAAAGTATGGTTTAATGTATGGTGGTTTCGGTGTAGAGATGACAATTCATTGTATGTTGATATCTTCTTTACATTGGTTTTCATCAGCATTTCATTATGGTTTTTTGATATAATAACATTACAGTCATTTCACCATCCTAAATATGATTGGTTCCAATCAGACACAAGTCAACCGTTTGAATATACTTGGCTGAGGGTCTTGTCACTGATTCCCAATAAATTATTCTTTTTGTTTGCTATGGTTTATTTATGGAATCGTCGTTTTATAAAAAAACAAAATAAATACCTGAACGGCTTATTCTTATGTATAAGAGCGTATTATACTTTGATCTTCTCGTTACCGTTTTTATTTTTAATAGCCATAAAACTCTATTTATTGGTGAAATAATAAATTGAAACGAACACTGCTATGTATCAACTTTAAAACGATACGAACATAATCACTTCTTCAAAACGGATAAATACGGATAAATAATATTGACTATTTATCCGTTTTCTTTTACCATGTTCCTGTATTGTTTCGATCGAAAGGTGTGTTAATAACTTTGAAAAAAGCAGCACTATCAATTATTTTTCTTGCAGAACATCGCCAAATATGATACAATATAAAAACGCTGTATAAATACAAGAGGAATAAGTATCAATGTACACATCAGAAACACAAGAAGATGATATCAACAATCGGGAACATCATCGTCCTGAACGGGGTGAAGAAAGTCGTTCAGAACGGGAAGAACCGGAAAGCCGTATGGAACGGGAAGAACGTGAACATAGAGAACAACGTCGGAAACAGTTAGAAGAAAACAGAAGCCGATATCGGGAAGAACGTATTCGTGAAGAAAATCGACGCTCTGCTGAAATCATTCGCAATCGAAATAGTGGTATGGGTATGTGATAAAAAACCATCTGGTTATCCACATAATAACGATATTAACGTGTTGCTTTATTATCAAAATACCTAAAACACCTTCCCTATCATTTTGATACCGATTTTATAATACCCGTATTTTAATCAATGGAAAATCAGGGAATATTTTTCCTTTTTGTGGGCACAGATTGCGTTAGTTGCCCCCCTATTGCTTTGTAAAACCGTATTAAATCTGTATATAATGAGCCTACCGATTGTATCATTTCAATTTGTGCTTTCAATCGGTTTTGTTCGGCTTGCAAAACATCGGTATAATCGATTAAACCGTTTTTGTATTTACTTTGCATGAGTGTTGCAACAGTATCAGCATGTCGATACGTTTCTTTGAGTAATAAATAATGCTGATGTTCCTGATATAAAGCAATTATCGCATTTTTAACATCATTTGCTGCCTGTAACAAGGCTTGTTGATAGGCATAGACATATTCTTCCTTTAACGCCTTTTGAACGGCAACATTTTCTTTTAATGCACCAAAATGAAATAACGGAGCCGTTATACCGGGAGTAATGGTATGTGTCAGACTTTTCGCTTTCCATAAATGACCCCATGTCAATGATTCTAAACCGAACAAGGCCGACAAACTAACCTTGGGAAACATATCGGCAATGGCGGCTCCGACCAAAGCATTTTGGGCTATCAGATTTTCTTCGGCTGCTCGTACATCCGGACGGTTACGGACAACATCGGCAGAAATTTGTGTAATTTTGTTTAAATCAAAACGAAATGAACGTGTTACAAAGGAAGACGTATTTTGTTTCAATATTTCATCAACACCCCCGGGCAATTCCCCGACAATCAATGCCAACGCATTTTTACTTTCGGCATGTTGGTATTCTAAGTCGGCTAATGTTGCTGATGTATTCTTTAACAAATACAAGGCCTGTTCCAATGACAAATCACTGGCAAGACCTGTTTTCCGTTTGTCCTTGACAAGTTGAGTCATTTCTTCCTGCAAACGAATGTTTCGACGTGTTTGTCGAACCAACTCCTGAAATGTCCGTGTTTGAATGTAAAGACGGGCAACTTCTGCCGTTAATGAAACCGTTGTCTGCTGAACGGCATATAACGTCGATTGAACGTTTGCCCGCTCGGCTTCTATCCGACGACGTTGCGAACCGAACAAATCTAACTCCCACGAGGCATCTAATCCAACTTGAAAATAATCTTCATTCAGTATCTGTCCCATGTTTTGACTGTTTTTGATATCATTATACCGTGCTGTTGCGTCAAATGTCGGGAAAAGACCGGCTTGCGTAACGGCAAGACTAAACCGTGTACCTCGCAAACGCCAAAGAGCCTGTTGCAATGTCGGACTGTTTTGAAATGCTTTATCTAACAAAGTGTTTAATGTTGTATCCTGTAAATCTTTCGGCGTAAAATGATGTGTCGAGTTCGTCGTTGTATTCAAGGCTTTTTGAATTGCCGACTGTGTAAAAAATTGCGGTTGTTCATAATCCGGTCCCATTTGACAGGCTGATACCCCACCAACCACTATCATCATCAATAAACCTTTTATGATTTGTTTTTTAGCCGTATATTTAAGTGAAATTTTATCACAGAAAACAAAATATGCCGGCACAAATAAAATACCGATACATGTCGCAATAATCATACCACAAAAAACGGTTGTACCGATAGAACGTTGACTGGCCGCACCTGCCCCTGTTGCAACCACCATAGGGAATGTCCCCAAAATAAACGTTAATGCCGTCATGACAACGGCCCGAAACCGTTCTTTGGCTCCTTTTAAGGCAGCCTTGACCGTTTCCATACCACCTCGTTGGTATTGTGTCGTAAACTGAACAATGAGAATGGCATTTTTACTGGCCAGCCCTATTAACATCACAAGTCCTAATTGTGCATAAATACTTAATGACAATCCCCATAATTTTAAACCAAGCAATGCTCCCGAAACAGCAAAAACATTACTTAAAATCACAGCAACGGCAATCCACCAACTTTCATACAAAGCCACCAAAAACAAATAAGAAAACACCAAAGCCAGCGTTATTAAAACAACAGCCAGCCCGGCCGTTTCCACTTGTTGAAGCGTTAATCCCGTCCATGCAAAAGAAAAATCTTTTCCCAACTTATCCATAAATTGTTTAAGAGATGTCAAAGCCGTTCCCGAACTGACATGCGGAGCTGTTTGAGCCGTAATACCGGCACTTAAATACTGATTAAAACGATAAATAATTTTAGGAGCAATCACAATATTTTCTGTTAAAAAATTTTGAATTTGAATCAATTTTCCCGACACATTCGGAACATATAACTGCCCGATATCCGGAATATCCTGACGTGCCGAAAAATCTGCCTGAACAATCACTTTATTGATTTGTCCATCTACCGTGATATTATTCACATAACGGGAACCCAATGAATTTTGTAATACCGAAAACAAATCCGATAACTGTACTTGAAAAGATGATAATTTCGTTCGGTCAATATCCAGATACACATGGGGGGTATCTGCCGTGAACGGAGAAAAACCAAACGAAAAAAGTTTGTTATGATTGATAAAGGTTAATGTTTTTTGCAGGGCTTCATCCAGTTGTTGATACCCGACAGATTGATTAAGTGCATTCAATTGAAAACTGATACCATCAGCATTACCGACACCGGGGATAGACGGCATAGCAAAAAAATTGATACTTGCCTCGGTAGAGGTCGCATATCTGCGTGTCAATTCGGATAAAATCCCGTCCATAGATAACCCCTGTTTGTCACGTTCGTCCCAAGGTGTCAACACAATAGCCGCCATACCGATATTTTCCCCACTGGCAGAAAGCATACTGTTCCCCGAAATGCCGATAAATGATTGCACACCGGATATCGTTCGTACGTCTGCTGACATTTTATGTAACAAGGCTTCGGTTTGATTGATACTTGCCGTTGCAGGTAATTGGACAGAAGCCATGATAATACCTTGGTCTTCTTGGGGAACAAACCCTTTCGGGACAAGGAAAAATAAAATTCCCGATAATCCGATAACACCCACAGTGATGATTAGAGTTGTTTTGACATGTGTACATAAAAAAGAAACACCTTTACCGTAAATGTGTTCACATGTATCTAACAACCCATTAAAAGCCTTCATCCAACCAAACGATGGTGTTGTTTTGGTCGATAAAAAAATAGCACACAATGCCGGACTTAATGTCAACGCATTCACGGCGGAAAAGAAAACAGCCGTTGCCAACGTAACTGCAAATTGTTGATAAATTTTCCCTGTCATACCCGCCATTAACCCGACAGGAATAAAAATAGCCATCAACACCAACGTTGTAGCAACAACAGACGACATGATATCTTTCATAGCCTGTGCAGAGGCTTGTACGCTACTCATTTGACGATATTTTATCAAATATTGCACCCGTTCAACCACAACAATAGCATCATCAACAACTAAACCGATAGCCAAAATCATAGCAAACAACGTTAAAATATTGATATCAAAACCCAACACATAAATGACAACAAATGTTGCAACCAATGACACAGGAATGGTTATCATCGGAATTACCGTTGCCCGAACATCTTGCAAAAAAACATACACAACACCCATTACCAACAAAAAAGTCAATGCCAATGTCATTAAGATAGCTTGAATACTTGCCCGAACAAATGTTGTAGAATCATACACGATTTCAAATTGGATATCATCAGGAAATGATTTTTCCAATGAAGCCATTTCTTTTTTTAAATTCTTCATAATTTCTAAAGAATTGGAATTAGGCAGTTGAGATAATGCCATGACAACAGATGGTTGATTATTAAAACTGGCATTCAACTGATAACTGTCTGCCCCCATTTCAATGCGAGCAATATCTTTAAGCCGTATAACACCACCGGACAAATGCCCCCGTACAACGATTTCTTCAAAATCCGTGACGGTTGAAAGCAACCCTTTCGTCGTGACGGAAAGCACTTGATTTGTTCCCTGTGGTGCCGGAGCCGATGAAAGCGAACCAACACCGGCCACCTGATTTTGGGATTCAATGGCTTGTATCACTTCATTTGTACTGATACCGATACCGTTCATTTTTTTCACATCTAACCATATACGAATGCTATGTTGCGGACCATAGATGTTGACATCGCCCATTCCTTTAATTCGTTTGAATGGATTTTGAATATGCGTAAAAGCAAAGTTACTCAAATAAAGTGGGCTATATGTTCTTTGGGGAGATGTCAACGCAATAAATGCTAAAATATTGGCTGATTGCTGATGAACATCTAATCCTTCCTGTACCACGACTGATGGTAAAAAGGGTTTGGCTTTATCCAAGCGATTTTCAACTTTAACCTGTGCCATATCAGGATTGACACCAACATCGAATGTAATTGTCAAGGTATATTGTCCCGTATCCGTAGATGTTGATGACATATACAACATACCTTCCACACCGTTGATTTGATTTTCAATCGGTGTTGCAACAGTATCAGCTAATACACCGGCATTTGCCCCCGGATAATTGGCCGATACAATGATTTGAGGGGGTGTAATGTCAGGATATTGCGAAACAGGCAAAACAACACCGGCAATAACACCGGCTAACACCATAACCAATGCAATGACACCGGCAAAATGGGGACGCGAAATAAAAAAATCCGAAAAATTCATTGAGGTATTCCTTGAGCAGGTTGTCCGATTTGAAATGGTGAAACAGGTACCGTAACAAGCGTATCACCGGCAAGCAATCCTGATTTTACCCAATATTGTGTACCGATAGGAGCCCCGATTTCAACGCTTTGTTTTTCAATACGGCCGTTTTTTATGAGGATTGCTTCTGCACCGTCCGGCGTCAATGTGATATGATTTTTATCAACTAAAATACCTGTTTCCGGATATTTAAAACGTACTTCAACATAAGCCCCGGGTATCAGTTTTTTTTCATCATTCGGTACATCAATAAAAAAAGAAAGCGAATCTGTTGTTTTATCAGCCTTGTTATCTCGTACAATTTGAAAATTATCCCATTCTAAAATACGTTTATCAGACAATACAACCTGTAATGTGGCTTTTTCATGGGTTATGTCTTCTTTGTTATAAGCAGACAGAGGCACAAAAAAAACCAATCGAACGGGTGAAAAACGCACAATAGTTGCTAATGCCGAACTTTCAGGAGATAAATATTCACCGACGGTTGCCGTGATATTTCCCACCCAACCGCTGATTGGGGCTTGAATAACAGTATAACGATAAAGTGTTCGAGCCTGATTTTCCGCTGAAACGGCTTTTTGAAATGCGGCATCAGATGCTTCATAAGCTGTCTTGGCTTGTTCCAATTCAACAAGCGAAACGGCACGCTTATCCGTTTTTTGCATGCGTTCATAATACGTTTTAGCATTTTCCCGTTGAGCCAACGCCTGACTGACGGCTTCTTTGGCTTGGTTTAAATCGGCTAACGGTATTTTATCATCCAGCAAAAACAAAACATCATTTTGATTAACTTCTGCACCGGAGGACACACGAACTTCCTTTAAAAAAGCAGATAAATACGGCACAATATCAACAGACTGCACAGCCTCAACAGAACCAATAAAACTTTTTGTATAGATAAAAGAACGATTTTCTAAAACACGTACCGGCAACGTAACAACCGTGTCATTTTCAACAACAGATTGAACCGGTAACTTATGTCGAAAAACGATAAAAAGACTTCCGACAATCAAAACACCCAATACACAGAACACAATTCGTTTTTTCATAAAATCCCCCCATTAACAAAAAGGATATGTTTCAATGCAAATCAAGAAAATATATCCTTTCTGACGTATGAAAAAAGGAAGAAAACAAAAAAACGCTCAATGTTAAAAATCTCAACTTTAACCTTTCATTTGATTTCAACTATAATCAATCTCTTATCCGAACAACAACCATCGATATTGTACCGGATAATATGTACATCATAATTTAACGCATGATTAAGTGGTTACGTTCCGATTTCAATAGTAATACGTTCACATATAAAATATCATCAAAAATGACCCAAACAGCCAACGCTTATTTTTTTGAGATGGAATGAAGCACCACATACACAGACTCATACAAAATGTTAAAAAAGTTATTGAAAAAAAAGAATAAGGAAAGTATTATCAGACAAAATGAAAAACAGAAAAAGAATAACATGAAAATACTCTATATCAATTCTTGCGTACGAAAAGACTCACGAACAAAAATGTTGGCCGATTATCTGCTCAATAAAATCAGGGGTGATGTTAAAGAAATCATTTTGAATGAAGAAAAAATAAAACCACTGGATAATATCGCCTTACAAAAACGAGAAAAGTTAATATCTGAAAACAACTTTAATGATAACATGTTTTTATATGCTCAAAATTTTGCAGAATCTGATGTTATTGTTGTTGCCGCCCCTTATTGGGATTTATCATTCCCATCAATATTAAAAGTCTTTTTTGAGCATATCAATGTCTTAAAATTGGTATTTGATTATTCTGATAAAGGTCAAATCATTTCTTTGTGCAAAGCAAAAAAACTGTATTATGTGACAACCAAAGGTGGATACGGCTCAGATGATTTTGGCTTTAAGTATATTGAAGCGTTAAGTAAAACATTTTACGGCATACAAGATGTTGTTCTCATCAATGCCGAAGGTCTGGATGTTTATGGAAACAATGTACAAGATATCTTGGCAAAAGCAAAAAGAAATATCGATAATTTAGTATAATTTAAGACAAATAACGTTAAGGAATTTCGCATGAAAAAGATTATTTACATATTGGGAAGTATCATTTTCGTATTTGTTTTGTATTTAGGTTCTTTATATCTTTTACAAGATAAATTATTATTCAAACCGGATAATAACTACATTTCACCACAAAAGGCTCATTTAGGTGATGTGCATGAAAATATGCTA
Source organism: Alphaproteobacteria bacterium (assembly GCA_045635565.1). Classification (GTDB taxonomy): domain Bacteria; phylum Pseudomonadota; class Alphaproteobacteria; order CAAHEQ01; family UBA3637; genus RGIG4140. The sequence goes on from JAZTVX010000077.1 coordinate 39,578, forward strand.
ACAATGTCAGATGGAACAAAAGTGATGACATGGGCAAAAGAGGGCAACAAGGATTTGCCTGCTCTATTATTTTTTCATGGAAATCGTGGGCAGATGGCAGAATTTGCCCCTCAAATAATACAGTTTAACAAAAACGGACACGGTGTTTTTTTGGCCGAATATAGAGGTTATGGTAATTCAGAAGGAAAAATCAATCAAGAAAAAATGTTTTCAGACGGAGCAGAAATATATGATTGGATAAAAACAAGGGGATATTCCAAAATAATCGTTATCGGATATTCCTTTGGTTGTGCGGCATCTATTGGGTTAGCCGATAAAAGAAAAGTGAACGGATTGGTTCTTATTTCGCCCTTTGCCTCCTTATCTCGTTTGGTCGCAGAAAAATATCCGTTTTCTGATTGGGCTTTAAAAGATAATTACCCTTCGGAAAAAACCATTCAAAAACTGACTGAACCGATTTTAATCATTCATGGAACAGCAGATACTTTGGTTCCCGTCCGTCATGCAAAAATTTTATATGAACAAAGAAGTAAAAATACAAACCTACATTTATTGGATGGAAAAGATCATAGGGGAGCCTTTTGGGCACAAGAAACACTCCTCCTCATTTCAAACTGGTTACAACGTTTTGAAATCAAAAAAGGATAATAAAAACAATATATTATCTATTGGGCTGATATACGGTTTTTCCCATATTAACATAGTCGTATAAAACTTTTTCACCGGCTTCAACCTCGATGTTACCGTAAACGACAATCCCACGATTTTTAAATTCTTCAAACCAATTGGGCTTAAATCCTTCATCAAATCCGGTAATTTCTTCTACACGCTTTGATGGCACACCATAATAAACCGCTTTGATGCCGGACCACATAATACCACCAATACACATCATACACGGTTCAGCAGTTACATATAAACTTAAATTATATTTTGACAGGTCGTATGTTCCCAAATTCCTTTGAGCCATCTTAATTGCGTTCATTTCTGCATGATTATTACTGCAACCTTCCGACACGACAGAATTAGCCGTTTTGGAAATAACTTTTCCACTTTCATCTACAATGACAGCCAAAAACGGACCCGAGCCGTTTGCAATATAATCACTCATTTCATTTTGAAGTTGTAGAATGATTTTTCTTGCATTTTCAAGTTTTATCTCACTGATTTTTTCATTAGAAACCACTTGATTATTTAAATTTTCCGACATGAATAAATCTCCCCTTAAAACTTTTCCATGACAACCTGTTATCACCTTATTTGATGAATATATATGAATTTTAATCCCTATCTTCAAAAAAAACAAGTTAAATGTTAATGAAATAAATTTTGATATTTCAAGATGGAAAGTTTTTTTAAAAACAAACTGTGTTCAAGATAAAAAAACAACAAAACATCAAAATCCCTTTTTATTCACGGCTATTTTGCACCATAACACTTAAATGTTTTTGAGTCAGTGGTGTTAACGGCAGTTTTCTTAATAAAGCATTCCCTGAAGCATGGACCATAATGCGTCCTGCATCTTCAATATCAAGAACCGCTCGTCCACCCCAAGATTCTTTTTGCGATGATAACGACATAACACAACTTAAAAAAGAAAGCAAATCATACACCGATTCTTTTGTGGGTTGAACCAAAGAAGAACATTCTTTCCAACCAAGTTGTTGACCATCTTTTAAAACATTTAATGTCATATCGGTATCGGTTATAACCTGTGTTTCTTTTTCAAGTTTATGATACATTTGTTTTTCATAGGCTTCACCAGTTACATTTTCTTGTTTTTCAAGCCAAGAACCCATCTCATCCGTTAACGCCTGAGATAAAGTTAAATGTCTGACATCAACAAAATTTTCATCCGTCATCAAGTGAGCATGCAGATGAGGCACTGTATTTTGCGAATTCGGACCAATATTAAAAACAATTCTGGAAACAGATGTTTTTAAATTATCCGTCAAAGAAAGATGATTTTGACGCGTTTCCTGAATCACTTCCTGAATAGCCCGAACATATCCGACAACACTATTTATTGGAGCCCGTTCACAAAAATCAAACAAATCTTTTGCCGGATAGACAGGCAATGCCAAATGATAAACATTTGTTCGTTGAACCTGATTTTGAATAATAATGGCATCCGGTGTTTCCTTAATAATTTTTGACGGCATTTCTCCTCTTAAAATTTTTGAAAAAGGGTTTTGAGGATTATATTCATCGCCTCGTTCTTCCAAATAAGCCTTATGCATATTTGCAATTTCTTCGGAAACATATCGCTCTTTCATATCATAACTCCTTAACACATAATGAATCTCTATGGTATTTTATCATACCATATTTATTTTGTCAACCATTATTAAAAAGTTAAAAAAAACTGACACCGAAGCCAATGAATGCCGATAACAACAATAACGCCATCATTGGAAAACGATAATGATACAACACGATAGTCATCAGGCAAATACAAATCTGTGGATAATTAACAATATCCTTTAACCCAAAAACAGAGTTAATTGAGTTAATCGGCTTTGAAAAAACAGAAATATTTGCAAATAAAAGGATGGCATATCCAATCATCACGATTGAAGCATATTTTGCCCCTTTAAAAAAGCCCCGTACAAACCAAGAATCCTTGTATCGTTTAATAAAATTTAAACAACAGGACGCTAAAACAAACGTCGGCAATGCTAAACCGATACTACAAATAACGGCACCGATAATCCCGTTTTGAATATAGCCGACATAGGTTGCCGTATTGATGCTGACAGCCCCCGGAGTCATTTGAGAAATTGCCAACAAATTCCCAAATTCAAAAGGGGTAAAAACAGACGTGAGTTCAACATAATCATGAAACAACATCGGAATAATCATATATCCGCCGCCAAAACATAAAACACCATATTTTATGAATTGAATAAGAAGCAACAAATTAAGCATTGGCACCTCCGTTTTTCGGATTTTTTATTTCAGCAAGAACCATCAAAAAACAACCGGCAATAATACCACCTGCAATAATAATCAAAATATGCAACCCAAACATTAAACCTATTGCCAAACAAGCAACAACAAGCCAATCTATCAAAGATTTCAAAACCTGTTTACCCAGACGAAGCAACATACAGATAAACACCCCGACAACACAGGCTCGAATATATGAAAAAGCCATTAACAAATGGGGATTATCCAGCGTTTGAAGTGGAAAAAAGGCAGCAATGACACTTAAAATAATAACAGAAGGTATTAAAACTCCTAAAACAGCGACAAAACTCCCCTTTAAGCCGGCGATTTTTGACCCGACATAAATAGCACAGTTAATAGCAATCAACCCCGGGATTGTCTGAGAAACAGCCATCATATCAAAAATATCTTCTGTTTTCATCAATTTATGCTTCTTGACAAAAATATCCTCAATGACCGGAATCATTGCCAATCCACCACCAATAACGAAAAGAGAAATCTTAAAAAAAGAAATAAACAACAATAATAACATAAGCATTCTCCGCTTTTCAAACAAATGCACAAACGTGTGTTTTATATAAGAAAAAACAAAACTTGTCAATAATGACGCATACAAAACATCTTTTTAGTATTTTCAATATCCGTTGACCAAACAAACACATTCCCAACCAATAAAAAAAATCCATAAAGGCGTTTTTTATTAACCGAGTTCATTGTGCAATTTTTAAACTAAATTCTGAGAGGTTTTTGATTTTGAATATAACGTTCAGCCATAATCATTACTTTTAAATAATATCCTGAAATATTAACCCTGTCGTGATATGAACAAAAATCTTTTTTAGTGATACTTCTAAACTCATTTTTATAGTTTTTTCCATCCCATATTTTACCCTCAATTTGAATATTGTTGACCTCACCGGAAAAAAGATGATCACAATTGATAATAAAATTTTACTCCTATCTAGATATCCTTTTTAAGTTGAATTTTATTCAAATGATAATCGACCAATTCTCCGCCGTAATAGACAATATTTGAGTAACCGTAATCTAATTTTTTAGTATAAAATGTGATAGGCTTTGAGGCATATATCCATTCATATCTGTCAAAAAACTTTTCATCTTTAACACTAAAATCGGCATTTTCAGACATTTGTTGAATAACTCTATCTGTATCTTTTTTTGTTAAAGCATTTTGTAAAATCCATTGTGAATATGGATTATCAAAATTATTATTGTGTGTATTTAAATTGAGTGTTTTTAAACTAACTGTTTTAATATGAGGATAAAATAAGTTCAAATTCTTTGTATTTCATAAAGTTTCTCCTTTATAATAAGTTTTTAATTAATGGATAAATATCGTTTGTGTTTTTAAATGGTATAATTTTAATATGGTGACTGTTTTTTATGGCATTAGCGATTGCAAACCAATATTCAGATTTTATTGTGTAGGAAGATTCTTCTTCTTGATACAATAAAATAATTTCTTTATTTTGATACAATGCCCAATCCAACTCAACAATCGTGCCAACAGAAAAATATTCCGATAAAACACAAACAAAAAAATCAGCATCTAAAACTGCTTTAAATTCAGCATTAAGTACAGTATTACAATCGGTTGAAGTATAATCTCCGCTTGATGCTTGTTCACAGTAAAAAGGACCTGTATAAATATATTTGCCAAAAACAATTTGAGTGTCAATTGGGTGTGTGAGTTTTTCTGACCCACCCAATATTTTTGATCGATAATCATCTTTCAACGAGTCCGACAAAGAAAGTTTTGGATCTTTTAGTTTATTAAATTTTCCTGAAAAATATACTTTTTTCATTATTGTTTTCCTTTCATAATTTTATGCCACTCGTGATAAGATAAAACCGCCAAAACAGTCCAAACAATATTTAATGACAACAGATAAAACGCCGGTTGAGGTAACAAAGCATATTGAATGATATAACAAATATTATTAACAAACCAAATAACCCATGTATCAATTTTACGTAAAACCATAAAATAAGTTGCAACAAAACTGGAAATTGTTGTAAATGCATCTATCACAGGAAGATAATCATCCGTTTGTTTCAATAAAAAATACAAACCAATTGTTCCAAATACAATAAATAGTGTATATCCTATTCTCTCCTCAAAAGAACAGGCTCTAATCATTTTTTTTCCGCATTTAGGATTCCACAAAACGAAACCCACAATACCAACAATTAAATAAAAGAATGCATTACCCATATCTGCGTATAATTTACTGGCAAACGAAAACAGTATTAAGCACAACATTTGCACGATGTAAAAAAACCAATGAATCCGGTTATTAAACAACACAAAAATCCCTTGCAACAATCCAAAGACTGTTGCTCCTATTTCAAAAATCATTTATTTTCTCCTAAATTCTGTTATTTTTCCCGTATTTGATGCGGTAAGTATTTTTTTATAACCGGCAAATAAGTTGCCTTATATTCGGGATAAAAACGCATTAAAGTATCATAGGCATTAAGCGGTTTATCCGGTTTTGTCATTCTGGCACATTCCCAATCAATAATTGTGTCCAATAAATCATCCGGCGATTTTTTAAGATTATTTTTAACATGATGACGGTTGTGAATCCGATGAAATGTATGAACATCAGAAATACTCATCCAAAAGCAAAATAAATACATCAGTGGCTTTTCGGCATCATGCAAGTAACCGCTTAAAGTGTTTTTACCTCGCAATTGTTTTTCCACTTGTAAAAAAGCTTTTTTATGCTTTAACGTATAAAATATTTTTTGTATTTTTTCTTTGAACATTTCTTTTTCCTTTCAAGGAAAGAGGGGAGATCCCCTCTTTGGTTTAAGCTCTAATTCTTTCGGGAATATCGGTTAAATAGTTATCAAAATATCCTTTTACCAATACAACTGGAGTCCCTTTATCACCTGATCCTGTAGTTAAATCACATAACGATCCAACTAAATCCGTAATTTGCCTTGGTGTTGTTCCCAGCGTATAAAAATCATCTCCTGTATTTTTTTCGGTAATAGCTTTTTGAATGGCTTCTTCCGGATTATCTATATGATTATCGGCAACTGCTTTGATTTTAATTTCATTGGGCATTCCCTTTAATCCATCGGTATATCCTGGTGAAACAACTGGATCGGCAAACTCCCAAATATGTGTTTTTGGACATTTAAATCCACCATCTCCGTAAATCATCACCTCAATGGCCAAACCAGTTTTTTGTTTCAACTTATCTTGTAATTTTTTACAAAAGGCTTGAGAATCTCTAGGAAACAATTTTAACCGATTTTCATCCGAATAATTAGAACCAAGAACACCATATTCGCTCCAACCATGTTGACTTGTCGGTGTATTACAAATATCATCCAATGTATAGACTATACCACCAGCCTGTTGTAAAATGGCTTTATGACGATATCGGGCATGAATGCTAGAAACAATAATTTGATTGGTATATTTCAAAATATCCTTTGGATTATTTAATAAAACAATTTCAATGTTCGGGGCAATTTCTTCATACATTTGAATATGATCAGATCCCGTAATCGGATGATGAAAAACACCAAATTTTTCACGAAATTGTAGCTTACTTAAAATATCTGAATACGGATTAATGTCGGAATTAAATAAAGCATCTTCATCCATAATAGCATTTCCAACTTCATCTACTGGATAAGATAAACACACATAGACCTTTCCCTTGACCCCTTGGGCAATACCTTCTAATATTTTGGCAAAACGGTTACGAGATAAAATCGGAAAAGCAACAGCGACGTCCCCTTCTGGAAATTTTTGACTGATATCATCAGCAATATCATCTAAAGTTACATAGTTGCCTTGAGCTCTCGCTAAAAAGGATTCTGTAATTCCGACAATATCACAATTATCTAAGGTAATGGGTTGGTAAGAGGTGTTGTGTGCTTGAATCAGTTTATCTGAAATAATGCTAGCGATATCATCACCTTGTTTTATAATCGGCATTCTTACACCATAAACAGAAACACCGACATAACGATTTGTTGAATAAGTTGTATTCATTTTATTTTCTCCTCGACAGTAGGTTTTAATTGATTTGTCTCGACTGTCCCTACAAGACCCAAATCAATGGAAAAGTTGATCTCAGCCTTTCCTAAACAAGTCCATCTTCATAAAAATTCTTTTCAATTAACTCCTGATTTTCTGGATGGACAAACTCTTTGTAACGTTCATCTTGAAGAGCGATCATATCACGCACCATATTTCCCGATAAAAACGGAAAACTTTGGGTTGTTCTGGAACATAACCCTACATTTGGCACATCAGATGCAAAAAATAAATATTCCCGATTGTCCCCAACATACATAATATCTGGCCGAGGTCTGTCTGGCAATTCCTTATTGATTGTTTCCAAAACATGATAATTCCAAGGAATCCTCTCTGTATCCTTTACAGGAATAATTTGCAATCTGGCATAATCTGAACTTTTACGCCAAACATTTTGAATCATTTTTTTGCGTATAAAATATGGCAGAGGATTCATATGAGTCCCGCTCTCTTGAGCAGAGCCAATTAAAACCGTTCCCTGTTCACATTCTTGCATCATTTGCTTAATTAATCGATCATGACCAATATGAAACGGTTGACATCGTAAAATACAAAATCCGTGTTTATATTTAAAAGTCATAAAAAAAACCTCTCTTTCGAAAGGCCAACACATCATCTTAGGATTACCCTATACATTGATGACTGGCCAAGTCTATTGTCCCCGCCCATTGCCCTCGGACGCCTGAACAGGTATTATGTTAATACACAAAAAAAGCAGATGTCAATAAAAAAATACAAAAAACACAAATTATTTTGCAACATATTGATTAATATATTTTTAATAAGGGATATATAACAAAAAAAATACTGCTTTTTATTTTTTTAAACACCAAGTTGACGTTAAAATGATCTTCATTGAAATGATATTCTACATATCAACCTTATCCTAACAAACGTATTAAATAACAGATGTATGCCAATAAGAAACAAACAAGCGCTGTCAAACTAAAATATACCGCCACACGGACTTAATGTACGCTAAAAAACATCGGGATTGGGATTGAAAAGCTTTGGTTTTATTGGCTTTCATCTTCTGTATAATGTTCTTCATTGCTAACCTCCGTTTGTGTCATGATCTCTATTCCCAATTTGAAAAAGTTAATCAAATTTAATTCATAATCACCTGCTTCTTGCTCTGATATATCGGGATACAAACGTAATATTTCTTCTTTGACGTTTTGCATCAATTTTATCCTTTCATTTTGTTATGAAAGAATTTTGTCGCACTTCTTTTGATATGTAAAACCGTTTTTAAATTGATAAATTTTTTTATTATTATTTTGAAAGGCTAAGAAGATGAACCTCGATTTTATCAAAACCGAAGTTGTGTTTCATTAAGTAACATCAATGTCAGTTAATCGTAAAATTTTTAAGCCCATCCTTGACGAGAGATAAAACGCCGAAGCGTTGTGCGTCCAACACCCATAACTTTAGCAATTTGAGCTTTTGAAACGCCTTTATCCAATAAATCTTTGACTCGCTTTGAATTCTTTGATAGTTTTAATTTCTTGCTTGTGGCTGAGAATGGACGGCCCAGTTTTTTACCGCTGGCTTTTATGTTTGCCAAAGATGATTTTGTCCGTTGAGATATTAAACTGCGTTCAATTTCAGCCGATATACCAAAAGCAAATGCCATTACTTTTGATTGAATATCTGCGCCTAGCCTAAAATTTTCTTTTATTGTCCAGACCTGACATTCTTTGTTTAAACAAGTTTCTAATATGCGCATAACTTCTAACATTGAACGCCCCAAACGAGATATTTCACAAGAAATCAGGATATCTCCGGCTTTCATACTTTGAAGTAATTTTCCTAATTTTCTTTTATCTAAAGATTTTCTGGATGAAATAGTTTCTTCAATCCAATGCGTAATTTTGACTTTTTGAGCTTTTGCGAATTGTTTAATTTCATATTTTTGATGTTCACAGGTTTGTTTATCTGTTGAAACTCTGATGTAGCCAATAACTGCCATGTTGTACCTCCTCATAAATAAAGTTTAAAAAGTGGCTCATTTAATAGAACGTTTAAATCAACCACTTTTTTCATACTTTTGTATTTTTTGTATATTTTTAAAAAAGAATATGAAAAATAAAGAAAATCTATCATTTCAAGAACTGTATAGACATTTTATTATCTTGAATAAAAGCAAGGTGACCACAAACGTTGGTTTGTGGTACAGCATAGATGTGTACGTACATAATGATTCTTGTACATTTAATTTAATTTCTTATAAGGAGTAAAAATGAAAAAATTATCATTTATGGCCGTTTTGGCAGTTTCAACAATATTAATAGCTTGCAGTAGTGATAGTAGCGGAGGCGGAACTTCTTTTGTCTCTGGTAATGGAGGTGGTGGTTCTTCTATTCCTGTTACATCCTTACCTGATGGTTCAACGGTTCCAGAATCTGGGACAAGCATTCAAACGGTTAACAATTCACAACGCAGAACCGCAAATTATGAAAATGCTGTTGAATCCGTAAGTGGAACAGCAAGCGGTATAGCCGTATTAGCATCAGCACTATCTGCAGGTAATGCCACAGCTGAAGAAATTAACAATGCTTATAGCAATATGAATAAAATTTTGGTCAATCAAGATTTTACGAATGCAACAAAAGAAGATATTTTATTGTCTTTAGCAATGGCCGGTGAAGATATTTCTGATTTAAAAGAAAAAACATTAGATGAATTAAAGGCAGAAGTTCAAAATTCAGATATTAAGTCAAAAGCAGAAGATGTTTATGCGAGATTAGGAACAGAACGTAATTTGTCTTTGAAAGATATTACATTCTATGAGCCAGGAGATACCAATCGAGATGTTTATACATTTATTGTTGATACGAATGGTAATTTAACCGGATTTAAACAGGGTGATGAAGCTAATGCAACCAACTTAAAATTTACTCGCACAGGAGATGGTATTTACAAAGCTAACGAAGGTTTAATAAAGTATGGTTTTGTTTACAAAGGAGAATATGGAACAACGTATGAAGAAGATGTCACCTTTTCTAAATCAACTCCGATTTCAGAAATAAGAGAGGCCTTGAAAAAAACAGCTCAAGCTGAATGGAGTGATAGTAGTGAATTAAATGCATTATTGGCTTGGTTAGATACAGTAGATTTATCAAATCCTAAAGCTGATGACGAGGATTGTGATAATCAAAATACTTGTGTATATAAAAAGCATTCTGGAAATAATATAACTGCTCAACTTGATAGTGTAGGCAAAACAATTGCTTTAAAATACACTGATTTTGGTTCTATCAAATATGATGTAGACGGAGAAAAAGATGTTAATTTATTCTATGGTGGTTATGAAGCATTGTCTGCTAAAGCCTCTGATTTACCGCAAGTTGACACAGAAATGAATTTTGAAGGTAAAGCATTAGCCAAAGTTGAAACTGAAGTCGGTGATGACGATATTTCAAAATTGTATAATGGAACGGCTAATTTGACGTTTAAAGATGGTAAAGAAACATTAGTTGCTGATTTTACCGATTGGCATAAAGTCACAATTGAAACAGATGGTTCAAAACCAAGTGGGTATGCTTTTACGTTTGATAAAACACCAACAGATACAAACTTGACAGTTCCATTTGGTGGACAGGAAGCCGTAGATATCAAATACTATGGTGAAAATCCTAAAAATCCAGATGAATTTGCCGGTTCTGCTTTTTACGAACAAGGTGACTTCAATGCCGAAATGGTATTTGGTGGAACACGGAAATAATAAATGTTATTACGTGTTTGTTTGACATTTATGATGTTGATCGGCTTGGGTGGAATAACTGCCCAAGCTTCAACATTAAACTCAGATGATAACAAAACAACCGTTGTCACAATGACACATGAGCAGACTTTAACTTTTGCTCAAGAGTTAGTTGAAAAAAATAAATTAGAGGATGCCAAAAAAGTTCTTCTCTTAAAACCGTTTCAACAAAAAGAATTAGAAATTGAACGTTTGTATTTGTTGGCTCAAATAGCAACAAAAGAAAATAAAATAGATAAAGCCATTGATATTTACTATTTTATTTTGGAACACCAACCAAACATTTCCAATATCCGCTTTCGATTAGCTGAGTTATACCTCATTCGCAAAGATTGGATACGGGCCGATTATCATTACAGATTGGCTTTGGCCGATAAAGAATTGCCTATTGTTATTCAAAATCGTATTAAGCAAGCACTTTATTATATCAGACAAAATAAAAATTACAATTTTTGGTTTAATTTTGGTATAGCACCGGATAATAACGTCAATAATACAACATCCGGTGAACAGTGTATTATGACTATGTTTGGTCCTATGTGTAATACATTAGATGACCCAGATAAAGATGTCGGTCTCAACATTACGGTTGGCGGCAATTATGAATTCAAATTGTCGGATAATTGGCGTTTCAGAAATGAAGCATTGATTTATTCTTTAAAATATCAGGATAAAAAATATGATGATATTTATTTATCTTATGTTTTAGGACTTAAATACGTTTATAAAAAAGGTGATGTGTTCTTTGGACCTACCTTTTCAAAAAGATTTTTAGGTCATAAATCATATAATTACACAACCGGTTTTATGATTGATACAGGATATGATTTAACAAAGCAATTAAACGCACGTTTGTATTTGGCTTATACCCCAACACATTATGATGATTATGGTGATATTTTAGACGGAGATGTTAAAACAGCCCGTTTACGAATGTTTTATGCACTGGATTCATCAAAGTATTTGATATTCAAAACGGGTTATGAGTATGAAAAAACAAAAGATAAAACATATACAAATGACCGAGTTAATTTGGCTTTAGGCTTTGGGGCTGATATGCCTTGGGGGTTTCACATTTATGCAGAACCTTCAGTCTTATTTACTAATTACAAAGGAAAGCGTTGGACTGTAAAAGATTATGAATTTAAAGAAGTGAAAGAATGGGATATCACGCAACGTTATTCTGTCTCTTTATCAAACCGTAAAATTTCTTTATGGGGTTTAATGCCAGTTTTAACCTATTCATATACAGATAAAAAATCAAATATTTGGCAACGAGAATATCAAAAATCACTTATTGAATTATCTATTCAAAAACGTTTTTAATAATGAACTAACCTCGGTTTTGATAAAATCGAGGTTATTTTTTACTTCCTGCCCCTAGGGGCATGTTTTGAAAATATCATAGTTATTGATGAAATTTTGTATTTCTAACCTTTGTATATGTGTAGGTAGAGGTTGAAATGAACAATTATACTAAATAAGCATAGCCTCTCATCGGCTCTCGCATGTAAAGGCTCTTGCAAAAAAACACTCCATTAACGATGTTGCATTTAATTTTGATGACTGGGATGTGCCGGTCGGGTTCCCGATGTCCTCTAGATGGCAGGTAGGGCTCCCGAGGTAGCCGTAGCAATAAGCGTGTTATAAGAACATCTTTTTCTCATCTAAACTCAGTCTGAATACATTCAACAATCTCTGGGATGAATTTTTGACATCCCGACAAGGAAACATTGAAAACAAAGTCTTTTTTGAATTTTGAGTCCGTGTAAGGCTGAAAAAAAGGCTTTTTGAAAAACACTCTACACGGACCAGATTAAGTGATTGTAAAACAAAGACTGCGCAAATAAAAAGTTGCCAGTGGCAAGTTTTTATGCGTAAAGCAATGAAACACAATGAATTCAAGTGGCAACGCAGAATGAATTGATGTTGGAATTGGTCGCTATTTTGAGCGACTTATCTGTTTTGACTGGGCTGGCTGGATTGCTCGGGATAAATCCCTCGTCCTCATTCCATTCGGACCGTCCTAACGGACGTCTATTTCGCTATCGCTTCATGAACGAACCAACTATTCGTTGGCTCAAATCCTAACCAAACCAACCAATAAAATTTCTATAAAACAGATTTTAATATTTTCATTAACAGATATCGATATCATTTAATTATTTGAGATTAAAAGTCATTTTAAACAAACGACTATTTATAAATTTTATTACAAGCAGTAAAAAAGAAAAAAACACGTTTTTTATTGACATTTATTTTTAATAATTTTACTATAAAACCATATTACGATGTATAGGAAAAATTTTAATGAACTTATTAAAAATATCACTTCTTGTTTTTAGTTTTATATTGTTGTCCCATAGTTGTTTTTCAAATGATCTTGTTAACAATTTTTTAAAAGAAGAAAATTTGGAACACATGCTAAATGATTATAAAGTAAATTCTTTAAATTCAGAAGAATCCATTATTAAGAGATTAAACGATATTTTAACATCACCATTTAATGATAAATATAAAAAAGCAACTATAAAAGATTATTTAAGTTCCAAACAATCAATTGATTGGTATTTTTCTTATTCTCCCATGCATGCATCATATTATGATCCGCATGGATATCTTTTATATTTAGACAATTTAAAAGAAAGAACCATGATTCAAAATTTTCAACTGTTGATGTTAAAGCATGTTTATCTGCCTGAATCGGTTGGAAATGATGCTTTTAATAAAGATGTAACGACAACCCATGAAAGTTTAAAAAATTATTTTGAAAGTCAAAATTTAGAAAAAGATTATCATTTAAGAATGATAAAGGAAAGTTATTATAAAAAAATAGGAGTGGATTATTTTGCATGTTACACAAATTTTGACTGTTTTTTAGGTTTACTTCCTGAATGGTATGATTCTTCTAATGAGACCGTTTATTTGCCCTGTGAATTAGCACAAAAATATGATAAGGTTGCATATTTACAAGACAAAGCATCCCCATTGAATTGTTTTTCTAAATTAACTTCAGATTGCCCATTACATGAAAAATATCGATATCATCCAGATTTAGAAGACTATATAGCTCATGTTTTTTACGAGGGAATAGGTTACGTTGAATATTCTTATCAATGGTTATTAGTAGCCCGAGCAGAATATGAATATTACACTAAAAAATATGTTCCAGATTTCAATATAGAAACACAACATGATTGGGGAAAATTTCCTCACAATGAATGGTCAATTCAATCTTATTATACATTCAAAAAATTTAATAAATTTATAAATTATGGTATTGGATATCAAAAGGCTCTTGAAATGCTAACAAATCATTATATTCATTACTTTAATGTTGAAAAAGAGAAAGCATATAATCGGGCTTTATATGTTTTAACTCTTTCCGTGTTTAAAAAGTCATGGCCTCCTATCCAGCCAGATAACATAAAATATTTACTGTTAACTGGAGCTGATTGGGAAATGATAGAAAAAAAACATCCCAATATTCAAAATTATCATGATTTATTGAGATATAGTATCGAATATCCCAAAAATTTGGAAAAACTTATTCAAATGGGAAAGAAAACAAAAAACTTTAATATTAATGTCGGTGATGAAGATTTGTCAAAAACAGCTCTTATGTGGGCCGCACAACATGGATATATTAAAAGTGTTAAATTATTAGTTGAAAATGGGGCTGATTTAAATCAACAGACTTCTGAAAATATTTGGTGTAACGGTATTAACGCTTCTGTATCTAATTTGTGTGTACATAATAAAAAAAGAACAGCATTAATGTATGCGGCTCAAGAAGGGCATGAAGAAATTGTTCGATACTTAATTGAAAAAGGAGCAGATAAAAACATAACAGATACTCGTGGAAAAACAGCTTATCATTATATGATAGGGGAAGCACCTTGGAAAAATCCTTATTATGAATCGACAATTGGTGTTGGCATGACAACAAGTCGCTCTGCCAATGAACAAAAAACACTTTTTACTGATGAACAAATTAGAAAGTTGACCCCTCTTTTACTTCCAGATCTTCCTTTGACTTCGGATAAAGAGTATTAATTATCGTGAAGTTAGAATATCTATTGATAGAGTAGATTATAGATTGTAAATTGCGAGCAATTTATCCCTCATAAACTCGGGACCATCCTAATGGACGTCTATTTCACTGGGGCGTCATGAACGAACCAACTCTTGCCATTCGTTGGCTCAAATCCTAACCAAACCAACCAATAAAAAAACCTCCACAAAGGAGGTTCTTTTTATTGGCTGGAGAAGTCTGGTAATACACGGACTTTATTATTTTACTTTCTGAATATATTTGGGGGGAATAACGCCACCTTTGATAACGATAAGATAGTAACGAATAAAAGCAAAACGCCATCCCTTTTCATCATCTAAAATAGTGTAATCATTCGCTGTAAAATCAATTTCAGTTAAATCAGAAATTTTATATAAGCCTTCATCATTTTTATTTTGAGGTTCTTTTTCCAACACGGAAGGACTTACATAAACGGCTTCTATCAACCCATCTTTTTTAAGGGCGGAAATATCAATTTTAAATAAATCTGATGTTTCTATAAATTTTCTTATGCTAGGTGTATTTTGAGTGTGTTGCAGTGGTTCAATCAATAACCTAATTCCTCGGCTACGTCCGGCAAAGCAACTTTCCATCCACTTCACGATATCTGAATGTGTCGTTTTTCCTGAACGTTTTATATAGTAATTAATATCTGCTTTTGGATTTTTAGCAAAAGACAGAATCCCTTCTGATAAAACATTATTCCTTTTTGCAACGTAATGGTAAAGATACATACTATTTCATCCTTTTTTGTTTTATGTTATAGTTAAACATTATAAAAATCAACTATAATTACCATCTGCAATCTCTGGGATAAAATTTTGACATCCCAAGTCAGAAGCATTGAAAACAAAGACTGCGCAAATAAAAAGTTGCCAGTGGCAAGTTTTTATGCGTAAAGCAATGAAACACAATGAATTCAAGAGGCAACGCAGAATGAATTGATGTTGGAATTGGTCGCTATTTCTAGCGACTTGTCTGTTTTGGCTGGAGAAGTCTGGTAATACACGGACTCATTTTTTGTTAAAACTCCATCTAATACATTAAAAATTGTTGATAAAATTTTTTATTTGATGTAGACTTCAAAAGTTAGCTATTTGCCATATTTGAGAAAGAAAAAAATGAATGAATTAATTGGTTGTGGATTGTACTCTATTCCAGAAGCTTCAAAATTAACAAAAGTTCCTAACACAACAATTTATCGCTGGATTAGAGGATACAAGTACCGTTCAGATAATACTATAAAAAAAGTAAAACCTTTGTGGACTAGAGATATTCCTGAATTTGATGGTGAAAATGCAATTAGTTTTTTGGATTTATTAGAAGTACGCTTTATAAATGCTTTTCGAAAAGCTGGTGTGAGTTGGAAGTTCATTAGAGAAGCTGCATTCAAAGCGCAAGAAGTTTTTAATACGACGCATCCATTTACTACCCAAAGATTTAGAACTGATGGTAGGCATATATTTTCGAGTTTTTCAGAAAACAACAGCAAATTAACATTAGATTTAAATAATGCAAATTATGCCATGGAAAAAGTTATAGAACCATTTTTCAAAGATATAGAATTTGAAAGTAATCAAGCAGCAAGATGGTATCCTTACAAAAATAAAAAAATAGTGATTGATCCAGAACGAGCTTTTGGACGTCCGATTTTAAAAGAATCTGGGATAGCAACAGATATACTGTATGCTGCTTTCAATACGGAGAAAGATGAAAAATTAGTTGCAGAATGGTATGACATCGACATTGCTTCCGTTAAATCAGCAGTGAATTATGAAAAAGGGTTGAGAACATGAATTTTCTGTTTGATAATAATATATCACCTAAAATAGCTCATGCCGCACGGGAACTTTTTCAAAATAACAAACATAAAATAATTCATTTAACTGATAAATTCACTGCAAACACTCAAGATGAAGTCTGGCTGAGGCAGTTAATAAAAGAAGGTAATTGGGCATTAATCAGTATTGATCGTTTTCAAAAGAATGCTTTTGAAAAAGCTGCATTAGATGATCCTAATTTAATTTCGTTTATACTTAATAATAGTTGGTCAAAACTTCGATTTGTTGATCAATCATATAGATTAATAAGATGGATACCTCAAATTATTTCCACGGCCGAATCAAATTCATGTGGTGTTTTTGCTATTCCTATAAATTATGGATCTGGAAAACCTGAACGAATAGAAATAAAACATAAAAAGCACAAATAATTTATCATATAATTTTTATACATCCAAGTTTTCGAACACATTAAGATTGTTAACTGCGATTTCAGGCCATTGTTTGTAATCTGGGCAAGAAAGCAGTTTGTCAAAGGGTTTATTTAGTTCGTACTCCAATGTTTTGCCGTTTAATTTGCAATCTTTTAACAGTAATTTTAACAATGCACTTTTTTGAGAAGTCGTCGCTATATCAAAAACATGTTTTAAATCACTTGCGATTGAAACGATATTTATAATCTTATCCCGCTTATAAGAACATCTTTTCACATCAAATTTGAGTCTGAATACAGTAGCCTCTCTCAGGGATGATTTTTTGACATCCCAAGACAGAAGCATTGAAAACAAAGACTGCGTAAATAAAAAGTTGCCAGTGGCAAGTTTTTATGCGTAAAGCAATGAAACACAATGAATTCAAGTGGCAACGCAGAATGAATTGATATTGGAATTGGTCGCTATTTCTAGCGACTTATCTGTTTTGGCTGGAGAAGTCTAGTAATACACGGACTAAAAATATATAAGTATCTTTTTTTCTTGAAAATTTTGAATAACAATGATATTATACAACCAATTGTGATTAATAAAGGCATAGTTAAAGTATGGAAATCAAAATTTATCCGTTTTTAATTTCTACAGTATTAGATAGTCAGAATAGTCTATCTGTAGAAGACTTTGCAAATTATTTAACTAAAAATTCTAACAATAAATATACTATCTACGATAAAGAACGAGTTATAGTATTACAAAACATCCCTGATACTAACTATATTGCCGGTGTTTTATTATCATTTAGAGACTATGATGCTCATTGTAAAGTTATCCCTGACGGTCAAGGTGGCTATTCTGCAAGAATCGAAACCATAAGAGATGGTGCTGAATATAATTTTTTTGTGCTTAATAAAAAATCCTTAAAAGGTCTTTGGTTAACTTATTTTAACTCTGCTTCAATTAGTGTATTAGATAAAATCTTAAGAAATATATTTAATCAATATGCTGAGACCAATGAAATAGAAGTTAATAGAAGATTTAAACTAAAAAACAAAGTTAAAGTCAATATGATTTTATCCAGAGAAACTATTGCTGATGCCCTCTCTGCATTTAGTTCTATTTATTCTGTAGAATACACTGAGATAAATAAACAACAACATTTGTTTGTTCCAGATACAATTAATGTGAAAAAAACAAAATTATTACTAAAAAGAAATAATATTATAGATAATATTAAAAATAGTGTTGAAGCCTTAGTTTGTAGTGGAGAAGCAGAAAATATATGTGTAGCAGGTAAGAATCACCAGGGAAAAATCGAACGTATTAACTTGGATGTTATTTTTAGACCTTGGGTAGTATATGACTACGATGAAATTACAAGAACCTTGCAAAACTTTAATACGAAAAACTTACTTCATCATGAAATTATTACCAATCTCATGATGTGTATCAACAATAATATAAGATATAGGAGAATTATTGAAGGATGATGAAAAAAATTTTTTTTATTATAGTATTTTTTTTGATTCCATTTCTTTTGTGTTTTTTCACAAATCCAATTTATCATTTTTTGACAGATACATTAAAAGTGGATTTTAAAAATTCTAGATGTTGGGATAGTTGGATATCTGATTATCTAACTATAGGTAGTTTTATGTTTGCTGTGCAAAGTTTCCTTATTCCATTTTTAAAAAAATCTTTGTATGACTCAAAGGAGTATAAGGATTATATTAAGGACGAATACCCAGAACATTACGATGATGAGCAGTATAGACCTTTATGTAATCTATCTAATTTTCTTTTTATATCTACATTATTATCGTTTATATCGGCATTGTTCATGTTTGTATTTGTTTTTGTTAGAGCCCCCTTTATTATTAACTTAACTATCTATTGTGGAGTACTTTCTTTTGCAAGTCTTATAATATCGTTATTTTTAATGCAACAAAATTTTACTATTATGTTTAAAAATAGAAAAAATATCTTGTAACAAAAAATAAATTTTAGATTACTATTTCCTTACACCACCACTTTATCAAACTCGTCTAAATAATTGATAGTAATTTCAGGCCATTGTTTGTAATCTGGGCAAGAAAGCAGTTTATCAAATGGTTTATTTAGTTCATACTCCAATGTTTTGCCGTTTAATTTGCAATCTTTTAACAGTAATTTTAACAATGCACTTTTTTGAGAAGTCATCGCTATATCAAAAACATGTTTTAAATCACTTGCGATTGAAACGATATTTATAATCTTATCCCGCTTATAAGAACATCTTTTTACATCAAATTTGAGTCTGAATACATCTGCCTCTCTCTGGGATGATTTTTTGACATCCCGGCAAGGAAACATTGAAAATAAAGGATTTTTTGGATTTTGAGTCCGTGTAAGGCTGAAAAAAGAGCTTTTTGAAAAACACTGTACACGGACCAATATAAGTGATTGTAAAATAAAGACTGCGTAAATAAAAAGTTGCCAGTGGCAAGTTTTTATGCGTAAAGCAATGAAACACAATGAATTCAAGTGGCAACGCAGAATGAATTAATGTTGGAATTGGTCGCCATTTTTGACAACTTACACGATTTGGCTGGGCTGGCTGGATTGCTCGGGATAAATCCCTCGTCCTCATTCCATTCGGACCGTCCTTCGGACGTCTATTTCGCTATCGCTTCATGAACGAACCAACTCTTGTCATTCGTTGGCTCAAATCCTAACCAAACCAACCAATAAAAAAAACCTCCACAAGGGAGGTTCTTTTTATTGGCTGGAGAAGTCTGGTAATACACGGACTAATCTTCATTCTCCATAGATATTTTTTTCACATTTGTCATGCTTATTTCATTTAGCAATGAAATAATGTTTAAAAGCTCCGCCATATTTTCATAAAATTTCAGAAATAATCGTTCATCCAGAAAAGAATATTCTATCTTCAAAAATTGAAAAAATTTTACATCAGTATGCATAGCAAGCAACACCTTATTTTCAAAAAAAGAAACATCAATTCTAGGAGTATTAAATTGTTTTTTTAATCTATTAAGGAACATTAACAAACAAATCAAATTTTCTTTATCCTCTAAATTCGGTTGCGTTGAAAAAATTTTAAAATAATGGTTAAAATAATCATCCTCTAAACTCAGTTGATAAAAATCACCTTCCAATATTTGGGGTACCTCAATATCACAAATGCTAGAATTCTGAAGCATATGATAAAACATATTTTGTTGATTTAAAATAACAGTATGTTTTTCAAAACTTTTATTTAACTCACAGCAAATAAATATTCCTTTAAAAGGACATTGATAACTATATTGATATTTGCGTAAGCATTGTGGCGTCATAAAACACCATCTAGGCCCAATATTATTAATAATAACACTTTCTTGCACCAAACAATTCATCGCTTCATGTTTAAAACAAAAACCAAAAGGGGTTCTAACATGATCAGCATATCGAAATAATCCGCTTTTTAATATTATATCCTTTGTAATAAATGAATTAGTTACCTCACCTTCTTTAAAAAAATTAAAAATAAGTGGGATAATTTCAAAGTGAACCCTTTTAAGAAATAAATTGACTTTAAAGCGATAGATTACATAAGGAATAACGCCAAAAAAAACAGCGAAAAGCAAAAAAATACCATTATCGTAAACAGCTAGAAGCTTAAAAGATAATAGTATTAATATGAACGTTAACAAAAAACAGATTTTTTTTATTTTCTTACCTAAAGAAATATACAGTTTTCTTTGAGTTTCCAAAGGCTCAAAAATGGAAAATTTTGATTTTATAAAAGACAAAAAACGCTCGTTTTTTTCAAAATTATTTTGCATTAAATATTATCCCCAAATTTCATATTTTTATACATACAATTATAATGCTTTGAAAAAATAAAATCAAATAAAATTGTAGTTTTTTCAAAAAGATGTATTTCATAACATCAATATCACCCAATTAAAAGTTTGAAGTATTTCTTTTTGTGTTTGTCAAAATAACCTTGACTTTATAAAAATCGAGGTTGGGGACATAAAAAATAATGCACCACACCACATCAAATTTAAGTCTGAAACCACACTACTATCACCGAGACAAAAATTTGGCATCACAAGACAGGAGTATTGTAAAATAAGGCTTTTTTGGATTTTGAGTCCGTGTAGGGCTGAAAAAAGAGCTTTTTGAAAAACTCTGTACACGGACCAATATAAGTGCTTGTAAAATAAAGAAAAAGTCGCTATTTCTAGCGACTTATCTGTTTTGGCTGGGCTGGCTGGATTCGAACCAACGAATGACGGTATCAAAAACCGTTGCCTTACCACTTGGCGACAG
>JAZTVX010000078.1:0-5903 GCA_045635565.1 Alphaproteobacteria bacterium
TCGTCCTTGCTCGGCTGATGTTTTCGCATCAAATTGTTTCAAAAAAGGTAGTTTGCGAATCATAAAACCTCCATTAAAATTGTCTCAAAAAAACAAAACCTTCTCATTAAAAAACGTGTCAAAAAAAGGTACGGTTTTTTGTCGCTTTTTTTTGATAGACGACGTGTGCTTGTGATGAAGTAAAAAAGATATAAAAATCAGATGATTGCATTTTTTAGTTGACAAGAGGTATTTCGCATAATAATATGGGAAAAATAACGTACCTTTTTTTGACACGTTTTTTTAAGAGAGTATATTGATTTTTAAGCCTTATTTTTAAATAGGTTTTGCCATTCGACAAAAGCCTTTTTTTGTGAAATTTTTGAGATAAGTTTCATATGTTTTGATTGTTTTTTTATGGAACAGACAAAAAAACACTCCTGTGCCACGAAAATTTATTGGCACAAGAGTGTGTTGGTAGATATACAGACATTATGCAATAACGTGTTCTATATTATGTTGATTGCTATTTGTCGGCATTTTTTGAGATGAAACTTTTTGTGGAATCAGTGTATCTTTTTTAGCGTTTCTAACTTCTTCAATTTCTTCGACTGGTAAGCCGGCATATCGGGCAAAACGCAACCCGTGTTTCCAAGTTACGGCTAATGTTTCAAAAATGACATTATCCGATAGTATTGGTTCATTATATGCAATCATATCAGCAAATGTTGAATAAAAAATTTTACGGGTTAAACGGTTGTCCGGTGTTCTTTTTATTTCAGCCTGCATCAATCGACCCCAACAATCAATGACGTCTCGGTGTTGAGCGTATGGGCCGGATAAAATATGTCGGCTGGCTTCCCATAAAGTGTCGTGACCTTCCGTATCATATGTTTCCGTTGCAATGGCTTCTTGAATTTTATCTATTTTTTGCTGTCGTTTTTGTTCTTGGCTTTCGGTAAAAAGACGATGGTATGCCACATAAGGATCTTCGCCGTGTAAGTCAAATGCCGGTGTAATTTTGATGATTTGTTCTCTTTTTAAGACCATATCGTATCCTTGTTCTTCAAGGCTGCTTGGTACTTGAATAGTAAAGAGGACACGATTGTCATCATCAATAATGTTTCTGACAACATAATTTGAATCTTTATAAACTCCAATCTGTTTAAGCATTTTTCCTCCTGAGTTGAAATGTCGGAATTATAACATGTTTTTATTGTAAAGTCAAATAATATGTAAAACAGTTATAAAAAGAACCGTTTTCATTGCTGAAAAAACATGAATTATGCTTGACTTTTAAAGATTTTCAAGATAAAACAACCATATTTGTTTGTTAATTAGTTAAGGAAAGAGAAAAATGCTTGATAAATCGTTTGAACCGGCAGTAGCCGAAAAAGAAATTACCGAAAAATGGGAAAGTCAAAGTTTATTTGCCTGTCAGCCGAATGATGATAAAAAACCGGCTTTCTCTATTGTTATTCCTCCTCCAAACGTAACCGGTAATCTTCACTTGGGACATGCTTTGGATAATGCTATTCAAGATGTTGTCTGTCGTTTTAAACGTATGCAGGGTTATGATGTTTTATGGCAACCGGGGACGGACCATGCTGGTATTGCCACGCAAATGATGGTTGAAAAAAATCTTGCCAAGCAAGGGATTTCCCGTCACGATTTAGGTCGTGAAAAATTTGTTGAAGCCGTTTGGGATTGGAAAAAACAATATGGAGGTCAAATCATCAAACAATTACATCGTTTGGGGGCTTCATGTGATTGGGAACGTGAACGCTTTACATTGGATGAAGGTTTATCCAAAGCCGTTCGTAAGGTTTTTGTTCAACTTTATAAGGAAGGGTTGATTTACAAAGATAAACGCTTGGTAAACTGGGATCCGGTTTTGCAAACAGCAGTTTCTGATTTAGAAGTGATTCAAAAAGAAGTTGTTGGTACAATGTGGTATTTCCGTTATCCTGTTGAAGGTAATTCTAATGAATTTATTACAATTGCGACGACTCGACCTGAAACAATGTTTGGAGATACGGCTGTTGCTGTTTCTGCTGAAGATGAACGTTATAAGCATTTAATCGGTAAAAATTTAATGTTGCCGATTGTTAACCGTCCGATACCGGTTGTTGCCGATGAACATGCCGATCCAACCAAAGGAACGGGGGCTGTTAAAATTACGCCCGCTCATGACTTTAATGACTTTGAAGTTGGTAAACGACATCAGTTGCCGATGATTAACATTTTAAACAAAGATGCCACATTGAATGAAAATGTCCCGTCTCATTATCAGGGAATGACTTGTCCGGATGCTCGTGTCAAAGTATTGGCAGAAATTAAGGAATTAGGTTTGTTTGACCATGAAGAACCCAATCCGATGACAATTCCGCACGGAGAACGTTCCGGTGTCGTGATTGAACCTCTTTTGACGGATCAATGGTTTGTTAATGCTAAAGAATTAGCAAAAGATGCTATCAAAGCCGTTGAAAACGGCGATATGGTATTTGTGCCGAAAAACTGGGAAAATACGTATTTTGAATGGATGAACAACATTCAACCGTGGTGTATTTCCAGACAATTATGGTGGGGACATCAGGTTCCTGTTTGGTATGGTCCGGATAAAACGATTTTCTGTGAAGAAAGTGTTGAAGAAGCCATGCAGGCGGCTGAAAAACATTATGGTAAGTCGGTTGAACTTGTACGTGACTCTGATGTATTGGATACGTGGTTTTCATCCGGTTTGTGGGCATTTTCAACATTGGGTTGGCCAGAAGATACTGTTCATTTAAAACGCTATTATCCGACCAGTGTTTTGGTAACGGGTTTTGATATTATTTTCTTCTGGGTTGCCCGTATGATGATGATGTCTATGCACTTTATGAAAGAAGTTCCGTTCCGTAAAGTTTATTTACATGGGTTGGTTCGTGATGAAAAAGGACAAAAAATGTCTAAATCAAAAGGAAACGGTATTGACCCACTCGAAATGTGCGATAAATATGGTGCCGATGCTTTACGTTTTTCCCTGTTGATTCAAGCAGGTCATGGTCGAGATGTGTTAATGTCTGATTCACGGGTTGAATCGTATCGTAATTTTGTGACGAAAATTTGGAATGCCGCTCGTTTTTGTGAAATGAATGGGGCTATTTTCGGACAAGGAAAACCAATACCGTCGTTACCGATTAACAAATGGATTTTGAGCAAAATGCATCATGCGGCTCAAACCGTTGCCCGTATGATTGATGATTATGCCTTTAATGATGCATCAAATGCTGTGTATCACTTTATTTGGGATACATTCTGTTCATTGTATTTAGAGGCAATTAAACCGATTTTCCATGACGGTACATCAGAGCAAATTGAAGAAACAAAACGTGTTTGTGGTTATGTTTTGGAACAAATCATGGTTATTCTACATCCGTTTATGCCATTTATTACGGAAGAAGTTTGGGATAAAACGGCTCAACGAAGTAATATGTTAATGTGTGAACCTTGGCCTTCTTTAGCAGAATATGCCGATATGCAAACAGAGGCAGATGTCGATTACCTGTTTGATTTGGTGACGGCTATTCGTTCATTGCGTATGGGTGTTAATATTTCTCCGGCAACAAAAATTCATTTGAATATCAAGGGAATGAATGCTAAAAACAAACAAATTGTTTCTGATAATGAAGTTGTTTTAAAAGCATTAGCACGTCTGGATGTGTTAGATAGTTCTTATGAAACGGATTTGCCAAAAGGGTCAATCAGTCAGGCTTATGGTGAATCGACATTAAACATTCCGTTGAATGGTTTAATTGACATTGAACAAGAAATGCTTCGCATTCGTAAAGATATAGCCAATAAGGAAAGTTTCATTGAACGGACTAAAGCCCAATTAGCCAATGAAGCCTTTGTCTCAAAAGCCCCTGCTCATGTTATTCAAGATAAGCGTACGGCATTGGCAGAAGCAGAACAAACGCTTGAAAACCAACAAAAAGTATTAGCCAATTTGATTGGTTAAGAAAATATTGTGATGAAAAACACACATTCCTGTTAAAGGCGTGTGTGTTTTTTTCAAATGGTTGACAAATTTATTTTAATCTGTTATATTGAACGATATTTGACAGAAAGGAAAAGAAATGATATTAAATGCATTATGTTCTAAAGTTTATAGAACGCAGGTTTATGCGATTGCAAAAGGTATCAGTATATCGGTGGGTCTTTTGGCAATTAGTGGTGCTTTAATGAAAGCAGAAAACGAATTGGATAAATGTGCATCCAAGCAAGATTCATCGATGGGACGTAGTTGTTTAAAATCGGTGGCAACGGTCAGTTGCGTCGGTAAATGGGGTATGGGCATTTTAGGAACCGGGATTGGTTCTTTATCATTATTAGGTGCCGGTATGGTTGTTTGTGATGTTTTAAAAAGACCTCGTCGCAATACACGAAGTCGTTCTTATGAATAAATAAGTATTTGTGTTCAACAGGTGTTTGACGTAATTTGAAATCATATACTCAATTGTGGTAGTAGGTCATATGGATAATAAGATATTTAAGGTTTATCCATTCAATGTTTTTATCTAAAGATTGTTTGGTCGTATTGTTACTTTCAATGATACCTCCGTGATTTTTGATGCTTCCCGTGATGATATGATGCAAATGACATTATTTTTTGTCTTATATTTCGTATAAAAAAGAAACCCGTCGGCTTAGGTGGTGGTTTTCTGAGTACAAAAAAACGGCAGAAAAATCTGCCGTTTTTTCATCTGTCAAAATTGTTAATTTTGTTCAACAGAAGGATGACAGAAGCCGATTCCCCCACTGACTTCTTCCCACACACGACCGGAACAACGTTCACATTCTTCCCGTGTCGTATCATACATTTTATACGGGTAGGAACAGGCGTAACATGTACCATCTGAACTTCGCCATGTGTGTGAAGAACAACTGTGACATTCGGTTTTGCTTGTATTATAAACATATTGCGTGTCACACTTATAACATTTGTTTTCGGTTGTTGCAAACCAACCCGAACATTTATGGCATTGTTCGGCCTCTGTTACAATCGTTCCTTCCGTCAACTTATCACATGTCAAACATTTGCCGGCAGATGTTGTGACCTCATCTGAACCGATACAGCCACAAGCCAATCCATTGTTGATGGCTGAACCATTAGCACATACTTTACATGCCCCCCAGCCGTCATTGCTTGTGTTCGGTGTCCAATAACGGTTGTCACACCGCAAACATTCTTCATGTGTTGTCGTTAAACTGGAAGAATAAGTACATAAGCGGGAGTACATATTTCCACTAGATTTGTACGTTAGCCTATTTGAACATGAGTTGACTTCTCCGTCATAGATTCTAATGGCATCGGTATAATTGCAATCAAAACAATATGTATCATAGGGACGCCAAAAACGATTACCACAAGATGCACATTCATCTTCATCGGCATAGTAATAACTATTACCACTTTCGCATGAATGACAAATGCTATCTGTTCCACCTTTTGAACTATGAGCAGCAAACCATAATCCACGGCTACACTTATGACATTCTTCGTTACTGGCTACTTTTGTCCCATCAGTTAATTCATCGCAATTCGTACAACCATTCGTAATGATATCATATTTTTCAATCGGATTATCAACATTACATTCACATGATAAGCCATCTTCCGTCCCATATGTTTTAGCAGGACAATTAACACATTTTCCAACATGAGTGGTCGCATTTGTTTCAAGCCAATATTTATCGGCATGACAGGCATCACATTCTTCTTTGGTAATGTTTGTCAATGTATCTGTTGTATCACAGTTTAAACATTTTTTATCGTAGGCTCGGTATGTAAAATTACAGGCAATACATTGTTCTTTTGTTTCCGGATTGATGACATCTCCACTAACAATCGTATCACATGCAAAACATTTACCGGCATCATC
>JAZTVX010000079.1:0-17274 GCA_045635565.1 Alphaproteobacteria bacterium
TCGGGTTGCATTTAGTCAGGAAGCCAATGGGAAAACATTATGGTATTGTTCCAAGTTAGCAACAGATGGGACATTTATTGATAGCACAGGTAATGTGAAAAGTTGTTCGACATCAGGCGATACGCAAATTGCCAATACCACCAAAGCAAGAAATATTTGTGAAGCAAGTGGATGTGATAGAGTTGCTCAATCAGATGCAAATGGCAATTGGTGGTGTCGGAAAGATTAGAAAAAACAATAGGGGAAACATATTATGTTTCCCTTTTTTTTATATCGGGCAAGAATGTACATATATATACTATAGTGGATAAAGTCCTTATCTTTTTGTGAGATAATGTGATAAAATAATTTTTTGATGCTCTAACTTTACTTTGATAAAATGAGTTTGATTCATTTCAATGATATTAAGTATATAATAATACCCAATAAATTACAAAAACACTTGAAGCCAGACAACACTAATCAGATAATTCCTACTCTCACAGTACAACTATTATTCGAGCATATATAAATAAAATAATGAAAAAGAAAATATTCACCAACTCTTTATTCTTCAACAAGCGTGATAAAGATATATTAAAACGACCCGACAACCATACAGATGGTACATCATGTCACTTCCGTAACCGCACGAATATTACCATCACGGTTAATTTGAACAACCCGTAATTTTTCTTTCATTTCTCGATACGTTTTCTCTCTGTCCGTCGTTGGATAGGAATGTAAAATACGCCCAATAAAAGCCTTGTATGCTGCCTCGGGACTTTCAGCGTGAATTGTTGCAAAACAGTTTTCATGCCCCGACCCCATCAATTCCCATAATGCACCGGCATTTGAGGTTGAAATTTCACCCCCAATAATAGCATCAGGTGTAAAACGAACAGCCAAGTCAATCACACGTTTATAATCAAACTTATTCGTCAATTCCGTCCGTGGCAAAACAATATGAACCCTATTCTTATGCGGTACAATCAATTCACGGGTATCTTCAATTGTCAAAATACGTTTATGTGGATCCAACAATTTAATTAAGTTATTCAAAAACGTTGTTTTACCAGTTGCCGTTGCCCCACTGACAAGAACATGATCCCCTCTTTTAATCGATAACAATAACCGCTCATATGGATCATCCGGATCTTCAACCTGTTTTAATCGATTCAACGGACGTAGTCTATCCCCAACATTTAATCCGAAATCGCTCATCGTAATTGATAAATCTTCCCGATAGACACGAATGGCTAACGCAACACCACCCGTTAAATCATTATTATCATACATCACATTTCGACCGGAAATACCCGTAAAACGATGTCCACCGGGTAATGTGGCATAAACAACCGGCGTTCCTTGTTCCGGATCAAAAGCATAATCATATGTATTCGCAATAATATAAAGGATATTATTCAAATAATCCCGTGTTAATTTCGGATCTTCATAATAATGCCACGGATGAGCATGTTTTCCCCGTAAACGCAACCAAATTCCCCCTGGTGAATCAACAGCAACTTCTTCAACATTATCTTGATTATACCAATACGATAATGGTCGTAAAGCTGATTCCAAAACACGATATGTTTCTGCAACTGATAATTCACCCATATTTTCCCTCTCCTGTCTTCATAGCATACGACATTTCATTATATTTGTCCAGCAAAAAGAATAATGCTCTAAACGAAAAATATTCGGTGTTTGTATTCACCGAATATTTTTTGCTATTGACTAAAACATACGTCCGGCTGACCCTGTTTTCGGTAAAACAGGAGATGTTGTCCTATCTTTTAATGGAACTGCCTCCGTTACAGGGGCTTGACTGCCATCATAAACAGGTAATTCTTCTTCTGCTACACCCTGACGACCAGTCGGACGGTCTTTATAAGAATCATCCGGTTGATAATAATCCACAACTTCAGTTGGTTCTGTTGATTTATTATCTTCCTTACCTGATTTATCAGATGTCTTGTTATCAGAAGATTTTGCCCCTGTTCGACCGTCAACCCAAGAATTCATAGGGGCTGTTTGTGCTTCCGACGATCTCGGACCGTTGCTTTCTTCATAATCACGAACATCATCTTCTTCCGAACGCAACCACAAATCTTCATTAGAGAAAATCGTGACCCGGGTTCCCGATGGCACATAAACAACCGGCGGAACATTTGTCGATTCAGCAATCAACTGTTGGAAAATTGTATCCATAGCATTGATGAAGTTTTCACGGGCATCAGCCGCAGCTTCTGCTTTGGCACTTTGTGTTGATGTGCCTGTATCAGCATTAACCGTATAATCATCATTAGCAGCCATCATATAAGATACGGCAGATGTGACAACTGAAGTCATAACCGGTTTACCGTACTTCGTAATCAACTGATCATCCAAGTAAGCAGCAACACCACCACGACCTTGAGCATCACCCGAAACGGCTTCAAATGTAAACATACCACCATCCGGACGAATTAACCGTGTCCAAGTGATTTCCATCTTGGCAACTTTGTTTGTTCCCGGAGAACCTGTCATCTTGCCGATAACACGACTTCCCGCCGGAATAATGATATTTCGATCTTGTTCAGAATAAATATGACGTTCAACAATTGCTGTAACCGGAACATCTTTATACCGAGAATCAATAGACCGAACAAGAACTGCCGGAATGGCTTTGTCTTGTAAAATCATGCGTGACATATCAACCGGCCATGAAGAAACAGAACGATTGACATTCATATCACTCCAGTCCGATGACCGTTTGCGTTTTCCCTGTGCCAAAATGCGTCCTTCCGGTCGAATGGAATTTTTAATACCGGCCCGCATACTGGATCGTTTTTGCGTTAACAAATTTTGAATTTGTTCAATTTGTTCCGGTGTCGGTTTCGGCAATTTAGCTACATTCGGACGAGAACGACCTGTCGCATCACCACTTGCCGTTAACGGACGGTTATCTAATGTATATGGTTTCCCATCTTCGCCCATGTAACCAATGATAACATCATCTGCGTTCACGATTGTTCCTTTATCCGTCACATTATAACGTTCATTTCCAATGTAAATAGCATGACCGGATAACGAATCACCTCCGTCAACACCACCAACACCCCCTGCTCCACCACGACGGGATTGAATACCACATCTATCAAGACGAGGATTTGTACCAGAGACCCGACCGATGGCTTTATCATCTTTTAAAATCGTTCCATCACCTAAAATTTTAGCAAATACATCACCGTTCAAATCCACAACATTCCCATTCGCTAAAATAGTACCGATTTTTTCATTGTTCAGATTGAAAACATCACAACCTGATACAATACCGAACGGATTACCGTTTTCATCTGTTAAAATCGTCAAATCAGGATTATTACTGAACTGACCATCCTTATAAGTTATCCCCATCGGCGTACCATCCGGTGCAAACACTTGACCTTTTTCATCCACTCTGAAGACGGCTTTATTGCTTAAATCATAGAACATACCGTTCAAATCCAAAGAACCTTTGATTGAACCATCTTCATGATATAAAATTTCTCGATCACGTGGTAATACATATCCCAAAACAGTTCCTTCGCTGTTAATGACAAAACCATCAGCACGAACACGTCCTAACTCATTGCCATTTTTATCAACAGCCACACCGTTGGATTTAACACGTCCGACAAATTCAGCTTCCATACTCAAAACAGGTCCTCTCTCAACGACACGACCAACTTTTGTTCCACCGTTATCAACAACAGTTCCGTCATTTTGTGCACAACCCAGAACAACTCCACCTAAATCAACAACCGTTGAATCAGGCAAGACCCGACCCAGATATGAGCCCTCATCACTCATTACAATCCCCAGTCTTGTTGCACGTCCGACAACATCACCTGCACTGTTGACAACCGTTCGATTCGGCATCATATAGCCTACAACCGCCCCACGTGCATTAATAACCTGTCCGTTATGTGCTGTTATACCCAAAACGCTACAATTATTTGTAACAGTCGTTTGGGGCAATAAAGACCCTTTAATCAAAAATTCATCGGCTTTAACAGCACCGTTAACAGCAATTTTACCAACGGTTTCGTTATTATTTCCAATAATGATACCCCGACCGTTTAATGCACCGACAATTTGACCTTCATGATTGACTGCTTGAATAAACGGTAATACCGTACCAGCCAATGCATCACCACCACCGATAACCGTACCGTCATCTAATATCCGATATTTTTTCGCATATCCGTCATCAACAACGTCACCATTGACAGTTGCAAAACCCAAAACTGTGTTTCTGTATCCGTACGGCAAACCTAAAGCAACCGTTTTACCAGCATAAGGCATTGTATTATACAATTCTCTATCTGGTACAGTAACAGCTGAACCATCACTCAAAACACGAGCAACAACGGAATTCCCTTTATCCAACACAACACCATCTGCTGTAACAACACCTAACGTCTCACCATTGTCATCAACAACAATACCTGTCGGCATCAAACCACCGACCCATGTACCATCTGACATGAATGCTGTTCCAAATGTCATTTGAATAGCCGTTTGTTTACCGGCATTATCCAAAATACGAGCCGAAGCAGATGAACGACCAATAACATTACCCGATTTACCAATAATAACCCCGCTGGGTTCAATACTACCAACAATTTTACCTTGCGTATCATAAATGGCTTGTGTGCCACTAATGACACCTTCTATTCTATTGCGGGAAACAACCTGACCGTTTCTATAAACCTGACCCAATGTTTTCATTGCATTGGAAACAGCACCGCCGAAAGGTGTTTCTTGCCCCAAAACATGTAACATGGAATTAACGGCCGAACCGGATAATGACAAAGTTCCAATTGGTTTGCCATTTGTTGTGATAACTTCCCCTGTTAATTGCGTCAAACCATTGGCACGTCCTGCTGTATTATTGCTGACATATGCAACATTATTTAACAAACGACCGACAATCGAACCATCACGAACAACGTAGTTACCGCTTCTGATTTCCCCACGTGTCTGACCACTGTTTGTTTGAATGTCGCCTGTCAAACCGACAACCCCTAACGTACGGGCTTCATTTCCAAATGCTACACTACCCAAACCAACATAATAACCGACAATTTTGCCTTTTTCATTGATGATGCGATTATCAAATAAAACACGACCAATTGTTTTACCATTCATACCAATCGAACCATCCGTTTGAGTCCAACCCAAGAATTCACCTTCGTTCGAAACACCGACACCAACCGGCAAAACACGTCCTAACGGTATATTATCAGAACCGTAAATAAATGGAGAAGCCGTTAACAATGCCACTTGTTTATCTTTTTTCAATAAGCGATTGTTAATAGTTACCGTTGACAAATATGAACCGTTTTGATCAACTGCTGTGCCTGTTTGAACCATACTGCCGACAACTTTTTGAGAACGATCAAAAGCCAAACCATTCACATTGATTTTACCAATAACTTTTTCATCTTTACCGACAAACATCCCTTTCAAAGATGTCCAACCAACTGTTTTTCCGGTTGCATCCGTAAAAACACCTAGCCGCATCAATTTGGCAACAACCGTACCATCATCAGCCAAAACAACACCAAACGGCGTTGCCTTACCAACATATTCACCGTCTAATCCCAACACACGGCTGTTATCGTTCAAATAACCGACCAAACCACGAGCATCCATGGCCAAAGCAGCCCCCGGAACAACACCCCCTAACAATTTCTTACCATCAAGTGACACGACTAAACCGTTGCCCAACACACGACCGATTTCCGTCCCACCATCAGACAAAACAGCCCCTTTTGCATCAACACGACCAATAATTGTTCCCGTACTATCTGCGACATGACCTTTGATAATGCGATAGGCAATAATTTTACCATCTTTATCTACAACTGTCCCATCACCCCGAATGGCCCCAATAACGGCACCTTTATTATCACGCAATGTACCATCCAACTGAACCATGCCGACGTATTGACCGTCTTTATCCACAAAACCGGTGTTATCTGGTATCAAACCACCCACAATTTCGCCAGTTGTACCACTAACAACAGTCATATCAAATAAAACTTTTGCAAAACGTTCGTTATTTTGATTAACAGCATAACCGATTTGAGAAGAATAACGACCTAAAATTAACCCATCTGGCGAAAAAATGTGCCCATCTTCCGGAATAAATCCTTCATAACCACCGTTACGGTTCACTATAACATTAGCATCATTCATCGTTCCGATTTCACGACCGGTTTCATCATACACTTTGTTACCGATACGGCGTGAACCTTTTTTCCGCACACCACCAATCTTTGTTCCGCCTAAATCAGTTACTGTCCCATCTGTATTGACACAACCAATAACATTGCCTTCTTTATCACGCACTTTACCGTCATAACTAACACGACCAAGAAAAACAGCATCACTACTATAAACAGAACCATTCATAGCAACACTTCCGATAACCTCACCTTCGGAATTGATAACTGTTCTTTCAGGTGTCATACAACCAATCGGTTGATTTTTCATATCCAGCACCTGACCGGTCAATGAAATCAAACCCAACAAACGACAACCGTCTGCTATGGCAGCACCTCGTGTTACAACAACACCGATAACTTTGTTTTCAGCATTCTTAACATAACCGTCAATCATGACACGACCTACGGATTTCAATGTATTATCAAACACTTCCCCATTTGGAAAAACAGATCCGATGGCTTGGCAACCGTAACCGATAACGTGACCTTTCGACATAACAGAACCAACAACTTTTCGACCGGCAGAAACAGAACCATCCGGATTGACACAACCGATAACGGCTCCTTTATCATTAACCGCTTTACCTTCTGAGTTCACAAAACCAACGACAGTTCCCTTTTCATTGATAACCAAGCCCATCGGAATAACAGCACCCAATTCTTCACCATCAACGTTGACAATAGCCCCGTCCAACATGACACGACCGACCGTTTGGTCAAAACCGTCTTTAACTTCTCCGTTAAATAAAACTTTCCCCAAGGCCTGACAACCAACACCAACACCAACACCTTGTGGTACTGTTGCCCCAATCAATTCACCTTGATTGCTAATCGCAAAACCATTCGGCATAATACGACCCAAGATATTATTTTTCGTATCAAAAACTGTTCCATCGACGTTAATGGCTCCGATAACTTTACCCATAAAGTCAGCAACTAATCCCCATGGACGAACATACCCAATCGGTTTATCTTCCAAAGAATATGCCTGACCATCAACCCAAACCTTACCAATAACTTTACCCTGTCCGTCGATGACTGTACCTTCTTTAGTTGCTTTACCGACAACACTACCTTGCGAATCGATAATGGCAACAACAGGAACAGCCGCACCCAGAACTGTCAACTTTGTATCAACAATCGTTTTATCGCCCAATATTTTACCAAAAACTTCACCGTTACCACCAATAACTTCCGTTGTATCAGAAATTGTTCCCATGATTTCATTGTTCATGTTTAAAGCAATATGATCAGGCTCTTTAATGGCAATAATTTCACCGGTTGTCGGATCAATATAGACATCACCTGTCGGCTTAATTGTGTTTCCTTTGTACACAATTTCGCCATCCGGGCCAATAGGAATCAAGTCTCCCCCCGGTGTCATAGCCATTTTTGGTTCTGTCTTTTCCTTAACAACATTTTCACAAATGACACAATCTTTGGAATCCGTTGATTGGCCTTTCACCAGTATTGTTGACGTTTCTTCACCAATAACAGATGGGGCATCTTCCTTCCAACGAATGACCAAATTATTTTGCAATTGACGCAGAGCCACAGGGTTCCAACCAATTGTAATAGAACATGTTTCATTCTGGCCCAATGCCGTTTCGGCCAATGGGCAGTTTGTTTTAATAGTGAACCCGTCTGTCTGTTCCTCGGCAAAATTGATTTCCGAAATCCGTATAGCGGTGTTTTCGGCTCGCAAACTGACAACGGCTTCAACTGTTGAGCCAATTACGACATTAGCCATATCGACCACTGACGGTTCAACACGCAATTGTGCATTACCACGAGCAAATATATCGCCTTCCGTAACAGACGCAGTTTCACCACTCAATGGATCATCATGTCCGTATCCTATGTCAGTTTCAACCTCTCTTTGTTGTTGATTTCCCGACATAAAACCAAGTCCGATGAGTGCCCCTAATAAAACAAAAAGCCCAAAAAACAACAACATTCTGTTGCTTTTCTTTACATATTGTTCCGATGAACTTTGTCTTCTGTTATCAGCCATATCAATCTCACTTCATTTTGATAATAAACACATTTTGCGAAACAAAAGGAACTCTCCATCTGAAGAATGAAGAGTTCATCTTATTACTGAACCCGAACAACCGAGCAAGAAAATCCTCTGCGTCCTAATTTTTTACACAAACCATCAGCCGTTTTCACATCTTTGACCGGCCCGACACGCAAACGGAATAATTCTCGCATACCACCATCTGCCGTTGTATCAACGGAATAATACGGCTCATATCCACGCAGTGTATCTTGATTTTGCGTATAAATTGTTTCCCAAATGGCTTCTAATTCCGAGATATCGGCATTTGTACCTAATTCAACAGAAATCGTTTCATGGTCACCTGTTACCACTGAACGAGCCGAAGCGGTTTTTGTTGAAACAACATCGTTAATCACACCCACAATATTAGCAGAAGCCGAAGGTGAATTCATAACACGTTCCGGAATTGATGGCATTGGAGCCATTCCTTGTTCATAAAAAACAGCAGCCTGTGTTGGAACAGTTGCACTTGCTTGAATACCGCCCGTTCCCATATCGGCAGTTGTCGATGCAACAAACGCTGAATCGCCAGACATGCTATTCATATATTTTTCAATTTGACGAACATTGTTTTGAGCAACACGTTCTTCTCGAACAATCGTTTCTCCGGCAATTGTCGAACCATTTACACCGGCAAGTGACTCTGACATATCCGTTTCAATAGGCATGATATCAGCCGGCTCCTGACTAACAGTCGTCGGGCGGGACAAAGAATTACTTTGAGAACCACTGTAATCCGTATATTCCAAACCGGAAGCCGGATCACGACGCAACTTCAAACAGATGATTTTTTTACCGTTACGCAAAACCATATCACCAATACCTTCCACAACGATCAAACGACTGTTCGGACCACTGGCACGAAAACCAACCGGAACTTCTGTATCTTGGACAATTAAATTAACAATTGGTCTTTGTGTCATTGTTAATGCTTTCGGACCCAAATCAATATAGGTAAAGATATTATCACGCCATACATTGTCCGGAGCAATATCAACATCAGCAGGATTTGGCAAATACATGTCTATATCAAAGTGAAAACTTTCCGGGTCAACCGGAATATTTTTCAACCAATCTTTTGGACCTGTCGAAGACGAACCTGTATTTCCTGTTCGACCTGACATAGCCGACGAAGATGAACCTGTACCGGCAGCCGTTGTCGTCGCACCATTTTGATTGCCCAATTTACCACCATTTTCAACCGGTGTGTAACGAGGACCAACCAATACATCAACAACTGATTGCGTAATTTTTTCCGTATTATACGTTTCTGAACGCAAGTAGAAAACATATCTGTTACCTGAACGACCAAAAATAATCATATTACTGTCAACACCCAAGTAAGACGGATCAGCATAAACGAGGAGAGAGTTCGGTGCTGCAATTTCTCCGCCAAAAGATTCAGGAGAACCGATATGAACTTTTTCAATCAACTCCCAAGTCGGCAAGTTAATCAATGTCATCATGCCTTCACGCAAACGAATCGGCAAAACAACATCCGGCGTCCATGTGTATTTTGAATACCCCGGTTTTGATTGACCTTCCCCCATATGGGAAAGTGGATCATTCCATGCCTTTTGTTGCATCCCCAAAGAATGCATGTAATTCATGTTGACAGCTTCAAATTCACCATTTGTTTGAGCAATGGCATCCATCATTTGCTCTGATTGAACATCAGCGGGCAAAATAGATTGTGCCGACGCCGTAACCGACAAAAATGCTGCGATTGCAACTGTTGTCAACCAATTTACTTTATGTGATTGTTGTCTTTTCATAAACTTTCTCCTCTAAAAATTTACAATCCTGCGTTTAGAATAGCCTTAAACCACATTAAAAGTCTAGCAAAAAATGCATAAAAAGATTATTTTTTTTACAAAATTTGGCTTTTTTTGAAAAATAAGACATAAAAAATCACCACAAAAACTATTTTACTCCTTATCAGCCCCTTTTTTACCACATTTTCAGCAAAATAAAAACAGGTTATCTGTTCAGATACCCTGTTTTCATTTTTAAGTGCCAAGACGTTATTTTTTACGAATAATCAAAATAACTCCTTTTTCAGCACCGATAACAACTGCTTCGTCCCCGATTTTCAAGTCATCTTCAGTATGTGCCAACCAAACAGTATCACCGACTTTCACTTTTGTTTTACCATCTTCGACCGGTTCAACGATACGTACACTTTTGCCTTCCAATTGTGCCGCCATATCATTCAATCGAGGTCGTGACACATGCTCTTTCTTCAAGAAACGGGCATAAACTTTAAAGCCGATAACAATGGATACAACGGACAAACCACAAAATACCAACAGTTGTGTTGTTAATGTCATTGGAACGAAGTACAAAATTCCGGATAGTAACAAAGCGGCAAAACCGAACCATACCATGTAAATACCCGGAGCAAACAACTCCAATATACCCAACAAAAAGCCGATGGCTATCCAATCAATGTAATCCATAAATTATCCTTTCTTTGTCTGTTTCGTTGTTGGTCCCAAAACTTCTTTGGCAATTTCGGCAATACCGGCAACAGACCCCATAACATTAGTCGTATCAACAGGCAACATCAACAACTTTTGGTTCGGCGATGTCACAATACCTTGCAATGCTTCAATGTATTTTTGACCAAGGAAGTAGTTGATCGCTTGAATGTTACCGTTAGCAATGGCATCAGAAACCATCTTAGTTGCATTTGCTTCGGCTTCGGCTGTTCTTTCACGGGCTTCGGCTTCACGGAAAGCGGCTTCACGTTTCCCTTCGGCTTCCAAAATAGCAGATTGTTTTTCCCCTTCGGCTTTCAAAATTTCAGCCTGACGATACCCTTCAGCATCCAAAATATTGGCCCGTTTTTCACGTTCGGCTTTCATTTGACGAGCCATCGCATCAATCAAATCTCGCGGTGGTGTAATATCTTTAATTTCGACACGTGTTACTTTAACACCCCAAGGAATTGTAGCCTCATCAACAACATGTAACAATTTCTGATTGATGACATCCCTTTGAGAGAGCAGTTCATCCATATCCATGCTACCGATAACCGTACGAATATTCGTCATAATCAAGTTTAAGATAGCCAATCTTAAATCCCCGACCTGATAAGCGGCATTAACAGCATCCTGAATTTGATAAAACAAAACACCATCAACACGAACCATGGCGTTATCTTTCGTAATCACATCTTGTGACGGCACATCCAACACTTGTTCCATTTTACTTAATTTAGCGCCGATTGTTTCAACTACCGGAACCAAAAAGTGCATACCCGGTTCAAGCGTTCTTGTATAACGACCAAAATATTCTACTGTATATTCATATCCTTGTTGAACAATAACAATTGATTTAAAGAAAACAATGACCAATAATACAATTAAAATCAACCCGATTGTTAAAGACATTTTAACTCCTTTTATTTATTTTTTTTCAATAACACGTTCCGAAATCGGTATAATCCAATGAAC
Organism: Alphaproteobacteria bacterium; assembly: GCA_045635565.1. Classification (GTDB taxonomy): domain Bacteria; phylum Pseudomonadota; class Alphaproteobacteria; order CAAHEQ01; family UBA3637; genus RGIG4140. Next base: position 11,760 of record JAZTVX010000079.1, read on the forward strand.
ACCTTCGGTTATTTGATACAAACTGCCATCCGTACGTTGAACAGTATATGTTGCCCCTTTCGGAACAATAACAAGACTCATTCTAATGCTGATTGCAACTAAAACAAGCCATACAACTAATAAGAAAACTGTCATAGCAACTCCTTTCGGGAGATTAAACACACCAAAAAAACCACTGCCCCCGTATTCAATGTTTTTTTGTCCATGAAAACATGGTTCTTAAAAAGAGTGTGCTATAATTTTATTCCCTTGTCAAATATTTTTTGAGATATTATCCGTTTTTTTGTATTTCCTAATAATTTGCAAAAAACATCAGATAAATTCTATCAAAACAAATCTCGCGGTCGAACATTTTTAATTTCGAGACGGGTTACTTGAATACCCATCAGAATCATTTTTTCTTTTATAATGTTCAACAACTCTGAATAAATAATATCTTGTTTTGATATCAACTCATCTTTATTCATCTGACCGACAATCGCACGAATATTCGGCACAATTAAATTCAAAATATCCAACTTTAAATCTCTGCTCTGTGTAGCATTAACGGTGTTTTGAATCTGATAAAATAAAATACTATCAATCTGCACCACTTCCTCGTCCTTTGTAGAAACATCTTCTAAAAAAAGATTGAAAGACTGTTCCATCAGGCTTAATTTAGCCCCAACCGCTTCAATCACCGGAATCAAAAAATGAACACCTGATTTTAACGTTTTTTTGTAACGACCTAAACATTCAACCGTATATTCATATCCTCGTGGAACAATAACAATTGATTTAAATAATAAAACAAATAAAACAACAACAAAAACAAAACCATACACTGAAAGCATTTTTACTCCTTATCATTAACGCGTTCTTTGCCATGAATAGTGACACAATTTTATTTTCTTGTCAAATAGTTTAAAAAAACAATCCGTTTTTTTCAATATTCCAAAAACGTTTTTGAAAATTTCCCTGTAAAAACCGTTTCTGCCGGCCCTGCCATTAAAACAAGACGATAAAACGAATCGTATGTGACTTGCAAATGACCACCCAACAATTCAACGTCCACCGCCTCATCTAAAAATCCCTGATCAATACCAGACATTGCCGCAGCACAAGCCCCCGTTCCACTAGCATACGTTTCACCGACTCCTCGTTCCCAAATACGCATACGAATATGACCTCTATCTAAAATTTCAACAAATTCAATACTGGGTCTTTGCATAAAATGAGGATGGCGTTCCAAAATACGCCCCATTCGTTCAACAGGATAATCAAAAACATGACTAACCGGTACGACAAAATGCGGATTTCCTGTTGTAACCAATTGCCCAAAAACCTCCCGTTCATCTGGTAAAATCAAACAAATAGACGGTTCTGTTTCAGGCATACCCATATTTACCTGAACAAGTGTAATCTGACCGTCTTCTTCACGCAAAAACAATTCTTTCTTTCCGGCAAATGTTTCAAAAAATAAATGGGTTTTCGTCGTCAATTTATTTTCATATACATATTTTGCCGCACAACGCAATCCGTTTCCGCTGACTTCCCCTTCCGAACCGTCTGACTTAAAAACACGCATTTTAAAATCAGCTCTGTCTGATGGTAAAATTAAAACGATTCCATCGCATCCGACACCAAAATGAGGTTGAGATATTTTTTTTGCTAAATAAGGCCAATTCGGATACTTCTCAATGAAACCATTGATATAAACATAGTCATTACCCAAACCATGCATCTTTGTAAAATCCATCGTATCCTCCGTTTATTATTAGACACCTATTTTACAATTTTGTCAACAAAAAAGGATATAAACAATATCCTTTTCTGCTGACAATGCATATCTGTTTGTTATAAAAGACAAATTCAATCTTTTTTCATTTGACGCAAACACCGTTTTGCCATTTTTACGGCATTTTGATAATTGGAAGCCGTTGAAATGGTATGCCAATCCAAATGTTCTCGTAAAAATGTATTATGCAAAACACGTCGAGGTTGTTTTTTTATGTTGCATAAAATGATTTTAGTATGATTCATTTCTAATTTTTTGATAAATTCAACGATGAGATTTGCCCCACTTGCATCAACCAATGGCACCTGACCCATACGCAAAATCAAAATTTTCGGTTTCGTCCGCAACTGATTGAAGAAATGAGCAATTTCATTCACACCACCAAAAAACAACGGACCGGATACACGCAAAGCAATCACCCCTTTTTCTGTTAAATTTTCAGGTAAACTTTCACCCCCAAAAATTTCACGAGACATTTTATCTTCCGTTTCGATGGCAATTTCATGACTCATGCGATGCATAAAGATAATAGTTGCCATCATAAATCCGACAGAAATAGCCGTATTCAAATCAACAAAAACAGTTAAAAGAAAAGTAACAATCAAAACATTTCTGTCACCGGCTTGCGCACCCATAACCTGATAGATTTTATCCAAGCCCAACATATTCCATCCGATTAGAATCAAAACAACCGACAAACAAGCCAATGGAATATATTGAGCAACAGATGCTAACGCAACCATGAAAGTCAATAAAAAGACAGACTGCATAATCCCCGAAACAGGCGAATAAGCATTGGCCTTAAAATTCGTTGCCGTTCGGGCAATGGCTCCGGTCGCAGGAATACCACTAAAAAAAGCAGTTCCGATATTTGCAATTCCCTGTGCAACTAATTCAACATTAGAATTGTGATTGTCTCCACTCATACCATCAACTACTTTGGCACTCAACAGCGATTCAACACCAGCTAAGAAAGCGATTGTTAATGCACTCGGAAGCATTTTAAAAATCAAAGAAGCATCAAAAACATTCCATTGTGGTTTCGGCAAAAAATGAGGCAATGAACCAAATTTTGATCCGATTGTATCAACAGGCAATCCAAAAACAACCACCAAAACAGTTGCACCGATAACACCGATTAAATAATACGGACTTTTTGGGAAAAACTTTTTAAAACCAAAAATCAGCACAGCTGAAACAACTGTAATCAAAACAGCGTACAGATTGGTTGTATTTAAATGCGTGATATATGATTCCCATTTTGGCAAAAAAGCAGCCGGCACATCAACAATTGTTAAACCAAACAAATCTTTAATTTGCGTTGAAATCAAAATCACACCGATACCAGCCGTAAAACCGACAACAACCGGATACGGAATATATTTGATATATGTACCGAATCGAAAGAAGCCGGCAATCATCAAAATAAGACCGGCCATAATCATGGTTGTCAATAACGCGGGATAACCATATTGATGAACAATCCCGAAAATCACAATCACAAACGCTCCGGTCGGTCCACCAATTTGATATCGTGACCCACCAAGCAAAGCTGTCAAAAAACCGGCTATAACAGCTGTATATAAACCTTGTGCCGGTTCAACTCCTGATGCGATTGCTAATGCCATAGCCAAAGGAATCGAAACAACAGATACTGTTAATGCTGCAATACAATCTCGTTTAAATTCTTTTAATGTATATTTTTTACGAAAAATTTCCACAATTTTAGGTGTAAAATGCCGTTTGATGGACTTTTTCGTTCTAGCCCAGTTAAATCTTTTCATCACATAACCTTTTGATAACTTAATTTTAAAGAAAGTGGGAACATACATCTGTTTTTTAATGTCGTCAAGTCCTATTAAAAAAAATTTTTCTTTTTTTTAAAAAAAACATTTGACAAGTCATTTTTATTTACATAAAATGTCTCTTATCAAGAATGATTACTGATAAGAGGAGAAATGTACCGTAATACGAAACAAAAAATGTACGTACTGGACGCGACCAGAGAGCTGTGTCATCCGACAGCAGACGACATTTACCATTTCGTTCGTCAACATTGTCCTCGCATCAGTAAAGGAACTGTTTATCGTTGTTTAATCTCTCTGGTTAACATGGGTAAAGTTCTACATATTCGGATGCCGGATGGTGCTGATTGTTACGATTGGAATTGTCATAATCATTATCATTTGGTTTGTCGTCAATGTGGTAGCGTTTGCGATATTGAAGTTCCCTACATGGCACAATTAAACAATACTGTTATTTGTGGGGCTTTGATTCAAGAACATACAACATTATTTCACGGGGAATGTCCCCACTGTTATCAACAAGGAAAAAAGGATTAAACACAATGACAACACCAACATTAAAAGGTTCAAAAACAGAAGCAAATTTGTGGGCTGCATTTGCCGGTGAATCACAAGCACGGAATAAATATACTTATTATGCTTCTAAAGCACGTAAAGACGGTTATGTACAAATTGCTAAAATTTTTGAAGAAACAGCCGCCAATGAAAAAGAACATGCTGAAATTTGGTTTAAGTTATTACATGATGGTCAAATTCCGTCAACTGCTGAAAATTTGGCTGATGCTGCTGCCGGTGAAAATTATGAGTGGACAGATATGTATGCTGGTTTTGCTCAAACCGCTCGTGAAGAAGGGTTCACCCGTATTGCCGGATTATTTGATTTAGTCGGCAAAATTGAAAAAGAACACGAAGAACGTTATCGTAAATTATTGCATAATGTTGAAAACGGATTGGTTTTCTCACGCGAAGGCGATACAATCTGGCAATGTTCTAACTGTGGTCATATCGTTATCGGCAAAAAAGCACCAGAAATTTGCCCTGTTTGTGACCATGCCAAAGCCTATTTCCAAATTAAAGCAGAAAACTACTAAAATACAACAAAAGAAAAACACCCTGTTTCAAACAGGGTGTTTTTTAATGGTTAACTAAAAACCTTATTGAACCGGTGCTGTTGCTTTCAAACCGGACAAGATTGTTGTTGCCAATTGAGTTGTTTGTTCATCAAGACCTAAACGTTCCATAGCCATTGATTTCAAACAACTGCTTGCAATTGTTTTAGCCGTTGCCGTAACACCGTTCGTATATAACGACCCGTCTGTCAACGATTGCATAGCCTTTTCCGTTAAACACGGTTGCAATTTTGTCATTGAACTGACATTAGCGACATCAGAACCTGTTGTAGCACAAGCCGATGTCAATAAGCATAAACTAACTGTTAATAAAATATGTTTTTTCATGTTTCACCTCTCACAGTGTATAACTACTCTAATTTCACCTTTTTGTCAATCTGATAAAAATATTTTTAAAGCTTTTTGCGGCATTGTCGATAGATTACGCCATCGTTGACACTTCTCACAATGACCAAATATGAACGCTGATAACATAAAAACAAATAGTTTTTTTGTATTCAAAATAATGGCTTTGATATCAAAAAAACTTTCATTAAACGCCAAAACCTGTTTAAAAATAACGATTAAAAATCAATATATTCTCTTTAAAAAACGTGTCAAAAAAAGGTACGTTATTTTTCCCATACTATGATGCAAAATACCTCTTGTCAACCAAAAAATGTAATTATCTGATTTTTATATCTTTTTTACTTCACTAAAAGCCCTGTCCGTTCATCAAAAAAAAGCGTCAAAAAAACGTACCTTTTTTTGACACGTTTTTTTAAGAGAAGGTTTTGATTTTTTGAGATTATTTTGACGGAGGT
>JAZTVX010000080.1:0-12624 GCA_045635565.1 Alphaproteobacteria bacterium
TCAAGGCATACAATTTGTGCAAGTGAACGGCGAAAAATATGTTGGTAGTGCTTCTATTTGTGGAGAAGACGAAACAGATAATACAATCGTTTTTACATCATTTTTAGATTCGGAAAACAATGAAGCAGGTACAGGACAAAGTGGCGACCCATGCGTTGAAGATGCCGATTGTTCCAGCCTCTGTGGAACGGCAACATGTGATGCTGATAAAATGGTTTGTAAAAACAGTTGTACAGGAACGGATACTCCTTTTTGTTATGAAAATGACGGAACAGGTATGTGTGTGGAATGTTTAACCAATAAAGATTGCGAATCAAAAGGTCGTGGTTATATTTGTAATGAAACAAATTATACCTGTACAGCATTACTCAAAGGTTGCCCTGACGGAACATTTCGCAGTCAAAACGGGGCGTGTATTCCGTGTGATAACGGTAACAACTTTATTGTTTTAAAAGACGGAGAAGGTTTTCCCGACACCAGTGATGAAGTTGACGGATATACCATGTGTCAACAATGCGAAGCCAATGGGACAAAACGCTGGCATGGTGAACTGTCAGATGATAGTTCACGAGGATATTGTTCATTCATGTGTACCGAAGGATATTCCTATCAATCTTCAACCGAAGGCTGTATTCCTTGTTCAGATAAGGCCCCTCATAAAATACAAAACGAATCTATTTCAAAAGCTCAATGTTTGGCATGTCCCAATCATGAATGGTATCGTCTGAATGGTCTCTATTATTGCAGAGATTCAAATATTGAGTGCCCCTTTGGACAATATCGAACAGGGACAGCAGGAGAGTGTGTTTCTTGTTCTGAAACAATTTTAAAAAGAGAGACGACTGGTCGTACTTGGGAGACTGAGGGTAATATAATTAACAAACTTGTTGAAATGTGTAATAATTGTCCTGAAGCAGTGGATGGTAAGTATGCAAAACGTGTACATCTTATACGTTATTGTTTAAAGGTTTGTCAGCAACCCGATAACGCAGAAGAACAAATCGCTATTTGTCAAGCCAATCCCAGTGATGAACGATGTACTCGTAAATGGCAATCACTTAATAGCGGTAAATGTTACAGTTGTGATGCTATGAATCTCGGTAATGACGCAAATATAGCAGATTGGGGGGAAATTCCTTCAGAATTGCGTGATTTATGTGAAAAATGTGGACGCACGATCACTCAAGACGGATATAGTAGATATTGCGTTCCTAAAAAGGTGTCTTGTCAGTCGGGTCAAGTGTTGGGTGCAGATGGGGATTGTAAACCATGTCCGAAAATCTCAGATACAGGAATTACAATTATCAATGATGAAGAATCCGGTTGTACGAAAAATTGTCGAATGAAAGACGGGAAATACAGTTCAGATTCAGACGCAGTTGATACAACACGGATACACAATACTACTCGATGTGCTCCTAAATGTCCGAGTAATATGTGGCAAGACAGTGGTAGTCAGCAATGTCATGATTGTAGTGTTCGCACAACGGGAGCATATGATAGGTATGGTTGGCTCAGTAAAGAAGAATGTGAAGACAAATGTCCTAATCTGCCATATAAACGAGTCAAAGGAGAAAATGCGTCAGCCTCTCCCGGTTGTTTCTTGGTAAGTTGTGGAACTGCTGATGATGGAACAATGCAATTTACGCAACGATATGGTGGTTGTGCTAAATGTACATCGCCTACTTCTGTTTATCCGGTTGTATTTGGCGGTGTGAATGAATGTTCACTTTGTGAAAACCGAACAATGATTGGACACAACTGTGTTCTTATCAACCCTGGAAAAAGTGGTGTTTGTAATGATAAGGAAAATAATTTTTCAAGTTGGGTTTCTGATGAGGTTAAAAGTAATGCCCATGCGTGGTTAAATGGTTCACATAACGGTGAAAAATTTAGAGATAGTGAAGGATATTGTCGCTCCTGTGATTTGGACGCTTCATATTCATCATCGCAAACTCAATGTGCTACTTGTAAAAACAGACGGTATGAAAACGGTTCCTGCCTAAAAGGTTTATGTGTTGAAGGTAAGCAATTTTTAAATACGAATGCGACATGTATTGCCTGTACACAAAAAAATATTGCCGTTCATCCGGACGTTATCAACTTATGTGATAGTTGTGATAATCGTCGTATGTTGACAACTGGGTTTGAAGACCAAGACAATTTAGCTGGTTTATGTGTCGAAGAATGTGTCGGCGATTTATTTCAAAAATCAACAGGCGAATGTGTTGCCTGCTCAACAAACGGAACGTTCACAATTGGAACAGATGCCGAATCGATACGCTTATGCAACACATGTGAGGACAGAAAAGCCGTCCCTGTGATGTCTGGGGATACTATTACAGGTTATCAGTGTGTGAAAGAATAATGCAATTAAAATGCATAACACAAACGCCCCTCAACAAAGAATGTTGACGGGTGTTTGTGATTTAATTGTCGAGAAAAGCATAATTTACTCCTAATTTTTATTCTTTTTCACAAATCTGATGAAATAAATATTTTTTAATAATCGACAAATACGTCGTTTTATGTTCTAGATAAAACGTCATCAATGTATCATAAGCATTTAACGGTTTATCCGGTTTTGTCATTCTGGCACATTCCCTGTCAATAATGGTATCTGATAAATCTGTCTCTGTTTGAACCGGTTGTTTTTAACATGATGTTGATTGTGAGCCCGATGTAATTGATGTATGTCGCTTATTGTTATCCAAAAAAATACATCAATAATTTATCGGTATGATGTGCTTAACGTAGAATGCTGTATAGGACAGAAAAATATCCCATACAACATTTCTCGTGTTTAAGTTCACTTTAAATTATAAAGTATGTTGGCTTTGTGCCTTATGTACAATAGATTTTTGCGTTGTTGTTGAACCCAGATAATGACGGGCTTTTCGCAAATGTATATCTGTTATACCTAATTGACTGGCATATTTTTTTAAAAAGGCTATCAATCCTTCTTGTCGGATACAAATAAAAACATGACCATTATCCGACCGACGGGCATATGTGAACATAGGCGTTGATTGTTTCGAAGCCTGTTTGTCATCAGACACAACCATATCATCAAAACAAATATTATTAAAAACATCGCCAAATGTATGACGAGCCTCCCGATGGTTTTTACCTAACAAAATACATACGTCATTCGCACTCAATAAATCAGGTGTTTTCGGCATAATATGAATGCGTCCACACAATTCATCAACAACAATTGGTCGAAGTTTAAATTCTTCCTGATGCCGTTCAGCTAAATATGGCAACGCATCTTTGCGAATGCAAATGCAACCTACCCCTTTATTACGAATTCCAGCCCATACAAACATACTTTTTTCAACAGATTCTCCCGATTCGTTTGTTGTCGGATATGTTTCATCTAAATATTTTTCCTTGATACAACGAACAATGTTGTAATCTGCACAGTATAATTCCTTTCGTAAATCCGATAATGGTATCAAATCATCTGACATGTGTTCAACGGCTTTTTCACCCAATAAATCTTGAATTAAAAAGCGGTTAATGCCTTGTTCTTCTAAAAAATCACGGTGTTTTGAAACAAATGAAAGCATGGCTTTTTTATTTCTGAAAACAGTTGTGTAAATCGGACCAGCCTGCACTCGTTCAAAAACAGGAGATTCGAACAGAACCCCTTGTTTATCGGTTTCAGTATATGTTTCATGTGCAAAACGTTCCATAATCATTTTAGTTGTATCGGTGTGGTAACGCATGGGAGAAGACAACATTTGATAAAAACGATAAAAAGGTATCATTTGAGGTGTTTTTTTCCGAACTTTTCCCATACCGGCCAACTCATCCAATATTTCAGGCACAGCACCCATTTCCAAAAATTCAGATCGATATCGATAAATAGCCGTTTTTAAATCTTTTTTGGTTATGTAATATCTTTTTTCCCCGTTCCATAAATACGGAACAAACAACCGACGGGCCGACACTTCCCCATTCGTATGTGTTTTTTCAACAGTGGCATTCATCAAATGTTGTGTGAACCAATTGTAAAAAACATCGTATTTTCTGGAACCACCTAGCCGTGTTGCTAATTGCTGTATTGTGTACATATCTTTCGGCTTACTGATTTTTTGAACACCATCAGCAACATGGGAAACACTATTTAAACCCAAAGACTGTAATTCCGACTGATGTTTTCGGACAAAGGTCGGAATACCTTTTTTTTGAATGTGCAATTCTCTGCGTTTGCCGATTTCAAATATCTTTTTGACATGTTTACGACCTTTTTCATCCGTTTCAACATAGGTATCATCTAAACATTTCGCTTCGATAAATTGTTTAAGTTCACTATCCAACAAAACATATTCAGCACATAGTTGACGACCTAAATAACGCAAAGAAACAACATCTGTTTCTTTATCAATCTGTTGTGCTGTTTGTTTCAAAATCGAACCAAATTGTTCCATAAATGCACTCAAGGCCTCTTTTTTCAAAAAGAAGCGAGGCGTACCCTGTGTCGGAACCCATGTAACAAACATGTTTTGACTTGTTTTGTTACCTGTTTCATCTGATGTCGCATAAGTTGCCGTTAATAAATTTTGATAAATGTAATCAACTATCGACTGAACAGATTTGCTGTTTCTGGTAAATTTAATGGCAAGATCCCACAAGCGTATGTAATCTTCATCAGAATATTTTTCAATTCGTGTTAAGTCATGTCCGACAATATGTATAATATCTGAAGAAATACCCATTTGTTCTAATTCGGATTGATGAGCCTGCACAAATGACGGAACCGCTTTTTTCAAAATATAACAGGATTTTATACCTAAACCGGATACCCCTTGATAAATAATAGGTTCTTGTATCCGTTCACCGTCTTGTACTGTTTCAAACCGATCAAATAAATGATGTGGCACTAACCAATTATAGACAACTCTTTTAAACCGTTTCTTTTCTCCCAGTAATTGTGTCAACTCCGATATGGTGTAAAATTCATCCGGATTATGAACAGCCGGAATTAACAAATTTTTGCGTTTATTACTGTTTAATGCCATATTTATCCCCTTTTAAAAACGTAACGATGATATATTGTATCAGTCTTTATGCTTTTTGTCAATGATTTTAAAACATCAATTTAAAAAAGATAAGAATACACTTTTTTACCGCTCAAATAATTTCATTGATACAATTTTTACATGATATCCATTATTATAATACCATCAACATATTGGTATTAACCAATTAATTAGATATTCTTATCTATCAAGTCACAGAATAAAAAACATCATGACTTGATTTTCACATGGATATATGTTAAACCATAGCCCATGAAAAAACATTTCTTTTTATTTCGCCATGGTGAGACGACCTATAATGTCAACGGATTGATTCAAGGACAAACAAATAACTCTGTTTTAACTGAAATCGGGATAAAACAGGCTTTTTGCATAGGTAAAACATTGCAAGAATACCCATTAGAAGTGCTTATTTCTTCTCCCTTGAAACGAGCTGTGCAAACGGCTACACATGTTTTGACGTTTTTTCCGAATTTGCCGTTTCAAACGGATAATCGTCTGACAGAGGTCAATGTCGGGGAAATTGAAGGATTACATTACACCGTCGTACAGGAAAAATTTAAAGAAAAATACCAACAGTGGCGTTCTATTGACTCCACTTTTCAAGATGTCAAATTTGAAGCAGGTGAAAGCAAACGAGATGTTCGCACACGCATTTTTGATGTTTTGAATGACTATGCGAATAAGACACTTTATACATATATAGCCGTCAGTGGTCATGGCATTTTATTATCACAACTGCTGTTGTCACTTGGGCATCATATATCCGATATTCCAAACGCCAGTATATTACATTTGACGTATCAACACCATCAATGGACGTTTGAAGAAATGATACATCCTATTTTTGATGAACCATCATAAAAAAAGCCCGATTGTTATCCGAACAAAACAGATAAACAATCGGGCAAATATTTATATTTCACTCAAAAAAAGTGATGACTAACCTAAAATGGCAACGCCCGGTAATGATTTACCTTCCATCCATTCCAAGAAAGCTCCACCGGCAGCAGAAACATATGTCAGTGAATCGGCAATACCGGCTTTCTTTAAAGCAGAAACCGTATCACCACCTCCGGCAACGGATGTTAAACCGTCTTTGGTCAATTGAGCAACGGCCTGAGCAATTTCATTCGTGCCTTTGTCAAAAGGTTTGATTTCGAAAGCACCAACCGGTCCGTTCCAAATGAGTGTTTTACAATGTGATAAAACACGAACAAATTCTTCAACCGATTTCGGTCCGATATCTAACAGAACTTTACCGGCAGGAACTTTATCCGCATCGGATACGTGTGGCGTTTGACCTTCACCGAATTGATCAGCCCATGTCAAATCAACCGGTAAAACAATTGTACATTTTCCGGCATTGGCTAAAATATCTTTGGCAGTATCAATCATAGATGGTTCAACCAAAGAACCTTCACCCATTTCAATCCCTTTGGCAGCCAAGAATGTATGAGCCATACCACCCCCGATACACAAGAAATCAACTTTCTTAACCAGATTTGATAATAAATCTAATTTTGTTGAAACTTTGGAACCACCAACAATGGCAACGGCTGGATGTTCAGGATTACCCAAGGCTTTATCCAAGGCTTGCAATTCTTCCTGCATTAAACGACCTGCCCCACGTGGCAACAGATGAGCCATCCCTTCCGTTGAAGCATGAGCCCGATGAGCCGTCGAAAAAGCATCATTGATGTAAATATCAATACCGCTAGCCAATTCTTCGGAAAATTCTTTGCTGTTTTTTTCTTCACCTTCATGGAAACGCAAATTTTCCAACAACAAGACATCCCCTTTTTCCATACCACGAACAAGCATATCCCGTTTGTCACCAACGCAGTCTTCTGAAAACGTCACGACAAAACCACTGGCTTTTGCCAACGCATCAGCCAAAAATGCCATCGAAAATTCCGGATTAACTTTCCCCTTCGGACGACCAAAGTGTGAAGCGACAACAACTTTTGCCCCTTTTTCAATCAATTCTTTTAATGTCGGAACAAAACGGTCAATCCGTGTTGTATCCGTAATTTGTCCGTCTTTTGTCGGAACGTTTAAGTCAGCACGAACAAAAACTGTTTTGCCGTCAAAATCAAAATCATCTAATGTTTTGTAAGTCATTTTTATTCCTTATCTCTTTTTAATTAAATAAGGAGGGAATGTGTCAAACAAGACGCGTTCCCTCCCTTATCTGACATATATCAGTCTTATTTAATGAGTGAACCCATGTAAGCAGCTGTATCTAACATACGATTGGAGAAACCCCATTCGTTGTCATACCAACTCATCACACGCAATTGTGTTCCACCCATAACTTTTGTGCCATTGGCATCAAATGTTGATGAATGCGGATTGTGTGTAAAGTCAATGGATACGAGCGGTTGTTCATTGTAACCCAAAATACCTTTCAATTCTGTTTCGGCATATTTTTTCATAACGGCATTGACTTCTTCTTTTGTAACGGCTTTTTTCAAAATGAGGTTAGCATCAACAATTGAAACGTCCGGAGTCGGGACACGAATAGAAACACCATCCAATTTACCGGCCAATTGCGGTAAAACCAAACCAACGGCTTTAGCAGCACCTGTTGTTGTCGGAATCATGCTCATAGCAGCAGCACGGGAACGATACAAATCTTTGTGAACCTGATCCAAAATCTTTTGATCGTTTGTGTATGAGTGAATTGTTGTCATAAACCCTTGTTCGATGCCAAATTCTTTATCTAAAACATAAGCAACCGGAGCCAAACAGTTTGTTGTACAAGAAGCATTGGAAACGACCAAATCTTCAGCTGTTAATGTATCTTGGTTAACACCGTAAACAATTGTTTTATCAGCACCTTGTGACGGAGCAGAAACCAATACGCGTTTTGCACCGGCGTTGATGTGAACCATGGCTTTTTCTTTGGCTGTGAAAATACCCGTACATTCCATAACAATATCAATATCCATTTCTTTCCATGGTAATTGTGTCGGATCACGTTGAGCAATTACTTTTGTTTTGTAATCACCGGCAATGATATATTCACCTTCGGCACGAACATCAAATGATGTGGCACGGTGAACAGAATCGTATTTCAAAAGATAAGCATTAGCATTAGCATCACCCAAATCGTTAATGGCAACGATATCAATATCTTTACGTCCTGATTCCAAAAATGCACGGTAAACCAATCGACCGATACGACCGAAACCGTTAATAGCAACACGAACTGTCATAGTTTTCTCCTTTTTCCAAGTTCATATACATGTGGGACAACCCCACATTTTCAAAAATCGATTATCATTTAGGCACATTTTCCACTAAAAAGCAATATCTTTTTTGACACTTGTCAACTAATTTTATCATTTTACCGTATCGGATTATTTTTTTTCTTTTGATGACACAAAAAATGTTTGCAAGGAATGATTTTTCATGTAAAATGATAAATAGATGTATATATCAAATGAGGGGGACTGATGGATAACAAACCACGACCGATGCCAAACGAAACACTGACGCAATCGACACGAAAGAAAAGGCTGGAAAGGCCTCGCATGGCATTTGACCCTTACATGAAACGCAAAAAACGCAAAATTAAAAATCCCGATGATCCGGAAACAGATGATTTGATTGATGAAGAAGATCCGGATGATGATGATGACGATGATGATGCGACAAGCACAACATCAACAACAGCAGATGATGATGAAACTTCCGGTGGGGACGAAGATGAAAATGAATTACAACAGTTAGACGGTCCCATTAAACCGATACAGGAAAATCCGTTTGAAAAAAGTCATAAACCTGTCGAAAAAAAAGAAATCAAAGAACAACCCAAAGGACCGGAAAAAACACAACGCAGTCCGTGGCAACAGTTTATTGATTTTTTGGTTCACGGTGCACATGGTGCCATGATTAAGAACGGTGATATTTCCACAAAACCGAGTATTATCAGCAATATTTTAGCCGGATTAGGTTTTAAAAGTTTCAAAAAAGACGTTTTATTACAAGAACAAGCCAAAGAATTTTGGAAACAAAAAACCACTGGTAAAAAAGTGGATATGAGATTATTAAATACAGACAGAATTGATAAAAAGATTCAAAAAGAAGAACGTATGGAACGCCAACCGTTTTTGTTTGCCCGAAAAGAACAAAAAAACAAAAATATTGCTCAAATGCAAAAAGAATTGGCACACCGTATTCATGAACAGATCCGTTCTCAAAATATTCAGGCACAACAAAAAATAGAACAACAGGCACTATCCAAACAGCAAAGAATGCAACAGTCTGATAATGATATACGTCAAAAAGCGGAATTTTTGAAAAAAACAACAATCGCATTGAAACAGGACCGTTTAGCAACTCAACCAACAGCAAAATCGAAAGAAGATGTTATTTCATCGTCCAAACTCAAAATGAGCAAAGAAGGACAAACATTATTAAAACAAATTCAGGAAGCCCGTGAAAATCGAGAAAAGAATGATATAATGCAGGCTCAACAAATGATCGCACAGCAGACTCAACAAGCGCAAATGATACAACAGGCACAATTGGCACAACAAACGCAACAAGCACTCAATGCTCAACAGGCACAATTGGCGGCGTTATCCATGGCTGTGCCGAAACCTCAACCAATACCACAAACTGTTTTACCACCCGTTCCGCCTAAGCAACCGACAGAATTATCTGATTTTGCACGAGCAGCAGCCCTCGTTGAGGCTGCAGGCGGCATCAAAAATATCAGCAAAGACATAGATGCTCGTAAGGCCGGTAAAGGTACCGATGAGCATACATCAGGAAACGGTCAACCCAATGTAACCAATACTCTTGGAGAAAATGGAGCACAAGGAATACCGGACGAACAGAGCATATTATCAGCTGAAAAGGTACAACTAAATGTTCATCAACATTAACAATGCCGGATAAACATTTTACATTTTTTCAGTTCAAAACAATAGTCTTGTTTTTAAAGTAAGATTGTGTTATGCTGATGTCACATGACGTTATGGAGGTCAACATGAATCATTTTTTTGTTCCCAATTTGCAACATCAATTTTTAGGTCAGCAAATTTCAATGCGACGACATGATGAAGAACAAATAATTCGGGCTCAATTTTCACAAAAAAAACATACGCAACGACTTGTTACATCACATGGAACACATCAACACCAAAAACGCTTTTATTTAACAAAAACACGTCAACAAACTAAATAATTTTGACCATACGCATTTGTCGCTTTGCTTCGTGCTGATACTCAACGGCATACAAAAACAAACTCATAATCAGGCAAATTAAAAAATCAATGTTACCAAAAAAGGTAATACTCATCATAAACATTAAATTCGTTCCGATAAGTAAAATAAAAATAGCCTGACTAAGCGAAAGTGTGTGTTTTTTTAAAGAAACATGTGTCAACAAGCAATAACAACGCAAATAAAAAGTGACCAACAAAAATGATAAAACACCACCGATATAAGCAACAGGTGCAAATAAAATCGACATATAAAACGGCATATGTTTCATGTATGAAACCACATCAGACACAATCAATACCAATACAGGGAATAAAAACGCTATCATGTAAAAATAAGCACGTTCACCAGCAGGTAAATATTCAATACATTTTTCCTGATTCGCACGAACAAGACGTACAAACACAACCAAAATCACACCACTGAGTCCGCCATAAAGACAATCATACCCTGCCCCAAATCGTCCTAAAATCATAAAATAGACAGCATACACAAAAATAAAAAACAATGGGTAGTCCTTACGTTTTTGACTGCCACCCGTTAAAGAATGATACAGGCGTAATGCAAAATTACCCCCGAGTGCAATCAAAGCCGGTATCCAAACAGTACTCCAAAAAACGGGAACAATATCTGACAACAAAAAGGTGGAATTATTCCGATAAATATTCAAAAAATATGTCAACACAGCCATATAGAAAGGAGGACAAAGTGTATAAATGCAAAGCAAAATGAAATGAGTCGCTTTTTCATAAGAAAGATATTTCATTACCTATCCAATCATCTTTGTAAAAGAAATAACACGGCCGACAACATTCACTTCGTGATAATTATCCGTTTGAAACGGTAAATATTTCGGATTATCAGATAAAATCTGTATAGAATTGTTAAATGGATTGATTTGAACACGTTTCACAACCAACATATCCCCGATACAAAACATATAAATACCATCACCCGTCGGCGTTTGACACGAAACATCCACCCACACAAAATCCCCGTTGCTAATCGTTGGCTCCATGCTATCTCCAACAACTTTTAAAATTTTGATGTTTTCGGGATTAACTGATGTAATTTGATGAAAAGCACTCATCGTCATCATTTGTTGACCGATAATATGTGTATTAAAATTAACTCGACCATTACCACAACAAGCAACAGCATCAACAACATCAATTGAAACGGTTTGAGGAATACTCTCCACCTCGCCTTTTAACAGCCATTCCCAGTCAACATCAAAAATACGGGCATACGTCATCGCAGACTTTTCATTCAACGGTCGTTCGCCACTTTCATGTTTTTGATATTTCGGATACGAAAACAATCGCCCGTTCTGACTGTATTTCTTATAAAAATCCATGGCATCACGGCATCCTAATTTAAGACGGGAAGAAACCATACGTTCGGATTGTTTAAAATTTTTTTCATTAAAAACGATTGCCATGATGGAACCTCCTTAACATACAAATGTACGAAATGTACTTATTTTACCATGATTTTTTCAATATGTCAAATATTTTTCTGTTATTTGCACAACAAAATTCAAGTAACACATCAAGTTTTATTAAATCTGTTAAAGATTAAATCAAAAAAAATAATTTAATCGGTATAGGACTTATTATAATTGGCTTCAATAAAATCATTTAAATCAAATGATTGACCCATATCTTCCGTGGAAACAGGTTGCCCCAAACAACCCAATGTCTTTGATAATGTGCTTTGAGAAGAGTCATTAGGGAGCACATTCACTTCCACCCCTTCAACCAAGGGTTTTTCAACTTTTGGCGGTGATGATATAACTTCTTTTGGCATTGCTCCCTCCTTTGCCAATCAAACTTCATCAACAATATTATTTTAACAGAAAAATAACCGTTTGTCTAGTGCTATTTTGATATTTTTTTTGTAACCATATGAATTTTATCATATTTGTTTTTGTGATATTATTCATAAAACAGTCATATCCTTTGTTTTATTAACTGTTCATCATATCAATAAAACAACTCAAAAAAACAAATCTAAAACGCTCAAAAAAACGCTTACAAAACACCAAAACCTGTTTAAAAATAAGTATTAAAAATCAATATATTCTCTTTAAAAAACGTGTCAAAAAAAGGTACGTTATTTTTCCCATATTATTATGCGAAATACCTCTTGTCAACTAAAAAATACAATTGTCTGATTTTTATATCTTTTTTACTTCACTAAAAGCCCTGTTCGTCTGTCAAAAAAAAGCGTCAAAAAAACGTACCTTTTTTTGACACATTTTTTAATGAGAAGGTTTTGTTTTTTTGAGATTATTTTAACGGAGGTTTTATGATTCGCAAATTGCCTTTTTTACAT
>JAZTVX010000081.1:0-18577 GCA_045635565.1 Alphaproteobacteria bacterium
TATGAATGATACAGGCACGGGAAAAGAGTTATGTTTGGCTTGTCCGAATAGCCGACGGGTTGAAGGGAATGGCGAAAAAATATATTGTTCTAAATATTGTACCAATGGGTTTAGTTTTGCCGATACAAGCACAACGTGTCATGCCTGTTCGGATACAGCCAAAGGTGTTTGGTCTCTTATGGGTGGAGATGAAAATGCTCAAAAATGTCTTGATTGTTCAGATAAACATTACTGGTTTCATACAGGTAATGGCGGGCAAAACAATTGTTCTACCATAAAATCTTGTTCGGAGGGGGAATATTATTATCCGACAAGAACAAAAATTTGCCATCAATGTAATCATAGTACTGGAACGGTTTCTAATCCGAGTTATCTCAGCTCATCATATGATAATTTTTTTCAACAAATGATTGATACATGTAATAATTGCCCGAGTGAGGAAACACAAGCCCGTTGGTGGAACAGTAATGCCAAAAGATGTTTTATGGTATGTCAACAAGAAGAAGCCACTTGTACAAATCCGACCACTTGCAAACGACAATTTCAAGGAATCAACGGTACATGTTACAGTTGTTCATATTCGGATAAGGTTGATATTGGCAGTGATACGGATTTAGAAAATTTGTGTAAAGCCTGTGGACGGGAAAAACAAAATCAATATTGCATTATCAAAAATGTTTGTTCATCAACACAATTTAGAGGGATAGATGGGAAATGTTATGAGTGTAGTGAACCCAAGTATGTTGAGGTATTAGATGAAGCCGATTCTCAATGTGCCACAAATTGTGCAACATATAAGACAGGTGATTATACCGGACGGGAAATTGAATCCGGTTACACTTTTTATGATTATAAAACACCGAAAAATATTTGTCGATTAAAGTGTAATGAAACAGATACAAGTGGTAATAAACTCTTTCAAGGAATCAACGGTACTTGCTATCTTTGTACAACAGATACACGGGTTAATGTTAAAGGTATAGAATGGTCTTTAAAAGACGGAAGTCATTTTTATATCGGGGACAGAGGAGAAAGTGCTTGTAATACCTGTAATACAATTGATAATGACAATCCGGAAAACAATCAAATTGTGCGTAAAAGATACGAAACATATTGTATTTTAAACGAGGAATGTCCAGCCGAATATTTTAGAGATAACAACGGATATTGTTATCCGTGCAATCAACCCGGAAGACAAGTAGATGTGACAGAAGAAGAATGTAATAAATGTCCGACAACCCGTATATGGATGAAAGGCTGGCCTGGTGGCGGTGGAACATCAGAATCCTGTATCTTGGTTGAACCGGGGGTTAGTGGTGTCTGTAATGATATCGGAAATGCTGATTTCCCCGCCTATGATGATAGTGGGAATAAAATGTTACGGGATAATTTCGGTATTTGTCATGACTGCGATACAACAGCGGTTGTTCATGTCGGTCATCCGACATCAGGTAACCACAACCGTGGTACAGCCAAGCAACAATGTGTTCATTGCGGAAACAGACATTATGACAATTACGGTAGTTGCTATATTGGATTATGTACAGATGGTATAACCTTTATCAATATAGGAGCCGGTTGCACACAATGCAGTACGACAACAGCCCGTACGGAAATCCCTTTGGGTGTTGCAACGGAAGATAATTGTACGTCTTGCGATGGTAAGCGTGTCATGAAAACGGGCTCAACAGATGACAAGAATTTAAAAGCCTATTGTGTGAAAAAATGTGTTGCCGGCGAGTTCCAAAAAACAGATGGTAAATGTTACACGGGCAGTAATGATTACGGAACCATCGGCAGTGATGAACAATCCAAAACGTTATGTCGAGAAAGTGGTCGTATTGCTTTTTCAAAACAAAATAATGGTATGACTGATTGGTATTGTTCACAAACGGCAACAGAAACGGAACATTTTATCAACCTATCAGGTCAACGATTGTCATGCACAGCCAATGATACCGAAATTCCCGACTCGCAAGATGCCCGAAATTTATGTACACAATGCAGTGACCGTTATGTCGAAACAACAGGATATAAAATTATGTGCCGTAAGGGATAGTTGAGTGCTATAATAGTAAAATCAAGGAATGTCTTTTCTTTTTCATGATATTTTTAATATAAACGAAAGGTTTGTTTAAAAAAATGATTCAACATAAAAAGAGTGTTGAATTGTTAAATAAGATATGTTATAGAAAATTATCATGAATAGATTGGATGGTTGATGAAACAGATTATTATTTTTGGATTATTTTTGATGTTGAGTTCTGTTAGTGTAGCATTAACTGTTTCACAACAACAATTTGATGCCGATTTTTGTGTTAACGGATACGGGTCATCATGGGTCAATGCTTGTGTATGTTCTGAACCGACACAGTTTACGGGCATCTATTGTGACAATAGATTGGGACCCGTCTGTCAGAAAAATCAGGATTGTCCAAATAATCAATTTTGTGCTATTTTTGCAAATGCTAACAAATGTGCACCACTCGTTGTGCGTCATACTGTAACTGATGAAAAAGGAACATTTGCCCTGTCGGATTATTTGTTGAATTACGATAGTGCTATTCAATTCTGTCAATCTCTGGGAGACGGATATCGATTAGCAACTCGGGCTGATTTTGATTGTCAGGCAAGTGGACCGGCTTGTTTGGCGTTGTCCCGTATGCTCTTATTACAGGAAACATTTACAACGAGAGGTTTTTTTTGGTTGGATGAAAAAGATGAGAAAAATGCCTATTATGCTGATTTTAATGATGGAACGGTTTATTCTTGTTCGAAAAGCAATATTAAAACAACACAGGCATTATGTATCAAAGAACATAGGGATGATAAATGAAAAAAAAATTAGTTGTTTTGGGTGTTTTTTGTCTGTTTTTCGGTTTAAGTTATTTTCTTCCGCTCAACATAATTGAACAAGAGTTGTTACAAATTAAAACGCATCAACCGTTTGATGTCAAAGTAAATCCTTATCGTAAAAATGAATTATCAGCCTTGATTCGTTTCGAATTATATGAGCCAGCCGTAATAACAATGTCAGTTAAGGGACGTGATAATGCTAATGATATTGTTCATACTTTTCCCGGAAAACATGTAAAACATGAAATACCCGTGTTAGGATTGTATCCTGATTATCAAAATCAGGTTGTTTTAACGGCAGATTACGGTGATAGGAAAGAACAATCAGTTGTATTTATTCGTCTGCCTAAAGTGTCAAAACGTAATTTATTTGTTGTTAAAACAAAAAAAGATGCCAAAGACAGATATCATTGGTTAAGTGACGGAATTGTTTTTGATGAAAATGGTTGGTTAAGATTTTCCTTTGATGGAAATGGGATGATTGGGTATTGGTTTAATCATGAAGTAATTTTGGAATCCCGTACGGCTGGGTTATTTAGATATACTCCGATTGGTAAATTTTTAAAACATTATTCTTTTCCGAAAGGATTTGTTTCTTTTTCACATGGTTTAGGGCAAAAACCGAATAAAAATTTTTTGGTTATAGGCAGTTTTGCTGATTCATACATTATGACAAATGGTGAAAAGCAACAAACACATCGTGATCACATGATTGAAATTGATTATCAAACAGGAGAAGTTGTTAATACAATTGATTTTGCAGAATTGGTAAATCCTCATCGTTCTGTTATTGTACCGGAAGGACATGAAGATTACGGGTTGAATGATTGGTGTCATATCAATGGGATTGATTATGATGCAACGGATAATTCAATTGTGATTTCTTGTCGTCATGCCGGTATGATTAAAGTTAATGAAAAAACGAAAGAATTGATATGGATGGTTACACCTCGTAAAGGGTTTGAAAAATCCGGTCGTATGGGAGATGGAAAAGATATTCATCATAAAGTTCTGACAGCCGTTAATGCCAAAGGAAAGCCTTATAAAGCATCTGTACAACGAGGTGAACAAAGAGTTCCGGACTTTAAATGGCCAACAAAAAATCATAATGTTCGTGTATTTAAAAACGGTGTTTTCGGATTATTTGATAATTCCGGTCCGATCAATGATGAAACTGTTGTTACAACGCCGGATTCGTATGCTTCTTTGTATCGGATAGATAGTCAAAAACAGACAGTGCACCATTTGTGGTTACAACCGCTGGGAGTTCGTTCAGATACGGGTTCATCGGTTGAATATAATGATAAAGAAAATGATGTCACGGTTTTTGTTTCGCAAATTTATGATAAAAGTCAGCAACATATGTCGTATGCCGCTCTCATTCGTTATGATTTTGATACGCATGAAGAATTATTCCATGCCGTTATTTATCGAGGGGGTATGTCATGGTATTATTCATCAAATGAAGTTACGTCATTTTATCCGCCGACGCATTAAAAAATATGCTGTTTATATTTTGTTTTTTTATCACTATAAAGATAAAATATAAATTTTTCTTGTATTCTTTTTAATAATATATATAATGTTCCGTAAAGGAACAGAAGTAAGGGATATCCATATGAAACAAAGGCATAAAATATTGCTTGAAAACGGTCGTGGTATGGTTGAAATACTGGGTGTGTTGGCTGTTATCGGTGTCCTTTCAATCGGTGGTCTTTACGGATATCAATATGCGTTACATAAATATAATGCTAATAATATTATTCAAGATGCTTCATTAGCGGAGACGGATTTGTATGGCACACCTGATAATGAACCGTTTCCGTGGACGCCCATCGACAGACAGTTACGTAGTGATAAGGTAATTGAAATCCATCGTGATAATGAAGGTGACGGTTATGTTCGTGTTCAGGATGTTGATGAGGCCGATTGTAAGCATATTTTAATGATGGCAAATCCGCCTCGTATGACGCTGTTTAGTGAAGACGGAAAACCATTTACACAATGTGCACAAGTTAATACGATTATTTTTGCATTTAATGGTATGAGAGCCCCAGGTATCAATTGCGAAAGCGGATTTGATTGTATTAAAATGAATATGTATTGTGAACGCAATAATAAAGTTTGCAAAACATGTCCTGACGGATACAAAATCAATGATATGGCTGATGGATGTGATATTGTTTGTGATAACAATACACAAACAACGTGTGAATTAAATAAAACATATTGGTGTTGTGATAAAAATTTATTGTGTGGAGATGTTGTTGGTACATGTTTAGAATCGGATGGGTATTGTGAATACAAAGTAAATAAACAGGAAGTTGAAATAAAATCAGATTGTAGTTATACCATTTCTCAACAAACGCAGACGATTTATTCTGATTGTCAATATCGTATTGAAAATACGGCGACCGGTGCAAAATATACGCCAATTAAAGATTGTGCGAAAGGACAATATTGTAATTTAACATATTCGGATGATAAGTGTCAGAATGGATTAGTTAACGAAAGTACAGGAGTTATGTATGGTATATGTTCGGCACATAATTTAGCTTTAACAAGTTGTCGTATTAAAACTGTCAGTAATCCGGTAAAAGTGCAAAAAGGTTGTCCGAGAGGACAATATTGTCGTTTAACGTACCAAGATGAATCGTGTACAAAAGTAATTGAGGATAATAGCGGGACTCATGTGATGTATGGTGTTTGTTCTGCGTTATCAATGGCATACAACAGTTGTCCGGTTCAAAGTATGACTAATGCCGTAACAGCGATAAAACAATGTCCATTTACAAAGTATTGTCATTTGACGCATACGGATGAAGAATATACCATTCCCGTTAGCAATAATGGTGCAGAAAAATTATACGGGATTTGTAGAAAGAAAGGCATATAAAGAAAGGGCTTGATAAAAGCCCTTTTGAGTTGTTTTAGAAGTATTATTGTGCTGCTGTTTTAGGTGCACAAATAGCATGCTTGGCAGGGTCTGCTTTTCCAAAGGAATTTAGGGCTCCACTTCGAGGATTGATAACACGGGCAACTGTATTGCTGGTACTGACTTCGGTCCACGCAAAAACATTACCGGTATAGGCTCCGACAATATTGGGGCATGCTCCTTCTGATGTTCCCCCTAACCAACGATTTTCTTCGCTGATGTAACATAAATCCGTCAAGTTTCCCAATTTCATTTTTTGAGATTCGCACCAAGCAAAAGCACTCCACCAGTTCATACCAATAGCACTTAAACAATATTTTGTGCCATTTTTACCTTGAATAGGATAACCACCATCACATTCAGCCCAAGATGATGTTGATGCCAGAATGCAATAAAGAGTGGCAATTGCTGACAGCAGTAATGATTTTGATTTTATTGACATAAGTTTTTTTTCCTTTGCATAACAATCTTGAATATATTTCTTTTATAACTTGTTTAATAAAAAATCAAATGAAAAATAAATAAAATCCGTTTCTAATCCCAAGAAAATTGTTAAATCTTTGATGAAAATTAAATATATGTCAAAGGATTCTGTTGTCGGATTATCTCAAAAAGCAATATTTATTTACCATTTACGACATTTTTTTGTTGTTTTGGCATAAGATTCCGGTGTATCAATAGCACTGTTCTTTTCATTGATTTTTTTGTTAATGTGTTTGAGAAGTGGTTCAATTTGTTTTTGTATCATTTTAAATTGTTTATCCTTAATTCGTTCGGCATTGGTACGGGAATTGGTATATTCCGGTTTTAATTGACTGACGATTTGTTTTAATTCACGATCAATGTCCGGTTTGAAAAATATCATGGCTTGTTGAGATACGGCAACATGATAATCCTCATGTTCTTTAATAACTTTATAATTGCATGAATTTTTAGGATATTTTTTATCGATGTAAACGTCGATTTCATCAAAGCCTAAATAAAAATTGATTTCGGAGATTGTTGCACAATATTGCTTGCCGTTTGATTGTATAGTTGATTTTCCACCCATATTTAAACGCAGATTGGCAACAGTTAATCCCAACATATTCGGGTTTCGTGTTTTCGCAAATCTTTCAAATTCTTTTCTGGAACGGGTATGATCATATTTTACTTGTCCTTTTTCAACAACAATATTCATTTTGATATCATGTTGTGAGCAGATAGCATTTGCATTTAATGATAAAAAAAGACATAATAATAGCAGAAATGATTTTTTCATTGTTCGCCTCCATTATGACCATTGTAGCAAAAAAGGATTAAAAATGCAAATAGTTTCATGGAATGTTGCTTCGATACGGGCTCGATTGCCTCTTTTAACTACGTTTTTATCAGAACAACAGCCTGATGTTGTTTTTTTGCAAGAGATAAAAGCAATGCAGGATAATTTTCCTTTTTCTGAATTGGAGAAAAACGGCTATGTTGGATGTATTCATGGTCAAAAAGGGTTTAACGGTGTTGCTGTTTTATCTAAAAAACGTCTTCATAGTCAGGTTAATCAGTTGCCTGATTTATCAACTGATAATCAAGCCCGTTTTATTCAATTGGAAGATGATCATTTTATCTATATGTCTGTTTATGTACCAAACGGTAATCCACCTATTAACCATTTGGATGATACATCACGTTTGGTATATAAATTGGAATGGATGCAGGCACTCAATACACATTTAAGACAATTGAGTCATCAGGCAAAACCTGTAATTTTAGGTGGTGATTTTAATGTTATTGCACATGATAATGATGTTTATGATGCACGGATTTTTCAAGGGAATGCACTGATTGTGCCATCTGTTCGGGAACGTTTTTTCGAATTGGAAAAAATACCACTTATCAATACATTGCGTTATTTTAGTCCTCATGAAACGCTTTATTCATTTTGGGATTTTCAACAAGGAGCCGCACGTCGTAACATGGGGATGTTGTTGGATTATATTTTTGTGAGTCCGATTTTGAAAAATAAATTGCGTTCCTCTGGCATTTATAAGCAATATCGATTTATGGAAAAACCGTCAGATCATGCTCCGGTTTACTGTTTTTTAGACGAATTTTAATCACCATTTTGTCTTGAAAAACGTTCCAGTAAACGCATTTGACATGCATCACAATTTGGGTGGTTTTGTAAAATTTCTTCCTCTATGGTTGCCGTGTAAGAACGATAATGCGGATTCTCTGACATACTTTCAACACCACAGGAAAAACGATCTAAATACATACTATCACGAAAATGACTGTATCCTAATTCCAATCCCTGATAATAACGGTAGTATAAATTTGTTAAGTAAGGATCATGTTTGACTTTTTCTAATTTCTCACTTAACGTTTTTAATTCTGAATCGGTTACCATATTTCCTCCGAAGTTGATGTTTTATTGTATCATAAAATGATAAAAAATCCACTTTTAAATCATAAAAATAATATCTGTTAAGAAAATAATTACTTTTGTTCGCTAAAATAAATATAATTTGCAATCAACGGAGGTTCAAAAAATGATTCAGACGAATTGTATTTTGCAAGGTGACAGTGTTGATGTCATGCGAACATTACCCAGCGAAAGTGTTGATGTTATTTTTGCTGATCCGCCTTACTTTATGCAGTTGGGTGGGGATTTGTTGCGTCCCGATGCAACAAAAGTTGATGCCGTTGATGATGCGTGGGATAAATTTGATGATTTTTCAGCGTATGATGGGTTTACACGGGCATGGTTGGTTGAAGCACGTCGTATATTGAAACCTAATGGGACAATATGGGTTATTGGTTCGTATCATAATATTTTTCGGGTTGGTGCTCAATTACAGAATTTAGGATTTTGGATTTTAAATGACATTGTTTGGGTTAAAATAAATCCGATGCCGAATTTTAAAGGAACACGTTTTACAAATGCTCATGAAACATTGATTTGGTGTTCAAAATCGGAAAAATCAAAATATACATTTAATTATGAAAGTATGAAAGTATTTAACGAAGATATGCAAATGCGATCGGATTGGCATTTGCCGATATGTTTAGGATCTGAAAGATTAAAAACACCGGAAGGGAAAAAAGTTCATACAACTCAAAAGCCTGAAAGTTTATTATATCGGGTTATTTTGTCATCAACCAATCCAAATGATGTTATTTTGGACCCTTTTTTTGGAACAGGAACGACGGGAGCCGTTGCTAAAAAATTGGGTCGGCGATATATCGGAATTGAAAGAGAATCCGTCTATATTGAGTATGCACAAAAACGATTATCACAAATTGCCGACATTATTGATGATACAATTTACGAACCGACAACTGGGAAAAAGGCGGAACCTCGTATTCCGTTCGGGTCTGTTATTGAACACGGCTTGTTAAAACCAGGTCAAAAATTATTTGATGTGAACAGAAAATTTTGTGCGACGGTACGGGCCGATGGTTCTTTGCAAATGGGACGTGAACAAGGTTCTATCCATCAACTGGGTGCGAAGTTACAAGGGTTGCCTTCTTGTAACGGATGGACTTTTTGGCATTTGCCGAAAGATTCTAAAACAGGTGAAATGATAGCATTAGATGCTTTACGGCAGGAATTAAAGGATAAAATTTATTTATCATAAGTGAAAGGAAGAAATATGAAAAAATTGGTTTTAACGATTGCTTTATGTGCTTTTATCAGTGGTTGTGCGACGAATCCTTATACAGGTGAAAACCAGGTTGCCAAAACGGCTTGGGGGACTGGTATCGGTGCCGCTGCCGGTGCCGGTGTTGGTGCTTTAATTGGTGGTAAAAAAGGTGCTTTAATCGGGGCAGGGGCTGGTGCTCTTGTAGGGGGTGGAACTGGTGCGTATATGGATGTTCAGGCACGAAAATTACGTCAAGAATTGGTTGGTACGGGTGTTCAGGTTGTTGAACAAGACGGGAAGGTTTATTTGGTTATGCCGGGTAATATCACTTTTGGTACAAATGAATATACGATTCAACCGTCTTTCCAACCGGTTTTAAATTCCATTGCTAAAGTAATTAAAGAATATGATAAAACAATGGTTCAAATTGTCGGTTATACAGATAACACTGGTTCGGTTGCTTATAATAATACATTATCATTGCAACGGGCTAATGCTGTTTCTAATTATTTGAGATTGCAAGGTGTTTCGGCTGAACGTTTGATTACGGATGGAGCTGGTCCGAAAAATCCGATTGCTTCAAATGCAACAGTAGCCGGACGGGAACAAAATCGCCGAGTTGAAATTGTTTTGTTGAATCGTTCATGATAACAATTGTAATTGATTAAATGGGGTATTTCAGTATTTCGTTGAAATACCTTTTTTTGGATACTCGGGAATGAGGTGTTTGTTTGAAATAAAAAAAACGTGATGTCAAATGACACCACGTTTTTTTATTGAATCATCTTATTTTAACGGAGCAACAAGCATACCCATTTGACGACCTTCCAATTTTGCTTCCTGTTCGACTTTTGCAATGCCGTCTAAGTCTGTTTTGGCTCGTTTTAAAACTTCAGAACCTTGTTCAATGTAAGACATTTCACGCCCACGGAAACGTAATGTAAATTTGACTTTGTTCCCTTCTTCTAAAAAGCGTTTGGCTGAACGCATTTTCACGGCGTAATCATTGTCACCGATATTAGGTGTAAATTTAATTTCTTTGATTTCAACTGTTTTTTGCTTTTTCTTGGCTTCTGCTTTTCGTTTTTGCATTTCATAACGATATTTTCCGGCATCTAAAATCTTGCAAACGGGAAAATCACCGTTTGGTGCAATTTCGACCAAATCAAGACCGGCATCATCTGCTTTGCGTAATGCTTCACGTGTTGAAATAATACCTACATTTTCCCCATTTGAGAGGATTAAACGTATCTGTGGATTTGTAATTTGTTCGTTCACCCGAAAAGAGGCTTTATCTCCTGACACGCCACTTCCTTGAACACTTGGATTATTCGGTTTAATAATGTCCTCCATTAGTAGTTAATCTAAAAACAATTGCAATTTACACATTTTTTACAAGACAATCAAGTTTTTTTTTGCTATATTCTGCGTATGAAACGTATTTTTTGCTTGTTTTTATTGTTTTGGGGTCTATTTTGCGGTGCTTTATCCGTACAGGCCTCTTCTCTTGCTGAGGAACAGACATCTGACACGATTGTTGTTTCCTCTGATGAAATGGATAAATTGACTCATTCAGTTAAACCGACTGAAGAAATGATATTTGATAAAATTGCTCAATGGGGTGATGATTTTCAACAAAACATCAAGCAGGCATCGCAATTAAAGCCATCGGAAATTTCTATCATTGACCATCCGCAAAATATGAATTTTTACACATTATTTGCTCTTTCAGGAATGGATGCCGGTTTGCTGACGGGTGACAAGGGATTAGGGCAAAAACAAACTTTTGATTTTGGGGAAGGGCGTTTGCTTTCCTGTGTTGGTAATTTAAATGACCAATCTGTTTTGATAACGGGTTTTTTGGTTCGGATTAAACCTGGCTGGGTACTTCAAAAGCCGATTTTGCCGTCATCGTCATCTACTTTATGGCAATCAGAAGAAATATATTATCCACTTCGAACGGAAAATAATCTAAAACGAACGGATAAGTATGAAAATTTGGTTATTTTTCCTATTATTTATCGTTTGACCGATGTTAAAAAGGATTTTATTGTTGAAAAGGAAATAACTTTAACGGCTTGTCAAAATAATGTTTGTCAAACACAAACCAGACCATTTCAATTAAATGTTCAAGCAGGTAAAGGATATCAAACGGATGTTTGTGCTGCTATTATGAGTGAAGTATATGCGTCTGCGTCTTCTTTGCCGCCTGATATTACGGCAAGTGTGCATCAGAACGATGATGGTTTAATCCAACTTCATATGGTGTTTCCAAAAGAAGTAACTGCTGTTGATATTCAAATCGATTATCCGACATCTTTTTCCATTCAAAAAAAATTCATTCAAGGTCAACAGGCTAATTTGATTTTGAAACCGGAAAATGTACTTCCTGTTGGTGAAAAAGTGACATTTTATATCTTAACATCGCTTGGCCGCTTTATGTTTGAATCTGTGCCGGATAATCAACCGTTTGTGATTGATGAACCAATTGTCAGTATGTGGCATTTTCTTTTTTACGGTTTTTACATTTTTTTGTTTTCGCCTTTATATTTAATGTTTTGGTCATTAAGGCCACAAAATAACGAACAATTGAAACAGGCATATTCATTTGTTGTGTTAAATGTCATTGGATTTGTTGTTGTATGGAGTATTTTGATTTATTTTCATATTCCTGTCTATCGTCTGTTTTATTCAAAATGGATTGTTTTGGCTCAAACTATGTTGGTGGCTTATCTTGTGTTTAAACCGTTTATCAAACCATTATGGATACCATTATTATTATTTTGTTTGCCTTATCCGTTCTTATATACGGCAACAATTCAAATGTCGGGTGGGCAAATCAGTTCTCTCTTATTGGTTTTTTGGTGGGGCGTATGTTTGTTAATGCCGTTTATTTTAACCCATAAACATTTGATTGTATTTCAATCTATGTCACAAGCCTTGAAACCTATTCAAAAAATTATTCGTTTGCCATTATTATTGATGTTGATTTGGATGATTATATCGTCAATTGTTTCTTTTTTGCCGACAAAGAACACATTTGATGAAAAAATGCTTCAACAAGCTCTTAACAAAGGTGAAGGCGTGTATATATCCGTCTATAAACAGCCATGTCCGATTTGTTATATCAATGATTATGCATTGAAACACTTTTATCCAACGGATACATATGTTGCTCAAAAAAAAGTGCATGTTATGATGCTTAATCAAGATACATTAGAAGGTAAATCTTTTTTGCAAAAATATCGTATTCAGAAAGGTGTCTCTTTTGGCTTATTGTTTGGTCCGCAACAAACATACGGTTTGAGAATTGAAAATAATTACATACACCCGCAGGAATGGATAAATTATTTTGATAAGGTTGGTTTATTACCCCATGAAACAACAGTTTTTATTGAAGATATACCGACGGAAGATATACCTATTGATGAAGGGAAACTGAAAGAATTTATTGAACGGTTTAATCAATAAAAAAATCTCCCTTCACATAAGCGGAAGGGAGAGAAGATTTTTGGTTTAACAACATTTAATATATCTGACGATTTCAAATACACCATAAGCAATCAAATAAATACCAATGAGTGTTGTCACGATAAAAGAACCGAACAGTGGGTGGATAAAAATAAACAAAGAAAATAAGATACTGCAAATCCCACCCCAAAATAATATTTTCCAATTGTTATCGTTATTTTGCCGGATTTGGTATCCCATAATAATTTCTGTAATACCATTAAAAAGTATCCATAAGGCAAAAATAACGGGCATACTCATCGTAACCATGTCGATGTTCATTAAAAACACAAGTCCGATGATAATATCTAAAATCCCCAGAGCCAATGCTAAAGCGGATTCTTTTTGTTGAAATGCCATCAAATAACCACAACCGATAACGATAAACATAAATCCGACAAACATTGCCGATGCCATAAGTGCTGCTAATGGATTAAATATGACAATTAAACCACTTAATATCAATAAAATGCCGATAATAAGTAACCAAAAATTGCGTGTACCTGACATTAAATCATCTGTTAATTTTGTTATCATGTTTCCTCCTTTTGATACGGGTGTGATATAAGATTGGAAACGGATAGTGTCAAGGTAATCTTTTGTCTGTTAAACAATCAATCGGATATCTGAAAAAACACGTGTTAATGGGTTATAACAAACCGAAAAACCACGGCAATTTTCAAAAAGTTTTGTTTCATTTGTTATGTAAGCATACAGTTTATATAAAACACCGCCGTGTGTTACAATTAAAATATGTTTTTCACGAAAATGGGTTGCAATATGTATAATTTCTTGTTTTACCCGATGGATGACATCATTCCAACTTTCGCCGTTTGGATAACACTCGTTATCATTTGTCGGAATTTTGAGTGTTATTTGTGAATCGATGTGTTGAATAAATGAATCCGTTTTTCCTTCAATATCACCTAAATTGATTTCTTTAAACGCATCGGTTTGAGTGAAAGGTACTTGAAAATGTGTATTGATGATTAAGGCTGTTTCTTTGGCTCTGGTAAGAGTGCTACTAATAATCCGTTCAATCGGATATTGTTTTAAAGCAAGAATAGCCGTTTGGGCTTGATTCTTCCCTGTTTGATTGAGAACGGTATCAATCCAACCTTGCATTTTTTTTTCTAAATTCCAATCGGTTTCACCGTGTCGAATAAAGTATAATCGTTGTGTCATTGTGTTTCTCCTGCTTTTATTGTAAGAACTTACAAAAAAAAATCAATTTATTTTTAATAAAAATATTGACATTTCATGTAAATTAAAATAACATAAGAAAAAAAGAAGGGAAGTATATGATTTTTACAATAAAACAATTATCATCTAAACGTCGGGATTTTTGTATCCTGTTTTAGTTGTTTTGTTTTATGATAATTCAATTTAAACAGGATGAGAATCCTGTTTTTTTTATTTTAAAAGGGAAAAAATGATTAAAGTCAAGTTAGATGGCGTATGGGCAGGGGAACTAAACAAGAAAGACGGTTGCGAAACAAAACAAACAATGCCGTTTATATTACGTTCATTATCATGTTATGATATTCAGAAAATGGCACAGTTGTCTGATGCAATATACGCCGGATTAAAGCCGGAAGAAGCCTGTTATATTCATCGTCATGATTTGTCGTACTATGAAGAAGCTTTAAAACAAGCGGATGTTCACTATATTGGTATTTTTGTAGGGAAAGAACTGGTTGCTATGTCTTCTTTGACATTATGTCGTGATAGAAAAACATTTAATCAGGAAATTCCCGGATGTCAATATGACGTATTTCATAAAGGTGGTTATGTTGTTGCTGCTTTGGGTGGAGATTGTGTGTTGCCGGCTTTTCGGGGCAATAAGTTAAATCAAATTATGATTGATTTTCGTGTGGAAAGAGCACGCAAAGAAGGTTGTACACATGCTTTTTCAATTGTTGATAGACATAATCATTGGAATATGACACCTTATTTCAGTAATGGATTTACAATGTTTTCTTCGGCAATTGATCCGTCTGATAACGGACAAATTGCGTTAATGCAACGGCCCTTGCGAACGAATGTGTGGTATGGTAAATCAAAATTAACAGCATCTTGTTGTGATTTTGATCGAATTGACGTGTTGTTAAACAATGGATATGTTGGGCATGCTTACGATTCGCAAACGAATCAAATTTCATTTGTTCGTATGAGTGAAGCAACTTCTCGATTAAATGACGATATGACGGTTGTTTGTCCGAAAGCCATTAAAATTGCTTCTTTTGAACAGGGGCGTTATACATCTGTTCCACATTTTCGATATTTTGCACGTGTGTAATAATAAAGCAAAAATTTTGTTATTCTATTCGAAACAGGTGTTTGTTATTTGTTTTAAGCAGAATATTTTTTGTGAGGATTTGCTTTGTATAACTAAACTAAAAAAGCCGACAAGATGTCGGCTTTAAATCTATAATAAACAATAAGTAAGATTAGACAATTTCTTTTCCACGGTTGATAATTGTCGGTTGTTCCGATACTTTTTCAGAAGCATCATTCAATCGTGCCAACATGGAAGCAGAATATGTGGTTTCATCTTCGATTTGTTCTGTTTGTGCATAATCAGATGAAGCCGATATTCTACCTTTCAAACGACCCTTGTGTTTGGGTGCACTCTTAGAAGGTGTTTTTTTGCTTCCTTTGACTTTTTTCTTTGCTTCACATTCCTGTAAGAATTTAACGCAATCTTCATCATAATAATCAAGGGATTCATATTTTGCATAATATAAAGGTGTATGGCCTTTTTTATCTTTTGCAGTCATATTGCAACCTTTGGAGGCTAAATATTTTAAAACCTCCACATTGCCGGATAGTGCTGCGGCATGAGCAGCTGTCATGCCAAACTCTTTACTGACTGTATTTAATTTTGCCCCATTTTCAGCTAAAAACCGAACACCTTCAAGATTTCCGTATGAAGCCATTTTCGTCAATAATGTACCATAATTGTCGGTTGCATTTATATCCGCTCCCATAGCAATTAAGTATTTCATCATTTTAGGGGTCTGGGCATTGTGCAATAAGGGTACATTGTCTGGTGTTGGTGTGTTTAAATTTAATTTTGTTGCCTTGAGAAATTTATCAGTCAACAATACATCATTTGTTCCAATAATGCATGCAGGCAAATATAAACCCATGCATGTATCTTTACGCCAATCAAATTCGGATTTATCCAGTGCCATCAATTCAGCAATAAATTCATTATGATGAAGAGAGGCCCAAGAAACCGGATTGCCGTTTTCATCAGTTTCATATCGATTTAATTTTTGAAATAATTCCTCAACACGGGGAGTTCTTTTTTCAGCCATTGGTATCTCCTTTAAAAACTCATAACATAGGAATTGTACCATAAAAATCT
This sequence comes from Alphaproteobacteria bacterium, assembly GCA_045635565.1. Lineage (GTDB taxonomy): Bacteria > Pseudomonadota > Alphaproteobacteria > CAAHEQ01 > UBA3637 > RGIG4140. The sequence goes on from JAZTVX010000081.1 coordinate 16,298, forward strand.
GATAATTTCAATGATAATATTGACAGAATGTTATTTTTTTAAAATATACTTGACAGGCTTTTGGATTTCGTGCACAATAACCCAAAAGGAAACAAAAAAATGACACAATCACATGTATTAGCGCGTAAGTACAGACCTCAAATTTTTTCTGATTTAGTCGGGCAGGAAGCCTTGGTTCAAACGATTACCAATGCCATTGAATATAATCGTTTGGCACATGCTTATATGTTAACGGGGATTCGTGGTGTCGGCAAGACAAGTTCGGCTCGTATCATTGCAAAGGGTTTAAATTGTGTCGGTCCTGATGGAAAAGGGAATATGACACCAAATCCATGTGGTGTTTGTAAGCATTGTCGGGAAATTGCCGCTGATGCACATATTGATGTGATTGAAATTGACGCAGCCAGCAACACAGGTGTTGATAATATTCGTGAAATTATTGAAGGAGCGAAATACAATCCTGTATCGGCTCGATTTAAAATATATATTATCGATGAAGTTCATATGCTGTCGAAGGCGGCATTTAATGCTTTGCTTAAAACTTTGGAAGAACCACCTGAACGAATTAAATTCATTTTTGCGACAACAGAGATACGTAAAGTACCTGTTACGATTCTATCACGATGTCAGCGTTTTGATTTGAAGCGATTAGATGAAAGTGTATTAGTTGAACATTTAAATCGAATTTCTGATTTGGAACATGTTACAGCTGAACGTGAGGCTTTGCAATTGATTGCTCGAGCAGGTGATGGTTCTGTTCGTGATTCGCTTTCTTTGTTGGATCAGGCTATCACACAATTTAATTCAAATATTAAAACAATAGATGTTCGTCAAATGTTGGGTTTGGCTGATAGAACAGAATTATTTGATTTATTTGAATTGTTAATGAGTGGTAAAATCAATGATGCATTGAATCTGTTGGAAAGACAATACAAGAACGGGGCTGATCCGTTGGTTGTTATACAAGATATGCTATCTCTAACGCATTGGTTAACACGGGTTAAAATTATGCCCGAATTGGCGGATGATTTAACTGTTCCGGAAGCCGAACGCATTCGGGGTAGGCAAATGTCACAAACATTATCAATGGGTATTTTAACCAGTTTATGGCAATTATTATTAAAAGGGTTGAATGAAATTAAACAGGCTGATAATCCGTTGATTTCTTTAGAGATGGTTTTGATACGTGTTGCTTATTTATCGGAATTGCCATCCGTGAGTGATGTTATTGAGGACATAAAAAAAAACGGTGTAGTGTCGATTGAAACTTCAACAGGAACTAAATCGGCAATAGGTATTTCAAAGCCAAAAACAGTCGGAACTGTCTGTAATTCATCTATAAATATTGACCCCTTGCCGATATCGGAAACAACAGTTTCTAAATTTGCAACAATTGCCGATATGGCATCGTTTGCTCGTAGTGTTGGAGAACGTATGTTGGCATATAACATTGAAAACTGTATTCGTCCTGTTTCATTGGAAAATTTTGTTTTAACATGTGATTTTACAACTGAAACACCAACTCAATTGAGTGGTGAATTGGTTCGTTTTTTACAGCAAAAGGCTGGTGAAAGTTGGCAGATTGTTCATAAAAAAAATGCTGATGCTCAAACAATCAAAGAAAAAAAGGATGAGAAGCAAAATTTATTGATTCATGAATTAGAAAAAACACCTGTCATTGCACAGGTTTTGCAGTCATTTTCCGGTTCAAAAGTCAGTAAAGTAAAGTTGATTCGAACTATTGATATTGAAGAAGAATATGATAATGATGTTGATACGGTGTAAGCAGAATTATTTTTCTTAATAAAAATAATGGTTAATAAAAAAAATAAAAAAAAATAAAAAAAACTATTGACATGTGTCGAAATATGATGTACAATAAAATCACTTAATAAAGTATTGCAATTATAGTAGTAGTGTGGAACGTTTCTAAGTTCAAAAGCTTAGAGCATGAGTAACATTATGCAACTGGCAAGACGATAGGTGAAATGAGAGAGTAACGACTTGAAGCACCTGCCATAAAAACTGCGATATGTAATTTGATAGATAGTTGTTAAATTACATAAAATTCGCTAAAGTCAGATTTGGTTACCCTATTGTAGTAATGCAAAGGAAAGTGTTGCAGAGATGTAATATGTAACTAAAAGTCTGGTGGTCTACAAAATACTCATGGTTAGAATGTTTAACTAGTAATAGATTAAACTGACGAATCCTCGAATGAATAAATCTAAAGATAATGTAGTAGAAATGCTATAAACACTGTTGTGTTGTAAATGTGGT